>WRGA01000112.1 GCA_009787405.1 Candidatus Azobacteroides sp.
GAACATAATTCTCAAAAAATGAATATTGCATTTTTTATACCCCACCTGCGGGAATAGCCGGGTATAATATCCGATCACCATTAAACATTTTTTATTTCCAATGAGATACCTTTTGTCTAACGGACAATATGTCCTTTTGAATAAGCCGGCGAACGGACAACATGTCCACCGCGACAGGGGTTACATTTTTCATTTCAGGTTGTAAAATTAATAAAAAGCAGGAAGTATACATCTCCTGCTTTTATAACCGTTTTTACCGTTCGTTGATTTTCAAATTATTATGATTTGATTTTTGATCTCATCACTAACTTTGGAATATTACCCCTTCTGAAATTTCAATGAGCTTTTTTAAATATACACCTCCAGGTCTATTTTCCTGAATATCAACATCTGTTTGGATATTCGCATCTTTTGGTTTGTTTTTTCGGCGTTATTTGCAGGACTTTTTGTGTCATTCTCTGTAATTGAATCCTTCCCGAACGTCTGATTTTTAACTGAATTTCTCCGTTTTATTTTTACTTGCTTTTTTGTAGTTTTGTATTCAAAAATAATCGATTTTATCTTTAATATGAATATGGTAAACTATTTCAATTATATCCGCCGTCGTTCATCCGAAGCACAAATCGGCGATACGCCGATGGGCGGAAACAATCCGGTACGCATTCAGTCCATGGCCAATACGTCCACCATGGATACCGAAGAAAGTATTGCCCAATGCATCAGAATCATCGAGGCCGGCGGGGAATATGTCCGGTTTACGGCGCAAGGGGTCAGGGAAGCCGAAAATTTGGCGAATATTCGCGACGGAATCAGGGGAAAAGGATATACCACGCCGCTGATTGCCGATATTCACTTTAATCCCAAAGCCGCCGAAGCAGCGGCAAAAGTGGTGGAAAAAGTGAGAATCAATCCCGGTAATTTTGTCGACAGCATCAAGACCTTTCGACATTTCGAATATACAGAGGAAGAATATCAACGGGAATTGAACAAGATTCGGGATCGGTTTATTCCTTTTCTGAATATCTGTAAAGAATATTGCACCGCCATTCGAATCGGAGTCAATCACGGGTCATTATCCGACCGGATCATGAGCCGTTACGGAGATACGCCCGAAGGTATGGTGGAATCGTGCATGGAGTTTTTACGGATTTGCAGAGACGAACATTTTCATGATGTCGTGATTTCCGTCAAAGCGTCCAATACGGTGGTTATGGTGCAAACGGTTCGCCTGCTGGTTGCCCGGATGAATCGGGAAGGAATGAGTTATCCGTTGCATTTGGGTGTGACCGAGGCCGGTGACGGAGAAGACGGACGCATCAAATCGGCAGTCGGCATTGGAGCGTTGTTGTCCGACGGCATCGGCGATACCGTCCGGGTATCGTTGAGCGAGGAACCGGAAGCGGAAATACCCGTTGCCCGAAAATTGGCGGATTATGTGTCGGAACGGGAAAATCATGTACCGATTCAGGCCGATGTTTTCTCCGGATTCAATTTTTTTTCTCCGGAAAAAAGGAAAAGCCGGCCGGTGAAAAATATCGGAGGAAATCATTTGCCGGTTGTGATTGCAGATCATTCGGAAAATACCGGTGAACCGGGAGAGTTACTTCCCGATTACCTGTATATCGGGACAAAAAAAGAAATCGGCGGTTTTCCGCAAGGCATCCCCTTGCTGGTTGATTTTCCGGTTTGGAAAGATAATAAATCAGTCGGCTTTCCTGTATTTTCATTTTCCGAAAAAGAAAAAATAAAAGAAACGGATTCACCGGTTAAGTTTTTGAAATTATCGTATTCCGATCTTTCGGATGAATTGACGGATGTATTGCAATCGGACGAATCGCTTGTCGTTATCTTGCAAACCGGTCATAAAAACGGAGTGGGAGAGCAGCGAGCTTTTTTTCATGCATTACTGAATAAAAAATGTTTCGTGCCGGTTGTCATTGAACGGACTTATCGGGAAAATGATCCCGAAGATTTGCAAATCAAATCAGGCGTCGATTTCGGCACACTGCTTTTGGACGGTTTCGGTGACGGCGTTATGATCTCGAATAAAGGAACGATACCGGTGAAGGATATCATAAATTATTCGTTCGGGATATTGCAGGCGGCAAGAGCCAGAATCAGCAAAACCGAATACATTTCATGTCCCGGATGCGGCAGAACATTGTTTAATCTGCAACAAACCATTTCGCAGGTAAAGGCTGCGACGTCTCATTTGACCGGACTTAAAATAGGAATCATGGGGTGTATTGTGAACGGCCCCGGAGAAATGGCCGATGCCGATTACGGCTATGTCGGAGCAGGAAAAGGACGGATCAGCCTGTACAAAGGCAAAGAATGTGTGGAAAAAAACATTCCGGAAGAAGAAGCCGTTGAAAAATTGATGCATTTGATTTGCCAATATGAAAATCGGGCCGGAAAAACTCAAGGATAAATACCGGGGTCTTCCGCATCATTTTCCGGCATCACCCCGGTCTTTGTCAAGAATTTCCGGTAAATGTAAAACAGCGCGGTATCCAAAACAAGAGATATCAGCCTGTTGACAAAAAAACGTATTTTTCGCCGGCGGTATTCATCACAAAAACCCGAAAAAGAACTTCCGATGGGAGAACTTCCGGTATTAATCAACACTAAATACTCATTATCCGGCCGCGATAATTGTCGTCGGTATTTAGTTGAATGCGGGTGTCGGCTCTGTTTAAAAAAACATAAAGTCAAAAATCCGATAATGATCGGAAGAGGTACAATTTCCGGAAAATGCGGGAGATTGATTTTATCCCTTAAATTTAACACTCTTGCGATGGATTCCCCGATTCATAATGATATAAAATAACATTTCATCAATTTTGACGGGTTACCTTATGAAAAGAAGCGATATTGAGCTTTTGTTTGTTTTATATACCTTATAATCAGTCTGCTATTTATTTATTGTCCTTATATGACGATTATAAGACATCCCATGGGCACTGAACACATGGCCTGCCTTTAGTATTAATCTGAAATTATACTTTAAATAAAGGCTTTAAAAAGCTATTGTAAAACATGTTTTTTTTTTTGGCCGGTTCGGCAAAAAAGGCAACCTTTGCACCCATAAACCTAAAGCAATCTTTTTACCTTAAAGGCTAGTATCTATTGAAAACCCTTATAAAGCAGGGGACTTTGAGAAAAGTTCCCTGCTTCATAAATATAAGGAACTTCTTTCCGGGATATTCGTAATCTTTTTACTTTCTTTTTAAATCTTTTTAAACCTTTTCCGTTGAAAATAGTCTCAAATTCTTTGATTATTTAACGCCCGTTTGAGCGGAATATTGTATCAATCCTTAATTTTTTTTAATATATTTAACATTATTGTTAAACGCATTTTATAGGATAAATGCGTAGGATTTAATATGTTTATTATTTTAAGCTTTGTACTTTGCGGATACTTTTTGTAAAAAAATACCTTTATTTTAAAGATCGATGAATAAACTGTTTTATTGGGGCATCCTGTTGTTTTTGTGGATTCCGGCGAGTCTTTTTGCGCAACAGACAAAAGGAGTATCGATTTCGGGAATTGTGATGGAAAAAGAGACCAAGGAACCGGTGATTCAAGCAACGGTTCGTTTGCTGCAATTACCCGACAGCACGTTTAAAACGGGAACATTTACCGACTATGCAGGCGCTTTTACGATAAAAGGAGTATCCGGAGGAAATTACATTCTTCAAATAACCTATTTGGGATTTGAAACGTTATCGAAACCGGTAAAAGTTACGGATGCCGATGTGAAATTATCCGGTATGGAAATGATTCCGGGCAGCACCATGCTGAAAGAGGCGGTTGTTGTGGGATATGCCACGGATGTGATTGTGAAACAGGATACGATCGAATATAATGCCGATTCATTTAAAGTGCCGCCCGGTTCAGTTGCCGAAGACTTATTGAAAAGATTGCCGGGTGTGGAGATCGATTCTGACGGAAAAATAACCGTTGCCGGAAAAGAAATCAAAAAGATTTATGTGGACGGAAAAGAGTTTTTTGCCGGCGATCCGAAAGTCGCCACCAAAAATCTTCCGACCAACATCATCAATAAGTTGCAGGTCGTGGACAAAAAAAGCGATTTGGCCCAATTGACGGGTATTGATGACGGAGACGACGAGAAAATCATCAACATCACCATAAAACCCGGGATGAAAAAGGGCTGGTTCGGGAATGCCGTTCTCGGAGGAGGAACAAAGATCGACGACGAAAACCGGTACGAAGCATCGGGCATGATCAACCGGTTTGAAGACAAAACCCGGATTTCTTTATTGGGAAGCGCCAATAATACGAATAACCAGGGATTTTCCGATTTGGGAGGAGATCTGATTCCGCAAATGAATGTGAGAGGAAGAGGACGGAGACAATCGAATTTTTCGGGATCGAACGGCATCAATCAGTCCGGAACCCTCGGATTGAATGTAAACAATACCTTTTCGGATAAACTCACGTTGGATGGGAGCGTAGCTTACGGTCATTCGTCGTCGAAAGTATATTCGGGCAGTCAAACGCAAAATATTTTGAAAGACAGCGTCTTTTTTACCACCGATACGACCGTCAATCGAAATGTGGGGAATAATCTGGCCGCTCAAATCAATATGGAATACAAGCCTGATTCTCTCACACAAATCAATTTCAAGCCGCAGGCTTCCTACAATACCACGACGGCAAGCGAAATCGGATATACCGACACACGAGACGGCTCTCCGATGCGAGCATTGGTCAATAGAAGCAATTCATCCGCATTCACCGACGGCGACGGATATAACATCTCCGGAACATTAGATGTCAGCCGGGGGTCGCGCACTAAAAAGGGGCGGAAAATGACCGTCAGCTTGACGGGTGGAATCACCAACGGCAGTTCCGACGGAAAGAATGATTCCGAAACCGCTTATTTTGATCCGCAAACCGGTGCGATCAGAAAAAACAGTATAATTGATCAGATTCAGGACAATAAAAATTACGGGTATAATTATCGTCTTTATGCGTCGTTCGTGGAACCGGTTTTCACCAATCGTTTTCTTCAATTGTCCTATTCCTACAGAGTCAACGACAATGATACGCGGAGAAATACGTTTTCGAGAGATTCCGTGACACAAGAATATACCGTTTTAGACAGCGCTTACAGCAGAAGTTTCCGGAATCATTTTATCAACCAACAGATCAACGTGAGTTTAAGAACGGTTCGGGAAAAATACGACTATTCCGTCGGTCTTGAAGTTTCTCCGTCGAAATCGACCAGCGAGCGATATATCGGCGATACGATTCTTCAAAAACTCTCGCGTTCCGTCGTTAATTTTGCGCCCACGGTTAGTTTATCGTATCGGTTTGATAAACAGCGCAACATGCGGATTGAATATCGCGGACAAACCGCCCAACCGAGCATAACGCAATTGGATCCGACTGTCGATTTATCGAATCCGCTGAATATCCGGTACGGGAATCCGGACTTAAAGCCGAGTTATACCCATCAGCTTTATTTTCGTTACAATGATTATAACCGGGAAAGGCAGCAGTCGTTGAACATCAACGGAAATTTCAGTTATATCCTCAACAGCATTACCAATTTCGGGGTTTACGATTCGTCCGGCGTAAGAACAACCTATCCCGTCAATGTGAGCGGAAATTGGAATGCCCGTTTGCAGGCATTTTACAATACCCCTTTGAAAAATCCCAAATTCAGGGTTAATTCCAATTTTACCGCAACTTACAATAATACGCAGGGGTATGCCAACGGATTGGACAACACGTCCCGCGTTTTGGGCCTGAATGAAATTGCCGGAATCTCCTTCCGTTCGACTATTTTGAATCTCGGAACACGTTTCTCGATTCGTTACAGCAATACCGACAATACGTTGGAAGGACAACAGAATCAGTCTACGGCCGATTACGGAATCGGCGGAGATCTGTCGATCAATCTGCCGCTGAATGTTGTATTGGCTTCCGACATCAATTATACGGGCCGTTCGGGATATTCGACCGGATATTCTCAAAATGAAGTCATTTGGAATGCGGAAGTATCGACACGATTCCTGAAAAACAATCAGGCGACGGTTAAATTCAAAATTTACGACATTTTGCAAGATCGCAAAAACATAACACGCACCATTTCCGCAAATGCCATCACCGACAGTCAATACAATACATTGACGAGTTATTGCATGCTTTATTTTATCTACAGTTTTAATGCGTTCGGTTCGGGAAATCAAAGCGGAGAATCAAGAAATAATCGTTCGTACGGCGGTGAAAGAAGGGGAAGAGGCGGCCCTTCGACAGACTTGTTTTAGGCATAGAAGATATAGATCATATAAAAAACATTACTTTTGCAGCGGTATTGGTTATTAGCCTCCGGTGTTACTTGCTTCGCGTTATTGCTGAATAACTAATAACGCCGCAGGTAAAAATTCATAAATAAAGAAACGAAATTGGCACGCAAGAAAAAAGAACTTCCCGTATGGGAAGATATAACGATTACCGATGTTGCGGCAGAAGGAAAAGCGATCGCAAAAATAAATGATTTGGTGGTGTTTATTCCGTATGCGGTACCCGGCGATATAGTAGACATACAGATATACCGGAAAAAAAATCGTTATGCCGAAGGGCGGGTCATTCGTTTCAAATCTTATTCCGATTTACGGGAGACGCCATTTTGCGAACATTTCGGGATATGCGGCGGATGCAAATGGCAGAATTTGCCGTATAAAGAGCAGCTGAGATACAAACAAAAACAGGTGGCGGATAATCTGCTGCGGATCGGGAAAATAGATATTCCCGAAATATCCCCGATTCTCGGTTCCGAAAAGACACGGTATTACCGGAATAAACTGGAATTTACGTTTTCGGATAAACGTTGGCTCACCGAAAATGAAGTACAATCCGGAGAACCGGTTGCGAACAGGAATGCGCTCGGATTTCATATTCCGGGAATGTTCGACAAAGTGCTGGATATCCGGGAATGCCTGTTGCAGGACGATATCTCCAATCAAATCCGATCGGCGGTCAAAGACTTTTGTCTGAAAAACAATTATTCTTTTTTCAATCTTCGCGAACAACACGGGTTGATGCGGAACCTGATCATCCGGACATCGACCACCGGCGAAATCATGCTCATCGTCGTATTCTTCGAAAACGACCGGGAAAAAATCGAAGCATTGCTACGGCATATTTCGGAACAATTTCCTCAAATTACTTCCTTAATCTATATTGTCAATCCGAAAGCCAATGATACGATTACCGACCGGGAAGTGATCGTTTACAAAGGAAAGGATTGCATTTACGAAGAAATGGAAGGATTGCGGTTTAAGATCGGGCCGAAATCGTTTTATCAGACCAACAGCGAACAAGCATATCATTTGTACAAAACAGTGCGTGATTTTGCCGGACTGACCGGTAATGAGCTTGTTTATGATCTTTATACCGGAACCGGCACCATCGCGAATTTTATTGCACATCGGGCGAAAAAAGTGATCGGAATCGAATATGTTCCCGAAGCTGTTGAAGATGCGAAAGAAAATTCGGATTTGAACGGCATTACGAATACCGTATTTTTCGCCGGTGATATGAAGGATATTTTAAATCAAGAGTTCATGAATCAATACGGCCGCCCGGACGTAATCATCACCGACCCTCCGCGTGCCGGTATGCACGACGATGTCATTCAGGCGATTTTGTTTGCCGCTCCCCGGCGAATCGTATATGTCAGTTGCAACCCGGCTACCCAGGCCCGCGATTTGAATCTGTTGAACGAAGCCTATCAAGTGACGGCGGTGCAACCGGTGGATATGTTTCCGCACACGCATCATGTGGAGAATGTGGTGCAGTTGAAAAAACGATTAGACTAAATAAATTAATAACTCCGATACCCTTTCCATCTCATCATATTTTCCCTCTTCTTTTTCAATCTCTGCCGGATTATTTTCAATCTTCCCGATCATTACCACATCATTTTTAATATTCCGTGAAAAATGAAAAGATGTGGCGTTTTTGCAAGAAATTCGAGAATCGACCGGAGTTGAGATTTTTTATTTTTGCCTGTAGCAAAAAGTAAAAACGCCCTTTTCATTTTACATCTTCATTATAATTAATTGATTAATAATGATTTAATTCTTATTTTTCAATTTTGAAAGCAAAATATCAATCTTCTTGCCGCATCATCTTTTATCCGAAAAGTATAGTTTTTGTATAGTTGCTTTTTTAGGTATTCCTATGATGAATCTCTACTTTTGAAACCTCAGCTTACTTAAAATACCGGTTATGAAAACTTATCTTGATCTTCTCTTTTTACTTTTCCTTTTTACAATTTGCCTCATGATTTAGAGAAGATGCTTTTTCTTCTCGTGAAACAAATTGTAAATTTTATTTCATTTATCCTCCCGTTTATTGTTTTCGTATGAATAGAACGGTTATATCCATAATAAGCTCCGTCGCCATCTTCTTTGTCAATGAGATCAGTGTCAAAGCCGGTTGGTATCCTAAAGTCATTAATTATCCGAAATCGGTTTACGGCTCGGGACCTCAAAATTGGACGGCCATTCAAGCGTCGAATTCTTGGGTGTATTTCGGAAACAGTTACGGCATGTTAGAGTTCGACGGGATCAACTGGATCACTTACCCGGTTCCCAATCATACGTGCGTGCGGTCGTTGTTGGCGGACGACAATAAAATATATGCCGGCGCCGAAAATGAGCTGGGATATTATCAAACGGACAGTACGGGAGAATTGTCGTTCAAATCGTTGAAACATCTGCTTCCCTCCGGCAACCGATATTTCGGAAATGTCTGGAAGATTCATAAAATGGATAAAACCCTGTATTTTCAGGCAGAAAAAAGTATTTTCAAATACGTCGACGGCCGATTTTCGAGGATTGATATGCCCGAAAAGATCGAGTACAGTACGATTGTTCATAATATTTTATGGATCGCGACTGCCGGGAATGTCTATTACCTGCTCGGAAACACCCCGGTGAAATTAAATTTGCCGTTACTTTCCGGAAAACAGGTTATCAGCATTCTTCCGTATAAAAACCGTCAACACCTTTTTGTTACGTCTCTTCACGGATTGTTTGTTTGGAACGGGGATGATATTTCTCCTTTAAAAACGAACATCGACCGGGATTTAAGCAAAATACAATTATTCAGCGCAGCCGAAAACGGAAAATATATTGCCTTGGGCAGCGTGCAAGCCGGTCTTTTTGTCATCGACTATGCGGGAAACCTGTATACTCAACTGAATATTCACAGCGGATTGAACAACAACACCATTTTGTTCGTGTTTTTTGATTCCGAGAATAATTTGTGGCTGGGATTGGACGACGGCATCAGTTATGTCGCTCTGAATTATCCGGTGACCAATTTGTTCAATCAGTCTAATTATTACGGAAAAGGAACCGCTTCCTGTTTGAAAGACGGAGTGATGTATTTGGGAACCAATCAGGGGCTGATGTATAAAAAATGGCCGATTGCGGTCGAACAAGAACCTGTAGTGTTAGAACGGATTCCGAGAATATCGGGTGTTTGGGAATTGACCGAAATCAACGGAGAATTATTCTGCTCTTATAATAAAGGAGTATCCCTGATTCACGGAACAACCGGAAAAGATATTCCGGGAACAACCGGAACCTATTCGTGCAAGCCTTTCGGAGAAAATAAAATACTGACGGGGACATTTATCGGGTTTCAGGTATTGGACAAATCCGGAGGAGAATGGAAATGCGCGTACACCATCAAAGGATTCGACGGGCCCGGCAATAATTTCGAATACGACGGCAAATACATTTGGAAGAGCGACAGCGAGAAAGGAATAGCGCGGCTGACGTTGAACGAAAAAAGAGACAGCGTCGTATTCATCCGGTATTACGGAGTAGCCGACGGATTGCCGGCTGCAACGTATAACAGCGTTTACCGGTTGGACGGACGAATCGTGTTTTCTACCGAAAGCGGAATTTATAAGTATGACGCCAAAGCCGATAAAATGGTCGAAGACGAGCATTATGACTCCATTTTGGCGGGCAAAATTTCTTATACGGCATTGAAACAGCATCCGGCTTCCGGCACGTATTGGTTTGTTTCGGACTGGAGCGTCGGCTATTCACGGAAAACCGGTTCGGGATACGAAAGCGATTTATATACGGGACAATATTTTAAATCATTGTTGTTCGGCGGGTTTGAGCATATCAATCCGGTGAATGATTCTTGCACGTTGGTCGGCACCGAAGACGGATTCTCATGGATGGATCCGACACGCAAATTTAAACCGGTGATGCACCCGTACTTAAGCATTCGAAGGGTATGGTTGAGAAGGGAAACCGATACGATCATTTACCGCGACAATTACCGGGGATTGACATTTAAACCCGATATTCCGTATGAATTTAATTCATTGCGTTTTTCTTTTCAAACCACGGAATATTATTACAATCCGGAAGCTCAATATGCGTATAAACTGGATAATTATGATGATGACTGGAGTGAATATTCGTCACTGACAGCCAAAGAATACACGCGGTTGCACGAAGGAGATTACACCTTTCATGTCCGGTCGGTCAGCAATTACACCAAAGAACCGATCTATGCTTCTTTCTCTTTCCGGATTCTGCCGCCGTGGTACAGAAGCACACCGGCTTATCTTGTTTATTTCCTGTTGATATTGCTGTTGTTTTACGGGATACTCAAATACATAAAGTACCGGTGGAGAAAAAGTAAAAGGAGTCTGGCCTACAAAAAAGACCTGGAAATAAAAGAACAGGCCGAGCGATTCCGGCAACAGACGGTAAAACAGGAACAGGAAATCATGAAGTTGAAACAGGAACAGCTGGAAAACGAATTGAAGTTGAAATCCGGAGAATTAGCTTCCACATTGATGATCGTGCGCGACAAGAACGAAATATTTTCGGACATCAACGACAGTTTGAATGCGATATGCGGCAAGTTGAGTTCCGACGAGGCGAAAAAAGAGGTTCGGCAGTTGCAGTTGAAGATCAATCAGAGCAAAGAAAGGGACAATTATTGGAAAAAATTTGAAGAAAATTTCGATCTGGTGCATGATGCGTTTTTCGACAAGCTGCGCCGGGACTTTCCGACACTGACTCCCTCAGACCGAAAGTTGTGCGCCTTCTTGAAAATGAATCTCTCTTCCAAAGAAATGGCTCAATTAACGAATATATCCGTTCGAAGTGTCGAACTCGGACGATATCGGTTGCGGAAAAGACTCGGATTATCCCGGGATGATAATTTGAAAGAGTTTTTGGACGAATATTGACACAATTGTCGCTGATTGCGTGAAGCAGCCGGTAAAAAACAGGTGGTCGATTTCATCAACGAAAACCGGGTTTTGATGTGTCGATTTGAACCCGAAAAGAAGTGATTTTTGAAATGGTTTATTTTTTAAATTATTAATTATTAATCTATTAATGTATGTATGATGAGTTTTTAGTGTATTGTTTTTCGCACTCTGATGAGTTTTTGATGAGGTATTTTTTTTGCCGGATTTCTTGCACCGGCGTAGTTTTGAACCAAGATTTTTAAATGCTTAAATCTGTAATGTAAAATTGACATGAAGAACAAATTAATTTTTATTCTGCTGATTATTTCTTCTTCCGTGTTTGCCCAACAAACAGTGGAAGTGACGGGGACGGTGATTTCTAAAGGCGAAAACGAGCCGTTAATCGGAGTGAGTGTCTATTTAAAAGGAGGCAGTGTCGGTACCGCGACCGATATGGACGGAAAATATTCACTGAAAGTGCCGCTGAATTCTACACTGACTATTTCTTATGTAGGATATAATACAAAAGAAGTAATAGTTAAGAAAGGCGGACTGCTTAATGTGGTGTTGGATGCCGAAGACAATGTGCTGCAAGAAGTGGTAGCCATCGGTTACGGAACAGTGAGAAAAAGCGACTTGACAGGCGCTGTCGGTTCTGTTTCCGGAAAAACAATTAAAGTTGCGCCGGTTTCCGGAGTGGATAAAGCCTTACAAGGACGTTTAGCCGGTGTTACGGTCAATACCGACAACGGGCAACCGGGTTCCAATGCTACGGTTCGTGTACGCGGTATCGGAACAATAAACAGTCCCGATCCGATTTATGTAGTGGACGGTTTGATTACGGATAACATCAGTTTCATGAATCCAAGCGATATCGAGTCGGTGGAAGTGTTGAAAGATGCTTCGGCACAAGCGATTTACGGTTCGCGCGGGGCCAACGGCGTTATCCTTATTACGACCAAAAAAGGGTCCGCCGGAAAAAGCAATATTACCTTCGAAAGTTATATCGGCACGCAAAACCGTTGGAAAAAGTTGGATGTAATGAAACGGGACGAATTGGCAAATATGCTGGCCACTTTTGCCGGTACAAAAGATTACTTGGATGCCAACGGATTGAACGAATGGGTCAACACCTATAAAATCAGTAGTACAGACCTGCATTATCCACAGCTCAAAACCGCCGCTCATCCGGAGGGATTGGATTTAACGCTTATTGATACCGACTGGCAGGATGAGGTTTTTGTAAAAAACGCGCTGATTCAAAATTATTATCTCTCCGTAGACGGCGGGAACGATAAATCAAATTATATGGTAAGCGCTAATTATTTTGATCAGAAGGGAACGATGATCAATACGTCTTATAAGCGTTTTACCTTGCGTCTCAATACCTCTTATCAGATGCGTAACTGGTTGAAAATAGGTGAAAATCTGTCGTTTGCCTCTTCTTCTAATTATAATTGGGGCGGAGGGCGCGAAAATAATCAGAACGTCGGTATGCTGTATAGTGCACTTTCGATGGCGCCGTGGGATCCTGTCAGTTATCCGGACGGCACTGTTTCGGTCGGTCGCCGGCCGGTGGATTTGAGCGGTAAATATTCTACACCTACGTTGTTTCCGAATGTCTCGAATCCTTATAATATTGCCTACAATGCAAAACCCTATAATAACACTATTGATATAGTAGGCGATATCTATTTGGAACTCACTCCGATAGAAGGACTCTTGTTACGCGGCGATATCAGTACGAAATATTCGGACGGGATGACCCGCGATTTCACTCCGGTATTAGATGTAACGTATAATGGGGTAGCTCATAACAGCGTGAACTCTTCGATGGGACGTACCGTGAATATGAAATACGAAGGGACGGCAACTTATCATAAGCTTTTTGAACAAAAACATGATGTAACGCTTATGCTCGGAGCAACTTCCGAAGATAATAATTATTATAAGGTGAATGCCAGCGGGCAGGATTTGTTGAATACCGATCCTAAAAATTGGTATATAAACAAAACACCCGGTGGTTATTATTGGAATGGAACGACTCCTATCTTTCGGCTCAGTGGCGGGGATAACGTAAGCAAGGAGAGAATGGTCTCTTTTTTGGGTCGTTTGATCTACAATTTTGACAACCGCTATCTGCTTACCGTCAGCTTAAGAGACGATGGTTCTTCCCGTCTGCCGCCCGGTTATTATTGGGACTTGTTTCCTTCGTTCGCCGGCGCTTGGAAAATCAGTGAAGAAAAGTTTTTTGCTCCTTTGGCGAATACATTCGATTTCATGAAGATCCGTGTCGGCTGGGGGCGTATCGGTAATGTCAATTCTATCGCGCTGAACAGATCTACCGCAACAGTTACCGGTCCCGGCGAGTGGTATGTCGGTTATCCTCTGGGAATTCCCGAAACAAATATTAATGGGATGTCGCTCCTGACGGTTCCGTTGGGATGTGTATGGGAGAAAACCGATCAGATAGACGCCGGTGTCGATTTCGGAATGCTGCACAATAAGCTCCAATTTACGATTGATTATTTCGATCGTACTACACAGGGTATGCTCATGGGTGTTCTTCCTCCCGCGCATGTGGGTTATCAAACAAAGGCTGTTGGAAATGCAAGCGACGTTCAAAATCAAGGCATAGAATTAACGTTGACGCATCAAAATCGAATTAATAATTTCAATTACAACGTTTCGGCAAATGTATCGTATATTAAAAATAAGTTGACTGCGCTTAATAATGGAGCTCCTACTTATAACGGGATCATCATGCAAAATGAAGGGTATCCGTTGAATACGATCTACGTGTTGCAATACGACGGCGTGTTCAAAAATCAGGCGGAAATAGATGCTTATACATGGACAGACCCCGCAACCGGCATGACACAAAAAATTCAACCAAACGCTAAGCCCGGGGATGCCCGCTATGTGGACATAAACCACGATGGAATGATAACAAGCGATGACAGATACAATGCCGGCAATCCGTTTCCCGATTTCACGTATGGCCTTAATGCTTCATTAGAGTGGAAAGGAATTGATATGCAATTCTTCTTTCAAGGGGTTGCAGGAAATAAAGTGTACAATCATTTGCGTCAGAATTTTCTGGAAGGCAGCGGCGTTACCGGAATTTTAGGAACGGATATGAGCAATGTCTTTTTCCCGGTTCTTCAAGACCCTGACGATCCGACCGGTCCGTGGATCAATGGCATGCCGGGTTCCGACGGATCTATTCCGAACCCGACCGGTTCGGCGGGTACGGCAGATAACAACGCGATGTCGAGTCGTTTTGTAGAAAGCGCTTCCTATTTGCGGTTGAAAAATATACAGCTGGGATATACCTTGCCCCAAAAATGGACCTCTACCATTGGCATTGATCGCTTGCGGTTCTATGTTTCGGCTTCCAATCTGTTGACGTTTACCAAATATACGGGGTATGATCCCGAAGTAGGCAATAACGGAGAAGACTGGGGTAACTATCCGCAATCGCGTAATTTGATTTTTGGGTTGAATATGAACTTTTAATGGAATGCAATTATGAAAAATACATACAGTAAAAATATATTGATGGCAGTTTGTTGTTTGTTTTTGGCAACTGCGTGCAATGATACTCTCAGTTTTCAGTACCCCGGCTCCACGTTGGCAAGCGAATCTTTCCTTACCTCCGATGATGCAGTTGCCTCGGCAACGGCTGCTTATTGTCCGTTACAATGGGAATTTGGCGGTACTTATTTCTTCGAATGGTGGATTGGAGATGTGTGTTCCGACGATGCGCTGAAAGGCGGCGAAACAGTAGATGCCAACTCCGATGCCTTCGATTTGGAAAATTTCAGAACACGTTCCGATAATGCCATACTGCTTCAATATTATCGGGCGCAATACATCGGCGCTTTTCGAGCCAATTTTTCCCGTGAAAATGTAGAGGCGATGGATCCCGCCTTATTCCCGGCCGGTTTGCAAGACCGGATTATCGGGGAAGATTATTTCCTTCGTGCCATGTATCACTTCCGTCTTGTGCGAATTTTCGGAGGGGTGCCTATTGCCGACCATACCATTATGGTTCAATCCGAATGGCCGCAATCGCGGGCTTCCGAAAGCGATGTGTATGCTTTTATCGAAGGCGATTTAAAAAAGGCGATTGCATTGCTTCCCGATCAAGGGAAATATAGCGCCGCAGATTTGGGACGTGCTACGAAAGGAGCTGCACGGGCTTTACTGATGAAAGTTTATATGAATACCGGACAATTCGACGAAGCTAAGTTACAGGGTGACAGCATTATATCCATTGATCCTTACCGTTACTCACTGTTGGCTGATTTCAACCAAAACTTCGATTTTAATTATGATAATAATAATGAATCGGTGTTTGAGATTCAATATTCGGATAATGGTATGGGTGACTTTGGAGACGTTAATTATACGTATTTGGGCGCTACCCGCTCCACCTTCACTACGATATTTATACGCCCGCGTTGGGGGAAGACTCCTGAAGGTACGCCCTCAGTGATGACAGGCGCCGGTTGGGGTTGGAAGCGTCCCTCACAGCAACTCTACGACGAATTTGAACCGGGGGATATGCGCCGCGATGCAGCCATTATCAATCCGAGCGAAGCCCAAGCGCCTTATGACGGCGAAACCGCTACGACGTTGAATACGTATTTAGGCAATCGTTATCATTCGCGTAAATATGCTCAGATGAATCCCGATACAACTTTTTATCCGATGAATAATGACGGGAATTATCGTTCGTCGAACAATCACAAAGAAATTCGTTATTCCGATGTCTTGCTGATGTATGCCGAAGCTTGTGTAAAATCATCAACACCCGATTTGTCGCGCGCTAAATGGGCTTTGGAACAAGTTCGCACACGTGCACGCGCATTTTCGGGCGGCGGTAATGTGCTGCCTTCGTTTCCGAATTATACCATTCCGTTACAAGGTGTGGGAGAATCCGGCACGAAACAGTTGCAGGACAATGCCCAAGATTTGTATCTCGCCATTCAGCACGAACGCCGGGTAGAATTGGCATTGGAAGGGCATCGTTGGTTCGACATGAAACGATGGGGGATACTCGACAAGGTCATGAATCATTATCGTGAAACGGCCCAACCGAATATCGGCAGCCTCATGTCGCCTTTTATCAAAGGACAACACGAATTATTCCCGATTCCCTCGCAAGAACGCGACTTGAATCCGATGCCGCAAAATCCGGGCTATGACGGAGTACCTGTAAATTAAAAAAAGGAGTGTCAAAAGAAGTTGAAATACCCTGCTTTTGACGCTTCTCCTCTAACATAATTTTTTATTTATCAATTTAATTAATTAATTTATCATGAAAAAAGTAGTTACTTTTATTGCAGTTGCGCTGTTGGCATGGTATGTAGAGCCTGCAAAAGCGCAGGATGACATGTTTTTTGAAAACGCATTTCCCGTTAGCGGGGAAAACACAGCCACTAATTTTTATCCTATTTGGCTGGACGATGGAACAATAGATTATTATCCTGTTACGCCTATTGTACAGGATTTGCGACCCAATGGTACGTATGGTGTTGCTCCCGCCCCTAATACAGGAGAGCGTTTTATTGATGTTTGGAGCAGCACCTATGTTTTTAATGCAGTAAGCGGTAATGGTGCGCTTGGACAAATAGCTACCGGTTATTTAGACCTTACATCTGCACAAGCAGGTTGGGGTGGAGGCGGTTTTAATTTACTGGGTTCACAAACACCACCGCCCATTGATTTGACGGCAATTACCGACGACTATCGGTTTCACATGGCTGTTAGAAAAACAACCGTTGCTCCATGTGAGATATGGCTCTTTGGCGGAGGAGATGCAACAGGTGCGGCTGACGCAGCTCAAGAAGCCAGATTTTGCGTAGGTTCCGGTTCTTATGCCGATACCGGCGATGAAAATCTTACGCCGAATTTCACGCTTAATACCTGGCAAGTGATTGACATTCCGGTTTCTAAATTGCGGACGCTGGCCAGCGGTGAAGCAAGTGGGTGGAATAATCGTGCTCCTATTACAAGTGGTTATTATTTTGCCTATCAATTTGGAGGCGATAACAATAATTTGCAAATGGATGCCATTTTCTATTACAAGCCGCTGTCTGAATCAGCTATTGCTAATGTGCAGGCAGAGAATGCTCGATTAAATGTATTGGTAACAAACAAGACTGTAAATGTACTCAATGCAACAGCGCCTGTCGAAGTGTATGATTTAACAGGAGCCAAAGTAAAAGTTTCGCAACAGCCGGTATTCGGAACAGACGAATTAAGCAAGGGTATTTACATTATCAAATCCGGTAATGCTGTGGCTAAAGTAGTCATCCGGTAAGTTTCCGGGAAAGACGGCCTCAACAGGGTTCATTTTCTCGTTGCAAATCGGGAGGAACAAAGCAGGAAGTAATCCGAAAAAACGTTGATCTTTAGAAGATTGCTTCCTGTTTTGCCTTCACAATGACGGTCATAACAGTTTTCGACACCTTCGTAATTTTACAAAAAGCATGAAAAAATATTTACTTATTCTGTTAATGAGTGCCTTGAGTGTTGGTTTTACTCAAGCTCAAACGAAAAGTCCGAAAAGAGGGCTTGCGTTCAACGGCCTTGGTGTCGGTGATATTCAATCTTTGTCGCCGGGCCTCTCGTGGGTTTATAATTGGGAACAATCGACGGGGAATATCGATGCCATGATACAAAATGGCATTGATTATGTTCCGATGGCGTGGAAAGATGTGGATTCAGTGAGTTTGCGTAAGTATGTTGAGTCGTATCCGAGTTGTAAATATATTTTAGCCTATAATGAACCGAATTTGACCGATCAGGCAAATATGACCCCTGTGCAAGCGGCAGCAATATGGCCCAAATTATCTAAAATTGCAAAAGATCTGGACTTGAAAATTGTGTCGCCTGCAGTGAATTATGGAACATTGCCCGGTTACAGTGACCCTACTAAATGGCTTGACGATTTTTTTGCCTTGATAGATCCCGATGATATTTCGGCGATTGCTGTTCATTGTTATTTGACAAGTGCCACGCAGGTAGCATCTTTTATTAATTTATTCAAAAAGTATAACAAACCGATTTGGCTGACCGAATTTTGCTACGATATGAATCTGGCGCCAAGCGCAGCAACCCAAAAAAAGTTTTTGGTAGAAACGCTTGATTATTTGGAGTCGGAACCTTATGTTGCCCGATATGCCTGGTTTAAAGAACGGGGGAGCAGCAGTGCAAATATTAGCGTCTTACAACGGACGACAGAGGGTTTACTTACGGAATTGGGAGAAATTTTTACCTATATGTCTTCGCACGATGAAAACTATTATTTTACCACTGATATTCAAATTCCGGCTACGCAGTATGTCAGCGATAATATAGTGAATATGGAGCAGACAACAGATACCTCAGGACGTATTAATTTATGTGGAATGGGTACGAGAAGTTGGACGGAATATAATGTTGATATTCCCGAAACGAGTGAATATAATGTTTATTTTAGAAATTCAAATGAATATGGCCCGCCGGATGTTTCAACACTTCAAATTTCGGTAAACGGTATAGAGGCAGGCAATATATCTTTCGATAATCCGGGAGCAGATATATGGAATACGCAAGTGTGCAAAGCTACTTTCCAACAAGGAAAACAAAAAATTCGACTTGGTTTTACAAGAGGTGGTCTTCGCATCAATTGGTTGGAAATCACGAAGAATGAACTATCATCTGTTACAAAAGTAGAAGCAGATGACGGCGTAAAAATTTATCCGAATCCTGTAAAAGATTTTCTATATCTGCAAATTTCCGGGAACACAAAAGTTACGCTGTATGACGTGTACGGAAAATGTGTTTATGCGGGAGATAACCCGGAATCCATAGATATGACGGCTTATCCTGCCGGCATGTATATACTCGACATGCGTAACGAAGCGGGAGGGCGGAAAGCGGAAAAAATAATGAAAGAATAATCCGGTATGAAAAATAAAGGAATAATCATCATCTGTCTGTTGCTGGGGAGCAGTCTTTTTTTACAGGCCCAGACACGAAGTCCGAAACGCGGAGTCAGCTTTAATTTCACGAATGATGCTGATTTGGAAGCCCTCCGGCCCGGCACCTCCTGGTTTTACAATTGGGGGCCGACGCCGAATAATGTGGTTGACACGTACAACAGTGTTTACGGGTATGAGTTTTGCCCGATGGCTTGGAACGGCAATTGGAATTCGGATGCCATTCGCAATTATGTGAAGGCACATCCCGATTGTAAATACATTCTGGCGTTTAACGAACCGAACTTCAGCGATCAGGCGAACATGACCCCCCGGCAGGCGGCAGACAGCTGGCCGGCTTTGAAAGCATTGGCCTTGGAACTCGGCCTGAAGATTATTTCTCCGGCATGCAATTATAGCGGATGGTCACAATATAGTACCCCTGCCAAATGGTTCGACGAGTTTTTCCAATATGTGGATATTAATGACGTCGACGGCATCGCCATACACAGTTATATGGGTTGGGCAGTGGCTACGACAGGCTATGTGAAAGAATACATCGACCGGTATAACAAACCCCTTTGGCTCACCGAATTTTGCGCGTGGGATAATTTCACTCAGAATCAGGGTGGAACAGCCTTGCAGCAACGCAAAGAAATGATCGATATGCTCGATTATCTCGAAACCGAACCGATGGTGGCCCGATATGCGTGGTTTATACCCAGACGGGATGAGGTGCAAAATCCGTCATACCCGTATATGGAATTATTGACCAATACCGGCGGTACGGAAAGAGGCGTGCTTACCGAAACCGGAATGGTTTGGACCTATATGTCGTCGTACGATAAAGATTTCTACCATAATGTAGATGCGTGCATCGAAGCAGAACATTATATTGTCAAAAGTCCGGGCGTTTATATGGAACAAACGTCCGATGGAGCGGGAGTTCTCGACGTATACGACTATACCGGCGGTGCCGGGCTTACTTACAATGTCGATGTACCGTCACCGGGCGATTATACCCTTCGTTTGCGGGCATTGTCGAACACCGATGCGGTGTTGGACATCACTTCGGCAAAAGAAACGGTTACGAAAACAGTTACGAATACTTCAAATATGTGGGCAGACAGGGAATTTCCGGTATCGTTGAACGCAGGAAAGCAACAAATCACGTTCAAAATCACTTCAGGAAATCTGAAGTTGAATTATTTTGTGATCACCAATACCGGCGCAACCCCGGATCCGACGCCGAATCCACCCGGAGCCGTTGTACTTCCGCCGCCCGTCGGCGATAATCTGGCGTTGAATAAGCCGATTGAATCGGCAAGCAGCACGACCGATTTGCAACAGGCAAGTTTGGCTGTCGACGGCAATCCCGGTACCCGCTGGGAAAGCCGGCACGGTGAAGACAATAAAATCCTGATCATTGATTTGCAGTCGACCGCGAAGTTGACCGACATCATCATCAATTGGGAAGGAGCCTACGCCTCTCAATACAATGTGGAAGTATCGACGGATCAATCTTACTGGACACGAATTTATGACACGACTTCGGGTGCGGCGGGAGAGACACGGATCACTGTGGATAATGTAGATGCCCGCTACATTAAAATCAATTGCATCAGAAGAGGAACCGTGTACGGATTTTCCATTTGGGAAGTGGAAGCATACGGAACCGTATCGGCGACAGGTATTGCAACGTCCGAAAAACAAACCGTATCGATTTATCCGAATCCGGTGGAAAAAATAGTATATCTCCGGACAGGAGATCAAGACGTAAAAATCATTCTTTCCGACCTGAACGGACGGAAATTATATGAAGGTAAAAATGTAACCTTCGTCGATATGACGGGATATGCTCCCGGCATATACCTGCTTACCGTTCAATTCCCGGACGGGGAGAAACGGAATGAGAAAATTATAAAGAAATGAGAAAATTATAAAGAAATAAAAATCCGCTTCGGAAAATGATCAGGGTTTAAAATAAATCGAATCATGATTTTTCAGGTAGATTTATGGTGTGATAAGTTGTTTTTTAGTTGTTTTTAATGCTGTGGTATGCGAGCCGGGTTATTTCCCGGTGAAAAACTGATTCATTCCGGAGTGGATTTTTAAAAAGAAAGATTATGAAATGTTCATGATACAAAACTATCAACAAGCAAAATGAACCTCATGGACATTTCATGTGACCATAATTAAAAAAATAAAAAATAAGCACATGAAAAATGCAATTGCGACACTGTTATTAGGATGCTTTTTTCTGTTTTCGACGAAAGCACAAGATACGAATATCCTGATTGATGATTTCGAATCGGGAGACAAAGGCTGGGCGCCTGTTGACGCGGGGTGGGTGGACTTTCAAATTGTCGATAATCCGCTCGTTGATGCCGTTAATTCAAGTGCGAAAGTATTGAAAATTACGCGCCACACAGGTACGCAAACTTATGCCGGCGTGATTTTGCGCGATAAAATCTCGCTCACTTTTGGGACATTGCCCGGTATGTATCGTTTTGGCAAAGTGAAATTTCTGAAACCAAAAGCAGGTGAAGTTACCCTTAAACTTGAACTGAACGGCGACAATGGTTCGTTTTCTTCGTCGGCACAATATACTGCCATGAATGCGTGGCAGGAAGTGACATTTGATTTGGGCGGCGCAACAGGAACTGTTTATGACGACTTTTTTATTCAACCTGCAAAAGATGCTGATTTGACAGCTGATGTAACGGTTTATATCGACGATATTTCGTTTGAAATCGACCCCGACGCACAGCCGGTTCCTGACCCTGAGTTACCCGGAACCTTTCAATTGGTGTGGGCCGACGAATTTAACGGAAATTCATACGACACGAATATATGGAGTCCTCAAATTGCCGGCGATGGTTTCGGCAACAACGAATTGCAGTACTATACCGGCAACGCAAACAATATTTTTACGCGGGACGGCTGCCTCGTGATAAAAGCCGTCAAAGAACAGTATCAGAATAGAGACTATACTTCGGGTAAACTTTGGAGTCAGAATAAGAAATATTTCAAGTACGGACGTGTAGAAGCGCGTTTCAAATTGCCGAAAGGCGTCGGAACGTGGCCTGCAATATGGATGATGCCGCAAAGCAGTGTTTACGGCGGCTGGCCTCGCAGCGGCGAGATTGATGTTATGGAATTTGTAGGCTATCAGCCGAACACGATTTTCGGCACCGTGCATTACGGAAATCCCAACCATCAGCAGAGCGGTTCGAGCCTTACGGTCTCCGACCCCGACGCTTTCCACATCATACGTATAGATTGGGAGCCGGGCTACATCAAATGGTATTTGGACGATAGGCTGTTGTATACCTACAATAACGGATACGCAGGCTCGGCGCAGTGGCCGTTTGACCAGAATTTTTACGTGATTCTCAACTTTGCCGTCGGCGGAAACTGGGGGGGAGCGCAAGGCGTAGATACAAGCATCTGGCCTCAGGAGTTTCTGATTGATTATGTGCGTGTGTATCAAAAAGTTGAAGAATCGGGCATCAAAGAAGCATCCGACAAAACATTCAGCATGGAACAACCGACCGGAAACACTCTTCGGTTAACCTTGGCATCGTCGCCTTCGACCATTGAAATTTTCACTGTTTCCGGAAGTAAACTGCTGCATCTGCAATCTGTTGCAAAAGAAGAAACCATTGATATTTCCTCTTATCCGAAAGGAATTTATATCATCCGGGTGACCGGAGATAAAACCGGACGGTCGGATAAGTTCATTAAAAAGTAACAGATTCCGAAAAAGCGGTCTTGTACAATCGGATCGGTCGGAAAGGATCAGAAAGTCACCATACGGATGTGATTGATGCATCTTCTATTGGTATTGGAGCAACGACAATCAACCAATTGCCGGCACAGGCAAATATAAAATATAGATTTCGCCGGACAGCGCCGGCGGTTTGAAAAGAAGTTTTACCGTAACACGATAACCGGCAACCGATTAACTCTTAACTCTTAACTCATAACTCTTAACCCTTAACTCCCATGCCTCGTTTCTGCAACTCTCATATTTTCGCCGCCGAGTACCGGGTATCGGTTATAAAACTGATTCTGTCGGCGATTTTGGTGTTTTGCGGCGGACTTGAAAGTAAAGCATCCGGGTCGTTGATACAGCATGTTTATAATCGGACGTACCTGTCGTTGAACGGGCGGTGGAATTATTTGGTTGATCCGTTGGAAACAGGATATTACGATTATCGTCGTCAGCCTTCGCCGACGGGATTTTTCCAAGACATTCAGGTGGATAATATCAAAACCTACAAAGAATACGATTTCGATTTGGCGCCGGTGATGGACATCCCCGGCGATTGGAACACTCAAAACGACGAACTGTTTTTTTACGAAGGAACAGTTTGGTTCAGACGGATATTCAATTACAAACCGGTTGCGGGAAATCAGGCATTTTTATATTTCGGAGCGGTAAATTACGATGCGAAGGTTTATTTAAACGGCGAAAAAGTCGGCGAACATGTCGGCGGCTATACCCCGTTCAATTTCAAGGTCGATCAATTAATCAAACCCGGAAAAAATACATTGATCGTGAAAGTCGACAACAAACGTTATGCCGATGCGGTTCCCACCGTCAATTTCGATTGGTTCAACTACGGCGGCATCACCCGCGACGTATTGTTGGTGCAACTCCCGCAATCATACATTCAAACATGGAATATCCGACTGAAAAAAGGATCGATGAAAGACCTGTTCGCACAAATACAATTGGCGGGCGACCGCCTGAAACAAAAAGTGACGGTTGAAATTCCGGAATTGAAACTGAAAAAAGAATTGATCACCGACGAAAACGGTTCGGCAGTATTCGAAGCAGCAATCAGTCCGCAACTGTGGTCGCCCGAACAACCGAAATTGTACGCGGTGACCATTACCTCCGAAACCGATAAAGTCAACGATGAAATCGGATTCAGAAGCATCGAAACACGCGGTCGTGAAATCTTACTCAACGGCAAACCGATTTTCCTGAAAGGAATATCGATTCATGAAGAAGCCCCGTTTCGTTCGGGACGCATTTATTCCGTCGAGGAAGATAGAACCTTGCTGAATTGGGCGAAAGAGCTGGGATGCAATTATGTGCGTTTGGCTCATTATCCGCACAACGAACAAATGGTGCGTGAAGCCGAACGCACCGGGTTGATGGTTTGGTCGGAAATACCCGTTTACTGGACGATTCAATGGGAAAACCCGGCAACTTTCGAAAATGCGCAAAACCAGTTGTCGGATATGATCGAACGCGATAAAAACCGTGCAAATGTCATCATCTGGTCCATTGCCAACGAAACTCCGCACGGAGATGCGCGCGACAAATTTTTGTCGAGTTTGTCGACATTTGCCCGCAATAAGGATAACACCCGGCTGATCAGCATGGCGATGGAGCGTTCCGACAAATCTCCCGAAGTGCTTTCCATTCAAGATAAAATGAGCGATTATGTGGATATCGTCAGTTTCAACCAATACGTGGGCTGGTACGACGGAACCACTGAAAAGCTCGATCGTGTACGCTGGGAAATCGACTATGAGAAACCGGTGATCATCAGTGAATTTGGCGCCGGCGCCCCGTTCGGAAAGCACGGCGGCAAAACCGACATCTGGACGGAAGAATACCAGGCCGATTTATACGCCAAAACATTGAAAATGATTGAAGAGAGAATGCCGAAAGTATCCGGCATATCTCCGTGGATATTGATGGATTTTCGTTCACCGAGGCGTTTACTGCCTCAAATACAGGACGGGTTCAACCGCAAAGGTCTTATTTCCGACAAAGGACAAAAGAAAGAGGCGTTTTATGTGTTGCAAAGGTGGTACGGACAAGCTAAGAATTAAGAGTTAAGAATTAAGAGTTAAGAGTTGGGGTTAAGAATTAAAATTTTGAACGTGTTCTTAAACCAATAAAATACGCGGACTCCGGAGAAAGGGTGAAAATCTCCTCCGGATTCCGGTTTTTCGGGAATTAATTAATCAAATGGAAACACTTTTTAAATTCTTAAATTATGAAAAAGAAAAATTCACTTTTAGGATTGATGATGGTATTCGGAATGCTATTATCAAGCGGTAACCTTTTTGCTCAAGGCCCCTTATCTGAAATCTGTGATTGGCCGTATACTCCGAACACAGGAGCGAATAATGTGCCTGTAACAGGTAGCGATGCGTATGTCTTATTTAGTTGGGAGACCGTTGCAAACGGAAATGTAGAAATTTCCATATTTCCACATCCTCTGAATATTGCAGGTGGTACTTTTGACTACGCAGCATTCAGGGGAAACGGAACAGGTATGGCCGCGAATGGATTTAGAGTTGATGGAAATGCAGTAGATGCATATTTTTCTGTTTCCATGAGCGCCGACAGAAAAAAAGTAATATTGACACCTAAACAACCCATTGCTGCCGGTACGCAAATCACTTTCAGCGGTCAATGTGAATATAAAACAACTGACGACAATCCGACCGGTGATGGGAACAATCTATGGCCAACTATACCAAATACTGTTTTCCCTGCTTACACTTATGGTCTGAACTGTACCGGGGTGTATGCTACAAATCTTGCTACGCCGACCAATGTAGCTGTTGTGGATAATATTTTGACTTTTGATGAAGTTTCCGACGCAACAGGATATATTGTAAGAGTGTATTTGGGTGCAACAATGTTACAATCATTTACAGTTCAGGAAACCGGAGAAACAATAAATTTTCCGTTTTCAGGTAATTTTACAGTAACAGTAACAGCCACCGATGATACAGCAACGTATGCCAATTCAGATGAATCTTCATCTGTACCCTGGACGGTAAGTAATGCAGACCAACCCGATTTGCCCGGTTCGAAATATTGCGGAACAACTATAAACGGAAACGTTGGATCAGCTAATTTTTCTGTAGAAACGGACGAAAATGGCGATATATTGGTAAAACTTAATGGAGATACCTATCGAGGCAATGGAGTAAATATTAATGGTTTTACGGTTGCAGGGATCAGTGGAACTGAAGTTCTTGACAAGATTGGCAGCGCTACTGCAAATCCGAATGTTTTCCGTCTGAAAGCAGGCATAACCATACCAAAAGGTACTTTAATCAACTTTAATGGAACAATTGAATGGACAAATGGCGGAGGCTATGGAACAATGCAATTTTTTACGGATTATATTTACGGAACAACTTGTTCGGATGCGACAAAGCCGGTGATAGGATCAGCAAGCGTTGTCGGCGAAGTCAAAGCATGGGGTGTAAATGTCAGCATAAATGCTACGGACAATATAGGTGTTACTCAAATTAAATTAATTGATACAGCAAACGGCTACGAACAGATTTTGCCGGCATTAACTCCAAATGGAACGGGAACCTATCTTTTTAATGAATTGGATGGCAGCACCACCTATAATTTTTCTGTTATAGCCGTTGATTTAGCCGGTAATGAATCTGACCCTGTAGTTTTATCACCCTACATTACATTGGCTACACCCGTTATTACGCTTGATCCGGATTTACTGTCATTTTCTCCGGGCAGTGCCGCTCAAACGTTTACATTGACAGGTTCTAATGTTGCGGGCCCGATTCAATTAAGTGTTCCCGGCGGTTACACGCTTTCTCAAAGCTCGTTCACTCCGGCAGCCGACGGAACAATCGCTGAGACGACTGTAACGGTTACTTGGGTTACCGGCTTGGGAAATCAAATAGTTGTCAGCGGCGGCGGGTTGGAAAACCCGATGAAAGTCAGTTTGACCTACACAAGCGAATTATCGCCATTTTGCAGTTATACAATCACACAGGGTGGGGGAGCAGCATTGACTACTCCGGCATTGTTAAACATAAGTTTAAGTACTGATAAAAAGACCCTTACTTATACAATAGCGCCTTATGATGTAACAGGCGATGCCACATGGAATGGCGGTGCGTTAAATGCTGAAAGGTTCCTTGTTAATGGAGTTGCTCCTGCTGTTGTTCCGACACGCAATTCGGTTGATTCTCATACAATTACAATAACATTCGATTCGCCGTTGACAGATGGTGATGTGATAAGCTATACAACGGGTGCAACATTGGTTTGGACTACGTCAGGCTATACCAATTTTGGCAACAACGGTAATTGTTTTATAGATGCTTGGAATCAAACCTATACTGTCGGCGAGAATAGTTGTGACTGTTCCGACGGCGGAACAAGCATCGAAAAATTGCACATCGATCAGACTTACGGCGTATATCCTGTTCCGGTAACGGATGTATTGTATATTAGCGGCATCACCGGCAGTACTGCGATACGCATATCGGATGCTCAAGGCAGAACAATCATGACGCGGCAAACAAGCGGTAACGTAGATGTATCGTCGCTGACGAGTGGTTTGTATATCCTCTTAATCGACAATCAGGCTGTACCGTTTATCAAGAAATAAGGTACTTCGGGTCGAAAAAAACATTTAGAGTAGTAGCAAAATAATCAAAATGACATTAAAAGCTAAAGTTAAAAGTTAAGAGTTAAGAATTAAGAATTAAGAGTTTTTAAGAATAGAAAGTTTAAAATTAAAAGTTCATGAATAAACATAAAAAACATTCACATTCCACAACTCTTAATTCTTAACTCTTAACTTTTGATTCAGTATTGTTAAACAAAAATTAAAAAAAACCTTATGAAAAAGATGATTACAAAAGCAGGCTTATTTCTGGCAGCGGTATTGTTGGCCGGAAATATAAACGCACAAACGGAAGCGGTAATAGGTTCGATGACAGGCAACGGATTGTCTTTGTATCCGCAACGTAACGGAGCGGCTCCGGGTACTCCCATTGCCGGAGTTACTTTCGATTTCAAAATGGTGACTGTCGGCTCAAAAACGTGGGCTTGGACAAATTTAACGGGGCAGACTGTTTCCGCTGACGGGTGGGCATCACAACTTCGTTACTGGGAACCCGCAAAAACAGAAATTAATTTAACGGGAAGAGCAAATGGAAACCGGCAGACTTTTGGGAGCGCCCGCCTGCCGAATCAGAATCCTGTTACGGTTACTTTTTTTCAATCTTGGAATAATCAGTTTTATGAAACAGCTGATTTTACTTACGATTACACGCAGGTAAATTCCGCGGATGCAGCCGACCAAACCGCGCCTGTGCTTGCTGTCCCCACTGTTGTAACCCAAACGGCACAACAACTCAACCTGTCGCTCTCGGCGACCGACGATTCGGGTAACTTTTTTTATTACATCGAAGATGCGGCAAACAATTTTGCGGAAGTATCCTTTTTCAATGACGTAACATTGACGCTTACGCCCGGAGTGGTTTATACTTTTTCGGTGTATGCCGTCGACTTTTCGGGCAATCGGAGCGAAGTTCAAACGGTTTCCACGGAATATGTTGAACCGGTATATATTACCGAAGGAACGGCGCAGGCAATTTCTTTCAAATTAGACAGCCGTTCGCTCACCGAGCTGAAAATCGAATGTACTTCCGATCAATTTATCGGGGATGCTTTCGTAAAATTAGAAATAAACGGGGTATCGCTGGATCCGAAAGAATGGAAACCGACAATCGACCAAACGACCGGTACGAAAACGTATCAGATCATTGTTCCTGCCGGTGATGTGCCGGGCTGGGCGAAAGGTGCGATTCTTGCTTTGAATCTCGGCTATATCACTATGCCTATCGGAGACTGGGGACATTATGTGATTGAAAATTCAACAATTACAGCAGGAGAGAACACCGGTGCGCCCATTTTGCATGAAATCGGTACAGGGGTTGATATTGACGAACCGACACTTCCCCCGACTTATGTGTGTGACGGAAACGATGTTTTATCCGGTGTTTCTCTCAGTGCGGGAGTTCTTTACTACGCTCCGGAATGGGCTGCTTCAACAAATTATACCGAAACATGGGAAAACGGCATATTAACGCTCCATTTAGGCGATGCAACTTACGAAAGTTGGCAGGCTCAATTTCCTCTCGCGTGTGCCATGCAATCATTGGCAGCCGGAACAACTTATTTCCTTTCCTTTGATATTCAAACGACGAAAGATTTGCCCCGTGTGTATCTGAAGGTGCAAAGAGATGGGGACCCATACAATGATTTTTACATTGATATTCCTTCTTTGAATGTTTCTGCCGGAACCCGGACGGTCAGCGGTATTTTCGAGAATACGGGCGGAACCACCATTACTGCATTTGACAAGATTTTATTTGATTTCGGCGGTAATCCTGCCGATGTAGATATTGTTATTTCAAACATAACAATTTGCGATAATTTCAAAGAGCAACCTACTACAGCTATTTCGGCAACGCCGTTGATTCAAGGTATTTCTTTCAGCCGGGATGCCGATGCCATTTATATTTTTGCCGAAAAAGGTGTTGCTTCCGCCAAATTATTTGCAGTCAGCGGACAAACGATCGCTTCAGGAGTGTCTGAAATCAACACGGCTTCATTGGCTAAAGGTATTTATATCTTAAGCGTGAAAGATACGTCAGGCAATACGGCATCATTTAAGATTGCCGTAAAATAATTGAATAAGAGTTAAGAGTTAAGAATTAAGAGTTAGGAGTTAAGAGTTAAAAGATAAAAATCATAAATGAAAAATTCATGAATAAACGTAAAGATCATTCACATTCCACAATTCTTAACTCTTAACTCTTAACTTTTAATTCTTAACTCTTTTTCCTATGAAAACGTTATTCCCGGTCATGCTCTTTTTGTTTTTTACCGTCGGTTCCGGCACTATGCAAGGTCAGACGTTGGATGCACGCATTCAAGCGCTGATGAGTCAAATGACCGATCAGGAAAAAATAAACCAGTTGATTAACGACGGATTCGGCACAACGCCGGGCAATTCCCGTTTGGGAATACCGGGATTTGACATGAGCGACGGTCCGCACGGCGTTCGTTTCAACGACAGCCGGAACAGCGGACAAACCGCTACCTCTTTCCCTACCGGAATCGCCATGGTGTCGACGTGGGACGAAGAGACGGCTTATCGGGTGGGAGATGCGTTGGGGACGGAATTTTGGGCGTTCGGATATAATGTCGCTTTGGGCCCGTGTGTAGATCAGTCGCGGGATCCCCGCGGCGGAAGGAATGCCGAAAGCGGCGGAGAAGACACCTATTTGAGCGGACAGATCAATAAAAATGTGGTTAAAGGACTTCAAGGCGTTTATCCCGTCATTGCTTCCGTCAAGCATTATTTGGGCGAAAGCCGGCAAACCGAGGGGAATAACCAATATTACCGCCACAATGCCAAATACACCGCTTCCGAACGGTGGCTGATGGATTTTCTCGGATACAACTTCCGCACGACCATGCAGGAGTCGGGAGCATTGAATATCATGGATTCGTATAATTTTTTCAACGGCGTCAAATTGTCTGAAAATACAGAAATGCTTCAAACCATTCTCCGCGACCGTTGGGGATTTCCGTTCTTTGTCGTGTCGGACTGGGGAAACATCAACAACAGCGAAAATGCGATTAAAGCGGGAACCGATGTGTGTATGGGCGACGGCTCCTACACATCAAGCCCGTTGAGATATTCGGTCGATTTGCCGGACATCATCAAAACAGCCGAAGGCCGGGATGCCATCGACAAAGCGGTTTACCGCGTGTTAAAAACCAAAATCATCAACGGCATGCTCGACCAAAACCGTCCGGCAAGTAATCGGAACAATGCCGGAACACCTCAAATCACAGCGATTAATCAAGAAGCGGCACGAAAATCCTTGATTTTGTTAAAAAATCAAGACAACATACTGCCGTTGCCTAAAAATATTATCGTGGCCGTAATCGGGCCGAATGCCGCCGAAGCCGGCCTGAACTGTTCGGGCAGCAGTGCGACCAATCCGCCGTATGCCGTCAGTATATTGGAAGGCATTCAAAATAAGATCGGCAGCGCCAATGTGCTGTATGCCAAAGGATGCAACAGAAATGATAATGATATTTCCGGATTCGGCGATGCCAAAGAAAAAGCCCGGCAGGCCGATGTCGTCGTGTTTGCCGGAGGATTGAGCCGTTACGAAGAAGGCGAAGGGTTTGCCGAAGGGTGGGACAGAAGCACCATTTATTTACCCGGCAGGCAACAAGAGCTGATCAAAGAATTGGCGGCTGTCAATCCGAATATCGTGGCGGTCATTCAATCGGGCGGCGTATGTTCCGTGCATGATGCACTGAGTTCGATCAAAGGATTGGTTTATTCGTTTTATGCCGGACAAGAAGCCGGAATCGCGATGGCGGATGTTTTGTTCGGCGATTACAATCCCGCCGGACGCATGCCGGTAACCATGGCGCAAAGCGAAAGTCAGTTGCCGCCTTGGAACGAAAGTTTCGACGATGATTACGGAACCGGGTACCGTTGGTTCGACGAAATGGGATATACGCCCGAATACGCTTTCGGGTTCGGATTGTCGTACACCTCCTTCTCTTATTCGAACATGACGGCGCCCGTGTCGGTAAAAGCCGGAGAGCCTTTTTCGGTGACGGTCGATGTACAGAATACGGGAACCCGCGACGGAGAAGAAGTGGCGCAATTATATCTGTCGGCGCCTTCCGGTACGGTTTGGATGCCGAAAAAAGAATTACGCGGATTCAAACGAATTACATTGAAGGCGGGAGAAACAAAAACGGTTACGTTTAATCTTTGCGCCGACGACTTTTATTATTGGAATGAAACGACCGGACAATACGATGTGTTGCCGGGCGGTTACACCTTTAAAGTCGGCGGTTCGTCCGATCATTTACCGTTGTCGAAAACCGTATCGTTCCAAGATTCCGATAAAAAGCCCGATCTCAAGATCACCCGGTTGTACACCGTCCCCCGTTATCCGCAACAAGGCGAAAACGTAAGGTTTTATGCGTTGGTCAAAAACCAAGGAAATAAACCGGTTGACGGAACATTTGACCTTGATTTCCGGGTTGACGATCAATTGGCGGCCTCTGCGAATGACGTGGCCGAACCCATTGCTCCGGGACAAGTCAGATTAATCGAATCAGACGGAACATGGACGGCCCGGGGCGTCGAAAAATATGCCGTTTCGGGGACGGTTAATGTCAAAAATACCGTCGACGAGTGGGATAATACCAATAATACCGCCGGCAATATCTTGGAAGTATTGCCTCCGTCGCCGGTCAATCCGGCCTTGAAAAAACCGGTTGAATACACGGGCGGGATTCAAGACAATGATGCCCGATATGATGCATCGAATCTGACCGACGGCATGTTGTCAACCCGCTGGGCAAGTCCGCACGGGCAAGACAACAAAGTGTTGATCGTCGATTTGCAGGAAATATACACGATTTCGAAAATTGTCATCACGTGGGAAACCGCTTATGCCTCCGAATTTACGGTCGAACTGTCGACGGATAAATCCGGATGGACGCAGGTTTATTCCGGTTCGGGGATCGTCGGAATGCAAAATCTTCTGGTCAATCAAGTTTCGGCCCGTTATGTCAAAATCAATTGCATTAAAAGAGCCACCCGGTGGGGATTTTCGATTTATGAAGCCGAAGTGTACGGAACCATGCCCTCCGGCATCCTGTCCGGCAACAAGTCCGATCCGGGAATTTATGTTTCCGGCAAAAAGCTCTATTTCTCGAACCCGGCAGCCAAAAACGTACCGGTCAAAATTTATGACGGATACGGAAAATTAAGATTTGCCGGGCAAATTCGGTCGGGAGGTTTTATCACAAATCTTCAAGATTGGGAATCCGGCGTTTATTTCGTCAATTATCCCGGAGCAAAAGAAGAAGAGGTCCGGAAAATTATTATTTAATCTTAAACAATTGATGTCATGAGAAAGCTCATCGCTCTGTTTGCTTTTTTCCCTTTTGCCGTAACCCTTTTCTCCCAACAGGCGATACCATCGGGAAAAGGCAGCTATGCGGAATACCCTCCGGCGGCTGTGGTCTATGAAGACGGTTATTTTGCCGCTCCGTATGATTGGTTTGTACAGGCGCGGCCGGAATTGAATCTTCACGAAAATGTGCGGAACAGACCGATTCCGACCAATAAATGGTGGACGGATTTTATTTTTCGCGGATTGGGACGTACCCAACCGACGGTTTCTCAACCGCCGGTTACAGTTACGACCACCGGCGATCGTTTCGGCAGCGAAGCATGGGCTTATCCGCAGGTGGTTACGGCATCAGCCGAAGGCTTTAACATTCTGTTTCCGAAAGGATTTTCCGGTGGAGGAATGAACAAGGGAAATCCGTTGAAGATCAATGCGACTTCGGTATTGCAGGCGGATGACGAAAATATTTTGTTTACCGATTTCGAAACTGCGACATGGCCGACGGGATGGACGGTTTCAAACAATACGCAAAGTATTCCGGGACCGATGGCAACCGCTGAAATTACGCAAACGCCCCGACCGGCCGGGTATGTCGGAGATCGTTTTGTCAATACTTATAAAGGGGATGGAGCGCGGCTAACATTGATTTCTCCGAAATTTACGATTCAAAAAAATTACATCCGGCTATATGTCGGCGGCGGAAACTATCCCGATGCCACCTATGTCGGACTGTTTATCAACGGAACGCGCGTTTTATCCGAAACGGGACAAAACAGCGGGAATCTGACGCAACGCACGTGGGAAGTATCAGCCTATAAAGGGCAAGAAGCGGAGATTCGGATTGTGGACGATTCCGGCGGCGGCTGGGGATTTATCATGTGCGATGAAATCATCTTCACCGACAGTCAATTCGGCGGTTCCGGATATACGCCCGATTTCCGGACATCCGCCGCCAAAGTCTATGATTGGACGGATTTGGGATTCACATTAAGAAGCGAAAACGACGGAAAAACGATGGATGCGGTAATTATTCACGGAGTACCGTTTGTATATATTGAAATGAACGGCCTCTATCCGATATTGGTTCCGGGCGGAACGGCTTCCGCTTACGATGCGTCGGGAAATAAAATAGAAACGTTCCCGGCAACCGTCAATGCATTCACCATCGAGTTCGACGGTCGTGTATACGGCATTCACGCGCCGACGGGCAGTAAGGTGCATCAGTCGAAAGGCGGCGATTTTCAACTGGAAACCCCTTCGGATAAACGTTTCGTGGTGGTTTCGGCGCTTCCCGACCGGTCATTTTTGGCGGTGTACGATCAATATGCACGAAATAAACCGGGCAATATCCGGTTTGATTACGAATATAAAACAGCCGAAGGAAAAATTGTCACGACGTTTGACATGGACGCCAAAAACATGGAAACGGGCATCGGCGGACAAGAAACGTTGATGTGCTTTTTGTCGCATCATTACCGGACGACGACCAAGAATTTTGATTTTATCCCCGGCGCCGATTACCGGATGTTTATCGGCCTCATGCATACCGGTGCCGCCAAGTCATTCTCGTTGTCTTACGATTTCGGCGGAATGCCTCCTTACCTGCCCGAACCGTTGGATATGCCGCAAGAGCGGAAAGAGATGTTAAATTCGTTATTGACGTATTATTCCACACATTTCGGACGGAACGGCAATACTTACGCAAAAGGACTCGGAGAACAAAGTACCGGCATGTTGATGGCCAAGACGTTGAACCATTCCGGGTTCGACCTGTTCAAAAACGGCCTGAAAACCGAATTTGCCGACTGGTTTACGTTCGATGAAGCGGAAAGAACGCAGAAATCGTATTATTTTGCACAATATCCCGATTATGGCGCCGTGATCGGATTTCCTCCGGGATACGGATCGCAAGGATTCAACGACTTGCATTTCCATTACGGTTATTTTGTCGTGGGAGCCGCCCGTTTGATGATGGTCGACAAAGAATTTAAGCGGGATTATTCGGATATGGTGAAACTGATCGCACAATCGTATGCCGATTGGAATCATTCCGATAACGTGGGTACCGGCAATCAACAACCGTTTTTGCGGACGTTCGATCCTTATTTGGGGCATTCCTTTGCGGGAGGAACCGGCGACGGCGGCGGCAATAATCAGGAATCGACTTCCGAAGCGATCAATTCATGGTTCGGAATTTACCTGCTCGGAGTCGAATTAAACGATAAAAGCATTATCGATGCCGGAGCCGTGGGGTATTTGCTCGAAAATATTTCCGCAGGCGAATATTGGTTGGATTTGTACGGCGATAACCTTCCCGATACCTATCCGTATGACTATGTCGGCATATTAAGAACAGACAATGTTGCGATGGCCACGTACTTTTCGGGTGATCCGGCCTGGGCATTGGGAATACAGGCTTGCCCGGTGGATTTTTATTACACCGGCTTCGGATTGAATCCCGAAAAAATGACGTCAATCAATGAATCCATGTTTAAATTACGAACGGCGGCCAATGCCGAAAATTATCCCGGAAATTCCGATCCGTATGAAAACATCAAAGCGATGGGGCCGTATTTGGGCGGCTATTTGCTGAATATCATGAATTTTGTCGATCCGGCGAAAGCGGCGCAATGGTTGGATGAATTTTGCAATGATCCGGCAGTGGGACAAGAATGGCGGAATCATCTCAACACCGCGACCAATTATTTCCTGAGCAATGCGATGATCACCTACGGAAAGCCGGCACGGGGATATCATACAAGCATTCCTTCCGGCGCTGTATATCAAAACAATGACGGAGAATTGACGTACTTGTTGTATAACCCGACCGGTGCCGACGTGGATGTCGATATTTACAAAGACGGCATTAAAATAGAAACCGTGAGGGTGGGAGCAGGCGTGTATTACAATTCGAGAATGTCGGGCGTTCAAAAACCTTCTGTTGCCGTCACTTCGTTGAAAGACGGAGACAAAATCGCTTCGAACAAAAACGTGAAAGTCACGATGTCGGCAAGCGATAAAGACGGAAGAGTGATCGCCGTGGAGCTGTATTTCAATGGGGAACAGGTCGGAACGTCCTATACCGAATCGTTTGAAGTATCATTCGTACCCGGGCAATATACCGGAACGGCCGAACTGAAAGCCGTTGCCATTGATAACGACGGAAATAAAAGCGAACCCGCCGTCATTCATCTGACCACGATAGAGCAGACGCCGTTCAACGGAACGCCGTGGAATGTTCCGTCGCAAACGATTTATGCCGTTCAGTTTGATGAAGGAGGCCCCGAAGTTGCCTGTCACGACAACGAAATCGGCATGCAGGGCGGAACGAGTTACAGACCGGGAACCGGAGTCGAAACGGAAGGGACGACTAATATTCCGAACAGTAACATCGGCTGGACCAACACCGGCGAATGGTATGAATATACCATCAATGTTCAAGCAGACGGTGTATATGCGATGAATGCACGATTGGGATCTGCAAACGGCGGAGCGTTGCGCGTTTTTGTCGACGGCGAAGATTTGACCGGCCCGGTTCCCGTGGCCGTTGGTTCGGGCTGGGCGTTTTTTGACATGTTTGTCGCAAACATTCCGTTAAAAAGCGGCAAACGCATCATGCGTGTGATGATCGATAGAACCGGCGCGAATCTGAATTCCTTCAAATTTACATTGACCGGAAATGCGTTGCCTTCGGAAGTGGATGCGGGAGATGATCAAGTGGTGAGGTATCCCGAAAATAATTCGGCGACATTGACGGCTGTGGCTGTGACCTATGGTGCCGCCGTCGTTACGAAATACGAATGGACGCAAACGGATGCCAACCCGGCGGTGACGATGTCATCACCCGATCAACCGTCTGTCAACCTGTCGAATCTGACGTTGGGTACCTACACGTTTGAAGTGAAGATCACCGACAGCAACGGAGCGACCGCCGCCGACAACGTGGCGGTGTTGGTAAGACCCGGAAACTTTGCTCCGATAGCGGTACCCGGAAGTGATCGAACCATTAATCTCGGCGAAGACTTAATGCTCGACGGCAGTGAGTCCGTTGATCCCGACGGCACCATCGTCAAATATGAATGGGCGCAAACAGATGTAAATTCACCGGCAATGATTCTGCAAAACGATCCGTCCGATCCGACGGCAACGGTAACCGGATTGGAACCGAATAAGCTGTATATTTTCCGGTTGACCGTGACCGATAATCAAAACGAGACCGGATATGCCAATGTGCGGATTTTTGTAGCCGGAGCAACCGGTAGCGGAGATTCCTTTACATCCGGAGTGACGATATATCCCAATCCGTTTGTCGATCGGTTGATCATTCAAGCCGGAAAGACGGATGGATTTAAAAAATTGAGGGTAACCACCGTCACCGGAAGCCTTGTACTCGAACAAAACATTCAAAACATGCCGGTAATCGAAGTGAATACCTCCGGTCTGAAACGCGGATATTATATATTGACGTTGTATTCCGACAAAGGAATCGTTTCCCGTAAAGTGGTGAAATAATGAAGAAAGCCGCCGTATAAGTAACAGACAGATTCGTTCATAGGGTGCATTCTACCATTCATATCGAATGAAGGTATTTATTGATCCGAACTTTTAACTTATTTTCACTGTTAATCTTTATTAACCTATTTTTTAAAAAATTTAAAATACTATGAATAAAATCTGCATTTTACCGCGTCCTTATGTCTTGACACCCGTTGTAGAGCTGTCGGATGCGATTTTGGTCGTTTATCGCGGAGGAAACGGAATCGGTCAGGCAACGGCCGAATGTATTTTCGACGATTTTGTTCCTTCGGGAAAACTTCCGTTCCAACTCCCGCGCTCGCAAAGTCAAGTGGGGACGGATAACATCAACGATCAGATCGAAAAATGGGAATTGCCGTATGATATCGGAGCTACCGATGCCGAACGATTGATTATCCGGAGTTACATCGATCAGGATTTGCCGGTGCCGCCGATTTTCGGGGATCCGCTTTTCCGGTACGGATTCGGCATTCAAGGATTCGGAACCCCGGATGAAACAGCGCCGGAACCGTTTGATCTGATTGCTCCGGAAGACTATACCGCAACGTCGTCCACCTCCATGACTTTTTCGTGGGAGCCGGCTTCTGATCCCGAATCATCGATTTCGTATTATGAATTTTACCTCGACGAGGTGAAACGGGCTGAGGTAACGACAACCGATTATACGTTGGATCTGTTGGAAGCCGGCGATCATACGTGGTATGTGAAAGCCGTGAACGGGGCGAAATCAGCTCAAGCTTCAACCTCGGTTTTCAACTTTACGATTATTCCGACAGCTGTTATTCCGGCAAATGAAAGCGAAGGCGGATTAAAGATTTATCCGAACCCGGTTGTCGGACGGTTTACCGTCGATTTGTCCGGATCAGACTACTTGAATCGGTTGAAAATCGTCGATGTCTCCGGAAAAATAATCATGAAGAAACCGATTGATGCGGAAATTATGCAAATCGATCTTTCCGGTTATCCGTCGGGTATCTATTTCCTGACCGTTTTCGGAGACACCGGGATTGTTGTTGCGAAGATAATCAAGAATTAAATGTTTTTTACGAAAATACTGACCCTGCTTTTTTCTGTTTTTCCGGTGATTCCCTGTTTAACCGAGTGGGATTCTACGGAAAGAAATTATTGTCGGAATGGGTATGAATCCGATTCTTGGGATCGGGAGGGGATGTATTTTACCGGCCTGCATTCATATCCTCCGTCTTTTTTGAAACCTGCTTTTTTCCCGGTACGGAAAATGAATCCGGATAGGATGAATCGACTGCAAGCGGAAATATTATTCGAAATTCAACCCCTCCGGTACCGGACGAAAATCGTGCGGGCGGCTTATTTCATTTTGATTGCGGCAAGTCTGTATCTGTTGTTTCGATGGTTATTAAATCGGGAAAGGGTACGACAAAAGGAAAAATCGGAAAAACAAAAAACGGAGGAACTGAAAGATCTGGAAGAGATTTTCAGAAAACAACAGGATGAACGGGACAAGGAAATGATGCTGCAAATCAAAGTGCTGGAACATGAATTGAAAGTCAAAAACAATGAATTGACCCATTCGAAGATGAACATTGTGGAGAAAAACAAAATTTTTAATTTGGTGGATAACGGGTTAAGCCGAATGATTGCCGACCTGAAATCGGAAAAAGACAATGAGATGGGGTATAAATTGCGCCGGCTTCGGGCAAAAATAAAACAAAACATCACGCAGGACGATTATTGGGAAAAAGTAGAAAAAATTTTTGATTCGGTGCATGAAGATTTTTTCAAAAAGCTGACGGAAGCCTATCCCGATTTAAGCAAAACCGAACGAAAAATATGTGCATACCTTCGCATGAATTTATCGTCCAAAGAAATAGCTCAACTCACCAATATTGCCCCCGGTAGCGTGGAAGTAACCCGCTATCGCATCCGGAAAAAAATGGGATTGAAAAGAACGGACAGTCTCATCGAAATCTTACGCAAAATATAGGAGCGGATATTCAAAACAAACTCAACTGTTCTTCGGGTACTTGCTTTTTCCGGCTTTTGCTTTTCGGCGGCTGAATGACTTTTTGTTCCGAGAATAACCGGCGTAGATAATCGGGATTGAGGTCTTGTGTCGAAAGAGAACTCAATTCGTTGCATGTGATGAAATATCGGGCTCGTTTCATCACAACGCCCATCTTTTTCAAATGCTCGGAATTGATTTTTCCGTACCGGCGGGACGCGACGATTAATTGAGCCGACTTGACGCCGATTCCCGGGACACGTAAAATTATTTCGTAATCGGCGGTATTGATGTTGACCGGATACAATTCCGGATGACGAAGCGCATAACTCAATTTCGGATCCATGGTCAGATCCAGATTCGGGTGTTGATCGTCTACGATCTCGTAAGCGTTGAAATGATAAAAACGCATCAGCCAGTCGGCCTGATACAACCGGTTTTCCCGCACCAACGGCGGGGTGGTGAGGGCCGGAAGGCGTTTATCGTAACCATTGACGGGAATGTATCCCGAAAAATAAACCCGTTTCAAATTCGGACGTTGATACAAATGAGTGGATAATGTCAGAATTTGTTTGTCGGTTTCCGGAGTCGCGCCGATGATCAGTTGCGTGCTTTGTCCGGCCGGAGCGAAACGCGGCGCCTTACGGAATTTCTTCCGTTCTTCACGGTTTTCCAGAATCCCTTGATAAATGTATCCCATCGGTTTCAGGATGCTGGAATAATCCTTATCCGGAGCAATGATTTTCAGATGTTGTTCGCTCGGGATTTCCATATTCACGCTCAACCGGTCGGCATACAGTCCGGCTTCGGAGACTATTTCGCGACTTGCACCCGGAATACTTTTCAAATGGATGTATCCGTTGTACCGGTGAATCAGCCTCAAATCTTTGGCTACACGCACCATGCGTTCCATGGTATAATCGGGGCTTCTCACCACGCCCGAACTCAAAAACAGCCCTTCGATATAATTTCTGCGGTAAAATTCGAGGGTCAGTTCCACCAATTCGCTCACCGAAAACGTAGTGCGCGGCACATCGTTATTCCGGCGGTTGATGCAATACGCACAATCGTACATGCAATGATTGGTCAGCATGATTTTGAGCAGAGAAACACAACGTCCGTCTTCGGTAAAACTATGACAAATTCCCCAACCGGAGGTATTGCCCAACGCATTCCCCGTATTTTTGCGCGTATGACCGCTCGATGCACATGAAACATCGTATTTGGCGGCCTCGGCGAGAATCTTTAATTTATCGAAAACCTGCTCTTTCATGAATTACAAAAGTAAAAATAATAAAGACAACCCGAAAGTTGTCTTTATTATTTTTTAAATTAGTTTTAAACCGGTTATCTTCCGCCATCGACTTACGAAGTACGCAAACGTTGTCCGTTTTTCACGCCTTTTGTGGGGGATATATTATTCAATTTACACAATTGGGCCAATGACAAACCGTGTTTTCTGGCTATTTTGTTTAACGTGTCGCCATTTTTGACCGTATAATATCCGATCTGTTTTTTGGTATATTTTTCGGCTTTAATTCTCGCTCTTTCAACATTTTTGCTGTTGAAAACATACGTGTCGGTATGAGTCACCTCGTTGGCAAAGTCGAAAACCTCCACCGGATTGATCGGTTGCCCTTTTACTCTGATTTCAAAATGCAGGTGAGGCCCCGTGGATCTTCCGGTATTTCCACCCAATGCGATCGGTTGTCCTGCCTTGACATTGTCACCTTCCGCTACCAGAAAGCCCGATAAATGCCCGTAAACCGTTTCAAAACCGTTGTTATGTCTTATCACCACGTAATTGCCGTAACCGTTGGATTCATAGTTACAGATACGCACTTTTCCGGAGAATGCGGCGTAAATGGAGTCTCCCACTTCTAATTTAAGGTCTGTCCCATAATGCATCCGTTTACCTCTGAATCCGAAATTCGATGTAATATAGGTTCCGCGGACGGGAGAACAGAATTTAGAGACATCGATGACCAAAGAATCCGGTAATTTTATATCCATATTTTTATACGGATTAACCCGTTCGGTATTCCAATCTTCACCATACAAATTGGAGGCGGGAAAGTTTTTCGTTTCGTTTTTCAGGCTGTAAGTCATCATTAAGGAATCAACCAGACCGATTTCTTTTTTGATATCTCCTTGAGACGCCAATAGATTTTTATGGGCGATGGAATGTGTGCTTGCCTGTTGTTTCCCTGAACGTTGTGTTTGTCCGGCGACTGTAAAAGAAAGGAGAGTGAAACTCCCTGCCAGAAAAACTGTTTTAAAATTGTTTTTTGATAAATAATTCATGCGTTTTAATCCTTTAGTTCATTCGGGGCATACGTGAAATGAACGGTTGCCGATTCGTAATCATACAATTCTTGTGCATTAAAAAAGCGCTTGATTTCAGTTTCTGCCGCTTCGGGTGAATCCGAAGCATGCACTACATTTTCTTGTATGCTCATGCCAAAATCGCCGCGGATAGTGCCGGGATTCGCCTCGCGCGAATTGGTGACTCCGCAAAGAGTTCGAACCACAGCTACCGCATCTGCACCTTTCCAACAACACAAAATCACGGGAGCAGCCATCATTGATGCAAGGATCGACGGAAAAAAAGGTTTGGAACTGAGATGACTGTAATGTTCAGTCAATATGCCGGGAGTGAGTTGAACCATTTTCATACCCACTAATTGCAAGCCTTTTTTTTCGAATCGGTTAATTATTTCACCAATCAATCCTCTTTGAACTGTACCGGGTTTTAGTATTACAAAAGTCTTTTCCATCATAAATTCAGAGTATACTCCCTCATTATCATTTATTTAATTATGCCAAAGTAATAATTTTTTTTCCATGTAGTCTTAACAAAGTAACTTATTTTAACATATTGAATTGTTAAAATAAATGAATCTAAGTATAACTAATTAAGATACAAATGCTTATAAAAAGTATGTTTTATAACATGTTTTTCTGAATTTAATGTTAATTAACTGATTATTCCCCAATTTTCAGTATGGTTTCGAAGGTGCATCAATTGTTTTTTGATTATTTGATGATTATCCTTATTGAGTTCCGGATCATGATCCAGTAATTGTTCGGCCATATTCCTTGCGAATTGCATGATTTGGGAGTCTCGTACAATATCGGCGATTTTCAGGGCAAAAGGATCGCCGCTTTGCAAGGTACCTTCCAAATCGCCGGGACCGCGGAGTTTTAAATCCGCTTCGGCGATTTCAAATCCGTCGTTACTTTCGACCATGATGGAAAGTCGTTTGCGGGTATCGGCCGAAATTTTGTAGGAAGCAAGCAAAATACAATAAGACTGTTCCGCTCCCCGTCCGACGCGCCCCCTTAATTGATGCAGTTGAGACAAGCCGAACCGTTCGGCATTTTCGATGACCATGACGGAAGCGTTGGGAACATTCACCCCCACTTCGATCACGGTCGTGGCAACCATGATGTGAGCTTCGCCGGATACAAAGCGTTGCATTTCCGCGTCTTTTTCGGGCGCGGGCATTTTACCATGTACCATGCATACCCGAAATTCTTTGAATGCTTCCTTGATATGTTCGTATCCGTCTTCCAGATTTTTGAAATCCATCTTTTCGCTTTCCTGAATCAACGGATACACAATGTAAATCTGCCTTCCCGCTTGAATCTGCTTCCGGATAAATTCGTACAGTCCGGCGCGTTTATTTTCGAACCGGAGGATGGTTTGAATCGGCTTTCGTCCCGGCGGAAGCTCGTCGATGACCGATACGTCCAAATCCCCGTAAACCGTCATGGCCAATGTGCGCGGAATGGGAGTGGCGGTCATGACCAACACATGAGGCGGCCGGATATTTTTTTTCCACAATTTGGAACGCTGGGCAACGCCGAAACGATGTTGTTCGTCGATGATGACTATTCCCAGATTATGAAATTGAACGGGTTCTTCAATCAGCGCATGCGTTCCGATAAGGATGTGAATGTCGCCCGATTGTAATTCGGCAAGCAATCCGGTTCTTTTTTTCTTTTTGGTGGAACCGGTCAGCAATTCGACCTTTACGTTCATTCCCTCCAACAACGACCGGATGCTTTCGAAATGCTGATTGGCCAGAATTTCCGTCGGAACCATCAAGCACGCCTGATAGCCGTTGTCTAACGCCATCAGCATGGACATCAGCGCGACAAGAGTTTTTCCGCTGCCTACATCGCCTTGCAACAACCGGTTCATTTGTTTTCCGCTGCCCACATTGGCACGAATTTCACGCAGCACCCGTTTTTGCGCGTTGGTCAGTTCAAACGGCAGATTTTCGGTATAAAACGTGTTGAAATAATCCCCGATTTTTCCGAACACGAATCCGTCCGATTTTTCCCGCCGTTCTTTGGCATACCGGAGAATATTCAACTGAACATAAAAAAGCTCTTCAAATTTCAACCGGTACTCGGCTTTTCTCAAAATATCGGGATTTTTGGGAAAATGAATGTTGCGCAACGCTTCATCTAAAGAAATCAGCCGGGCATCGGCAATGATTTCGGGCGAAAGAGTTTCGGGCATCGGTTGCGGAACGGTTTGTATCAGACCGAAAACTATTTTTTGAATGGCTTTGGAATTTAGAAAATGAGTTTTCATTTTCTCGGTCGTGTTGTAAAGTCCCGATAATCCCGCGCCTTTCGACGAAAGTTCTTCCGGTAAATCGATGTCGGGGTGAGCGATGTTGATCCGCCCGGAGAAAAGAGTCGGTTTTCCGAAAATAATATAATCTTTGTTCAGTTTATATTTCTCGACGACAAATTTCAGTCCTTTGAACCACACCAAATCAATGAATCCCGTTCCGTCGGTGAATTTGGCGACCAATCGCCGGTTGCGGCCTTCCCCGAATGTTTCGAAAAACGTGATCCGTCCGTTCAGCTGAATATAAGGCATATTGCCGTCGATTTCGCGAATCCGGAAAATCTTGCTGCGATCGATGTATTTATACGGAAAATAATACAACAAATCTTCGGCAGAAAACAAATTCAATTCCTTGTTCAGCAGTTCCGCTTTTTTCGGCCCCACACCCGGCAAATATTTGAGGTCTTGTTTCGATAAATCCATCACCTGATCTCAATCGGTTCGCCCAAAAATTTTGGGTCTTTCCCGATCAGTAAATCGATGAAGACCTTTACCCGGGCAAAAATTTCTCTTACTTTCACTTTAAATCCGAGAGGTATTTCGACATCCCGTGCATTATACCCGACCGCATTTAATCCGTAATTTTCGGCAATAAAAACGGCACGCTCGTTGTGAAATTTCTGCGAAATAACGGTAAAAGACGATTGTCCGAAAATCATGTTGATCCGTACCACTGAATCCAACGTGCGAAACCCGGCATAATCCAAATAAATTTTTTCTTTCGGAATGCCCTGTTCCATCAAAGCTTTTTTCATGTCTTCCGGTTCATTATAGGAATGATGCCTGTTGTCGCCGCTGACGACGATGTATGAAATCTTTCCCGCTTTGAACAAATTCGCGGCGGCATCGATCCGGTATTTGAAATACGGATTGAGGGTGTTCGCCCGCAAATACTTGGAAGTGCCTAATACCAGCCCTACCTTATTATAAGGAACTGCATTTATATTTTCATAAACGTTGTATCGGGTTGCCGAATTTATTTTATAATTGGCAAGCCAAACTGACATACCGGCAATAACAATGATAATCGAACAGATTAACAATATTTTTTTTAAAACGGATTTTCGTTTTTTCTTGCGCCTCGATCCTGCCATATTTCATATCCTTTTACTTTTTTATCGCTTTCAAGATTGCTTCTCCGATCAATAAATCGAACGGAGTGGTAATTTTGATATTTTCCCGGTTTCCCGGAACCAACCGGATGGTTTTTCCGGATGCTTCCACCACAGAGGCGTCGTCGGTAAATGCTTCGGTATAAGGCTGTTCGTAAGCCTTTTTCAACAGATCCGTTTGGAAAATTTGAGGAGTCTGCACCAATTTATAGGCGTTTCGATCGACGGTCCGGCTTGAATCGCCTTCGATTTTCCGGATGGTTTCGACGACATCGATCACCGGAATAACCGCATGATCGTTTTCCGCCACACGGAAACATTCGGCAATGACCTCTGTCGATACGAAAGGCCGCACACCGTCATGAACGGCGACCAATCCGCCGTTTTCCACAAACTCCAATCCGTTTTTCACCGAATGAAAACGTGTCTCTCCGCCTCCGGTCACGGAATGAGGAACGACGAATGAATATGCTTCGCACAACGATACCCAATATTCTCGTTGTTCATCCGGAAGAACCAAAATCAAGCCGATGTCGGAATCATACCGGTAAAACGCTTCGAGAGTATGCATCAGGACGGGTTTTCCGTTTAAAGGCAAAAACTGTTTCGGGACATCATTTCCCATCCGCAACCCTTTGCCTCCCGCCATAACAAGGACATATTTTTTCATCGGTAAAATTTTTACAAATATATAAAAAGTAAACGAGTGAACGAGTTTCGGATGCCACAAAGCCGGACTTGTTTACTCGTTTACCGCGCACCGTTCAAAGGCCGGAAGCCTTCAATCCCATAGCGCAGGGCGGTGTTTATCGTCAAACCCAAGTACGGTAAACGAAGTTCCGCCGCAGCGGACATGTTGTCCGTCTGCCTGCCTATCCAAAAGGACTTGCAGTCCGGCTTCCACTAAAATACCTTTAAAAAAACAAAATGATTATCGGATATTGCACCTGCCTATCCCCCAAATGGGGCGTAAAAATGTAATATTCGTTTTTTTTGAAAGTTACGTTCTAAAAAATATTGTCTTCCGTCCCGTCAGGGACAACATATCGGTAAAAAGGAAAATTCCGCCGGTGACCAAAGTCCCGTCAGGGACGTAATGTGGGAAGAAAAACATGTTGTCCCTGACGGGACAGAAGGTGAAGGGGGGTGTTTTTCTACCAATATAATGTCCCTGACGGGACAAAAAAGGACGAATATTTTTTTGAAGCATCGACACAATTTTACACCCCGCCTGCGGGGATAGCCGGGTACAACATCCGATAATCATAAAAACAATAAACAAGGGATAATTTTTATTTTAATTGAGATATTTATTTCTATCGGACAACATGTCCTTTTGAATAGAACAGTGACGGACAACATGTCCGCCGGGGCAGGGGCAGTCCGCAAGGACTGAAACCCGAATAGCCCCTTACAAGCGTAGCGCAGCCCGGGGGAAAACCCGGCCCGCACCTCAACCCCGTAGCGGGTTGAACTCCTACGGAGTTCGGAACAGGGAAGGGTTTCTTTGCCCCGAGCTGCGCCTGTCGGCTTGCAAGGGGTTATCAATATTCAAGACCTGCGGTCTTGTTTTCCGGCTCATCCGTCACGGCGGATTTATCGACATTGTGACGCCATAACATGTAGAGACGTGGCATGCCGCGTCTCTACGGTGATGAACGATACATGGTGCAT
>WRGA01000113.1 GCA_009787405.1 Candidatus Azobacteroides sp.
CTTTTCATTTCAAATCAAAAAATCAAAGAACGCTTGTATTTTATTATATATCAATTAATTATAAATTATTTTTAAAACTTAACGCACCAGCAGTAATTAAGAATTAAGAATTAAGAATTAAGAATTAAGAGTTATTGTAAGGGCGAAGCTCTTTTTCGGGTTCACATTATATTTGTGTCCTGATTTACCTCCGCTGCCGCGCGATGATCCATAATCACCTGCCACCCGCCATCCAATTCTTAACTCTTAACACATTGCGTACCTATGGCACGCCGGTTTGTTGAATTATCCGGTTTTCTACCAATATTTAATCCCTAACGGGATTTGCTTTAATATCCTATTGTTTATCTCCGTCGCAGCGGACATGCTGTCCGTCTGCTTGTTTATTCAAAAAGACTTGCAATCCGACTTCCACAAAATACCTTAAAAAAAAACAAATAAACAAAAAATGATTTTTATTTTAAATGGAAACATCTTCTTTCTATCGGACAACATATCTGTCATGGCGGGGCAGACTTTTAGAGAAGAATATATCCGTTTTTTGCGACATTTAATATCCTATTGTTTATTCGGCAATTCCAATCCGTAAAAATACTTTTTATCGTTGACTTTCAGCATGAATGCAAAAAACAAGGTCAATAATCCGACGATTACCAGCATCATTTCAGGATAAAAATAATTATATTCGGCTGTGATATCCCCGACACGAATCCGGTCTGAAACACCAGGGTTGGAGATGTCCCGTATATATCCGATCAAGTAAGGGAAAATAAACATTCCGATGTTTTGAATCCAGAAAATCAGGGCATAACCCGTACCCAGCAATTTCGACGGGCAAACTTTCGGAACCGAAGGCCACATCGCGGCGGGAACAAGAGAAAATGCAATTCCCAATACAAAAATGGCGATATAAGCATAAACAATGTCACTCGGAGCATAAATAAAGAGAAGATGCGAGATGATCAGCAAAACGGAACCGAGTATCATCAACGAAGCTCCTTTTCCTTTTGTATCGATCAGGCTGCCGAATAGAGGAGTGAATATGATTGTTCCGAACGGGAGATAAAAAACAATGTCGGAGGCTGTGGTGGAATCTACGTGAAATTTATTGGCCATAATGCTCGAGGCAAATTTTAAAAACGGAAAGACACAGGAATAAAAAGAGGCACACAATATCGAAATGTACAAGAATCCTTTGTGGACAAGAAGTTTGGCGACATCGGCAAAGCGGAAAGGTTCTTCAGCTTCGGGAGCGGCTTCGGTGGTAAGGCTCCGGTCTAATTTGACATCCATCATGCAATAAATCAAAAAGCAGACAAAACCCGCGCATAACAGCAGTACACCGAAAGCCACAGGTTTAAACGCATTCAGTTCTCCGGCCAGCCGGGACGACAACAAAAAGGCACAACCTGTTCCCAATCGGGCGATTGCAACCTGCAATCCCATAGCCAATGCCAATTCTTTTCCCGTGAACCATTTGATAATGATGCGGGTTACGGCGACTCCGGCCATTTCGCTGCCCAATCCGAAAATGGCAAATCCCGTTGCCGCCAATTTGGATGAAGGAGTATACGATTGAAAAAACGAATCAAGAAAATCATATCCGATGCCGCCTGCATTGAAATAAGGAGAAACGGCATACGCTTTGACAACTGCCCCGATAACCATCAGTAAGGTAAATGTTCCGCCGGTGTAACGAACGCCCAGACGGTCGAGAATGATGCCTCCGATCACCAATAATCCGATAATGTTGAAAAAAGAGTAAGAGCCGGTCACCAATCCGAACTGTTGCCCGTCCCATTTCAAGGCTTTATTCAATACTTCTTCGATGGGAGAAATGACATCCGCGAAAAAATAAGACGCCATCATCGTAAAGGAGACCAAAAACAAAGCGCTCCAACGCGCCGCGGGGGAATCATTCAAAGCTTTTTGTACCGTCCGGACCATAATGCAATTTATAATTTCACGATTTACAATTTACAATTTTGCGATTTGCAAATTTATGGAATTTATGATTCGGATGGCTGTAAATTACTCAAATAGTTAAAACTTTGTTCCGGTTTGATCAACGGTACTTTTATGGAGAAAAAGCCGTCGGACGAATCGATGATAATCTGTTTTTGGGTCATCAGACGATAACGTTCAGCCAAATTGATCAATCCGATTCCTTCCCCTTTTTCGGATTCTTTTTTCGGTTGAATGGGATTGGAAACCACGGCAAAATCATCGTCGTTTGTCAGAATGCTGATCAATAGCGGTTGTTTGTTGCTGACGACATTGTGTTTGATGGCATTTTCGACCAATGTTTGAAGGCTCAGCGGCATGATCAGATAATCATTGTATTTTTCGTTGATTTCGGTTTTGAAGTGCAGGCTTTCTCCGTACCGGATTTGCATGAGCCGGCAATAAGCGCCGGTAAAATTCAATTCATCCTTCAGGCAGATAATTTCTTTATTTTGCAAAGTATATCGAAAAACGAATGAAAGCTGCCGCACGTATTCCCGGGCTTTATCGGCATCCGTTTTGATAAGGGAATTGAGCGTATTTAAAGAATTAAACAGAAAATGCGGGTCGACCTGATTTTTCAGCGCTTCGTAACGAGTGCGCATGTTTTCCGACAACAACGTTTTGTTTTCGAGGAGCATTTGTTGTTGTTTATTGGATAAATACATTAATTGAGAGGAGAGCAAAACAATGACGGCGATAAACGAATCCCGGAACATGCTGCCTCTGATGAAATGTTTCGGATCGCCGGGGCCGAAGCCGTTGATCCGGATTTGAATATATGAAAAAATATAACTCAACAAAAGGGTTGCGGAAAGCGTGGAAACAATGATGACGGTTAATCGCAGTTTGGAATTTGATTTTGTCGTAAGCAGTTTAAAATTAATGAGATAAAGAAAAAAAGCCATCAAAAAATTAAAAAGCGCATGCGACAATAAAGAAGTCATCGAAAATCCCGGCCGCATACGTTCTCCGTCAGGCGGCAACACAGCGTCCCGTCCCGCGAAAAACATGATGAGAAATAAAAAGTTCATCAACAAACTTATTCCGATGGAAAGAATAAAAGCGGTGCGCAACGTAAATGGTTTTCCGGTCATATCGATTTATTTTCCTTGCAAAGGTAGAGCATTCGGGAATAACCGGTCTTTCGAAAAAAGCGAATCGGAAAAATCGAGAGCTGAACCGGGAAAAAACAAGGTTAAAATGTTGGAGTGTACCCCATATACCGCTAAAAGAATTATCTTTGTAGGCGGTAATAAAAAAAGAGATGCATAAAGCAGGATTTGTAAATATAGTCGGAAATCCGAATGTGGGAAAATCTACGTTGATGAATGCCCTGGTCGGGGAAAAAATATCCATCATCACGAGCAAAGCCCAAACCACCCGTCACCGGATCATGGGAATCGTAAATACCGAAGACATGCAAATAGTATATTCCGATACGCCGGGAGTGTTGGAACCGAATTACAAACTGCAACAAAGCATGTTGAATTTTTCAAATTCGGCATTGACCGATGCGGATATTTTGCTTTATGTCACCGATGTGGTGGAAAAGTTTCAAAAAAACGAAAATTTTTTGCATAAAGTACAAAAGCAGGAAGTGCCTGTGTTATTGATTCTGAATAAGATAGATCTAACCGATCAGGAAACATTGGTCAAATTGGTCGAAGAATGGAAAAAATTGCTGCCACAAGCCGAAATCATTCCGATTTCCGCGACGGAACGATTCAATCTCGATTACCTGTTGAAGCGTATCCGGGAATTGTTGCCCGAGTCCCCTCCGTTTTTTGAAAAGGACACATTGACCGATCGTCCCGCACGATTCTTTGTCACTGAAATTATTCGTGAAAAAATATTGTTGACTTACGAAAAAGAAATTCCGTATGCGGTGGAAGTCGTGGTGGAAACCTTTAAAGAAGAAAAAAAAATAATCCGCATTCAAACCGTGATATTTGTCGAACGCGAGTCGCAAAAAGGCATAGTCATCGGAAAAGGAGGCAAAGCGTTGAAACATGTCGGAACCGAAGCCCGGAAAGACCTTGAAGCCTTTTTCGGCAAAAAAGTATATCTGGAATTATTCGTCAAAGTTGAAAAAGACTGGCGGAATAAAGACAATAAATTGAAAACATTCGGGTATCAGCCGGAATAAGTTATACCTTTAACGGCTAACCGATCAGGCATGAAATCAGTCTTGGAAAAAATAACGATCGATTCATTTCGGGGAAAAAAAGGAAAATCACAATCGGTATCGCTCGAAAAATTGGCTGTTGTGACACATTATTTGCACAATTATAATTCGCCGGTCGGATTGTTTTATCGAAATGCCGCCGAAAAATACATCAAGGAAATGCTTTACGGGGATTTTGCGGATGAACATCCGGATATTCCCGAAGAAGTGATTTTTCAATTTCTTTTCGAGGTTAAAAATATTCCTTTTCCGACGCCCGAAAAGAAGAAATTTACGTTTATCGATTTATTTGCGGGGATCGGAGGATTTCGTATCGCCATGCAAAATTTGGGCGGGGAATGTGTGTTTTCTTCCGAATGGGACGAGCAGGCGCAAAAAACATATCAAGCGAATTTCGGGGAAATTCCTTTCGGCGACATCACCAAAGAAGAAACGAAAAGTTATATTCCCGACAACTTTGATCTTTTATGCGGCGGATTTCCGTGTCAGGCATTTTCTATTGCGGGCAGACGCGGCGGATTCGAAGATACGCGGGGAACCTTGTTTTTTGATGTGGCCACCATTCTTCGGGATAAAAAACCGAAGGCTTTTTTCTTGGAAAATGTGAAAGGATTAGTCAATCATGAGCGGGGAAGAACCTTGGCGACTATTTTAAGGACGTTGCGGGAAGATTTGGGATATTTCGTGCCGGAACCGCGAATCATGAATGCGAAAGATTTCGGCGTGCCGCAAAACCGGGAACGGATTTATATTGTCGGGTTCAGACAGGATTTACAAATAGAGGATTTTGAATATCCCGAACCGACCGATCGGAGTAAAACATTTGCCGATGTCAAAGAAAATCGGATAGTCGACACGCGGTTTTATTTATCGACCCGATACTTGCAAACGTTGCGTAATCATAAATCGAGACACGAAAGCAAAGGAAACGGGTTCGGATTTGAGGTCATATCCGACGACAGGGTGGCAAATGCCATTGTCGTGGGAGGAATGGGCCGGGAGCGGAATCTGGTCATGGACGACCGGATCGTCGATTTCACGCCGAAAACGAATATTAAGGGAGAGGTGAACCGGGAAGGAATACGGAAAATGACACCGAGAGAATGGGCAAGATTGCAAGGTTTTCCGGACGAATTTCAAATTCCGGTTGCCGATGCTTCGGCATACAAGCAATTCGGAAATTCCGTGGCGATTCCCGCTATTCAGGCGACTGCCGATCAAATATTAAAACGATTGAATAGTTGAAATACCGGAGCCGTCTGCCATAAAAGTTTTCGAAAGCAATATTTTCAACTCTGATAATCTCAAAAAAATGGGTAATATAGTAGCAATAGTCGGACGACCGAATGTAGGAAAATCAACGTTGTTCAATCGATTGACCAAAAGTCGTCAGGCTATCGTCAATGAAGAAGCCGGAACCACGCGCGACCGTCAATACGGGAAAGTGGAGTGGTCGGGGCAGGAATTTTCGATTATCGATACCGGCGGCTGGGTGGTTAATTCGGAAGATGTTTTCGAAGAAGAAATCAATAAACAAGTGCAAATCGGACTGGAAGAAGCGGATGTCATTCTATTTATGGCGGATGTGACGAACGGAATTACCGATTTGGATCAGAGAATTGCGCAAATGCTGCGGAAAAGCGAAAAACCCGTAGTGTTAATCACCAATAAAGCCGATACCTTTGATTGGCAGTATGCGGCTGCCGAATTTTATGCCTTGGGGTTGGGCGATCCGATCTGTGTTTCGGCGATCAACGGTTCCGGAACGGGCGACTTACTGGATCTGATCATCGCTAAATTCGTCAAGAAAGAAGAAGACCGGCCCGAAGAAGAATTGCCCCGCTTTGCCATCGTGGGACGGCCGAATGTGGGGAAATCGTCGATTGTCAATGCTTTTATGGGAGAAGAACGGACGATTGTGACCGACATTGCCGGAACAACCCGCGACAGTATATACACCCGTTACAATAAATTCGGATTCGATTTTTATCTGGTCGATACCGCGGGAATCCGTAGAAAAGGAAAAGTGACGGAAGATTTGGAATATTATTCCGTGCTGCGTTCCATCCGGGCCATTGAAAATTCCGACGTCTGCATTTTAATGATCGATGCGACACGCGGAATCGAAGGACAGGACATGAATATTTATTCATTGATCCAAAAAAACAAAAAAGGCTTGGTGGTCTGTGTCAATAAATGGGATTTGTCCGAAAACAAAGAACAGAAAGCGGTTAAGTTTTTCGAAAAAACGATTCGGGAACGTTTGGCGCCGTTCTCCGATTTTCCGGTTATTTTCACTTCGGCGACCACGAAACAACGAATATATAAAGTGATCGAAACAGCGGTTGACGTTTACAAAAACCGTTCGACGAAAATTCCCACGCATCAATTGAATGAAGTGATGCTGGCCGAAATTGAAAATTATCCGCCGCCTGCCAATAAAGGAAAGTACGTGAAGATTAAATACATCACCCAATTGCCCGGAACCCAAATCCCGACGTTTGTCTTTTTCTGTAATTTGCCCCAATGGGTAAAGGAGCCTTACAAACGGTTTTTGGAAAACAAGATCCGCGATCATTGGAACTTGACGGGTACGCCGGTTAATATTTTTATGCGGCAGAAATAAAAACGACATCAACCGAATTTTTACAAATATTTTGACCATGAATATCCGATATTCCAAAAACGGCAATTTTTTTTTGATGGCGGGGCCTTGCGTCATTGAAGGAGAAGAAATGGCATTGAATATTGCAGAAAAAATTGTAACTATTACGGAAAAATTGAGAATCCCGTATATTTTCAAGGGTTCTTACCGGAAAGCCAATCGTTCCCGCAGTGACAGTTTTACGGGGATCGGAGACGAAAAAGCATTGAAAATCCTGCAAAAAGTGAGAAATACCTTCGGCATACCGGTAGTGACGGATATTCACGAATCCGGAGAAGCAGCGTCGGCCGCCGAATATGTCGATATTTTGCAAATTCCCGCGTTTCTTTGCCGCCAGACCGATTTGTTGACAGCCGCCGCAAAAACGGGAAAAACCGTCAATATCAAAAAAGGACAGTTTCTTTCGCCCGAAGCGATGAAATTTACCGTGCAAAAAGTGATGGATGCGGGATGCAACGACGTGATGCTTACCGAGCGGGGATCGACGTTCGGCTACCGGGATTTGATCGTTGATTATCGGGGGATCCCGATCATGCAACAATTCGGATTCCCCGTGATTTTGGATGTGACCCATTCACTCCAGCAGCCGAATCAAACTTCGGGTGTGACGGGCGGAATGCCGGCCTTGATCGAAACGATTGCCCGCGCCGGAATCGCAGTGGGAGCCGACGGATTGTTTATTGAAACACATCCCCGTCCCGAAGAAGCAAAATCGGACGGAGCCAACATGCTGAAATTGGATGCTTTGGAAAGTTTGTTGACAAAACTGGTTCGAATCCGCGAGGCCATTTTGTAAGATTTTTAAAGTCGTCGGCAACAACCGAGAGGGCGGAGGAAGTACGTTTTGAAAAATAACCGGTTGAAAAAGTAACCGGGTGAGCATTAACACGATAAAAATACGGACGGATTTTAATCGGTCAATAGTGAATGATTATAATATAGATTTATTAATTAAACCCAAAAGTCACAATGAAAATAAATTTCACCATCAATTATCGTACTTTGTGGGGCCAAAAATTATATATTTACGGCTCGATTCCCTCATTGGGAGAATGGAATAAAACAAAGGCAGTGGAAATGGAGTACGTCGACAACGGAAATTGGTCGATGCAACTGACAATCTCTCCGGTTGTTCATTCGTTTGAATATCGTTATTTTATAAAAGATGAACAGGGAAATCTGACAGAGGAATGGGGTAAAAACCGGATATTTGTTCAAGCCCCCAATTCCACTTCTTACAACATGATCGACTCATGGCAGCCTCAACCGTTTGACAAATCGTTTTATTCATCGGTTTTCACCAAAAATTTATTTTTACATGAAGGAAAGAAGAAAACACCTCCGGTTGCGCCGTCTTTGTTGACAATCAAAGTGTTTGCTCCACGTGTGGAAAAACATCAGGGAGTGGCGATTTCCGGAAATCAAAAAGAACTGAATGATTGGGATCCGATTGCTCCCGTCATGATGAATTGCACAACCGCTCCCGAATGGGAAATCGATTTGGACGCATCAAAACTTCATTTTCCGTTGGAATTTAAATTTATGATTGTGGATCAAAAAACCCGGTCGATTGTAAGTTGGGAAACCGGCCCCAATCGGCAGATTCAGTCAAGCGGAAAAGAAAAAAACCGGAATACGGTTGTTTCGGGATTATATTTCAATGACAATTTGCCGCACTGGAAAGGGGCGGGGGTGGCCATTCCCGTATTTTCGTTGCGGTCGGAAGAAAGTTACGGCGTGGGAGATTTCGATGACCTGAAAAAAATGGCGGATTGGGCGAAAGCGGCGGGGTTGAAGATGATTCAGATTCTTCCGATCAATGATACGACCATCCGGCACGATTGGCATGATTCTTATCCGTACCGGGCCATTTCCATTTATGCCCTTCATCCGATGTATTTGAGCCTGAAAGGATTGGGTGAATTGAAAGACAAAAAGAAAATGGACGCATTCAAAAAAATGCAAATCGAATTGAATAAAAAAACGGAAGTGGATTATGAAGCCGTCGATCGAGTGAAATGGGATTATCTGAAAGAAATTTTCAATCAAAATAAAGACGAAATATTGACCGGGGAGCCGTTTCTCGCTTTTTTCAGGAAAAATGAAGAATGGTTGGTTCCATATGCCGCGTTCTGCCATTTCAGGGACAAGTATCAGACGGCTGATTTCAAGACGTGGAAAACTCATTCCGTGTTTAATCGGAAGGAGATTCAAGAATATTGTGGGAAAAATTACGACCAAGTTTCCATTTATTATTATTTGCAATATCAATTGGATAAACAATTGTATGAAGCCGGGCAGTATGCTGCCAAGCAGGGTGTGGCGTTAAAAGGCGATATACCCATCGGCATCGGAAGGGAAAGCGTCGATGTTTGGACGGAACCCGGACTTTTTAATCTTGCGGGACAGGCCGGCGCTCCGCCGGATGATTTTTCGGCGGCCGGACAAAACTGGGGATTTCCGACCTATAATTGGGAGGCCATGGAAAAAGACGGATTTCGGTGGTGGATGAAACGTTTTGGTAAGATGGGTGATTTTTTCGAAGCCTATCGCATCGATCATATTCTGGGATTTTTCCGGATATGGGAAATTCCGTTGCATTCGGTGCAGGGGTTGCTCGGACAATTCAACCCGGCATTGCCTTTCTCTCGTGAAGAATTGGCCGGTTACGGATTGCAAATGAACGAAGAACGTTTTTTGAAGCCGTATATCAGAGAACATTTTTTGATCGATTTCTTCGGTGAATATTCGAATGAGGTTACAGATATATTTCTCGATGAAAAATATTCCGGATTTTACAATCTGAAAAAAGAATTTGATACGCAACAAAAGATAGAAGCTTATTTTTCCGGAAAAGACGATGAAAAAAGCATACGTATAAGAGACGGACTGTTCGGGCTGACCAATGAGGTTTTATTTCTCCGGGACAACAAAGAACCGGAAAAATTTCATCCGCGTATTACGGCTCAATATACGTATTCCTATAGAGAGTTGAATGATTTCGGGAGATGGGCGTTCAACCGGTTATATAATGATTTCTATTACCACCGGCACAATGAGTTTTGGAAAGAACAAGCCCTGAAAAAGCTTCCGGCATTGATTGACAGCTCCGATATGCTGGTTTGTGCAGAAGATTTGGGAATGATTCCGCATTGCGTTCCGGAAGTCATGAACAGGTTACAAATGTTGAGTCTTGAAGTGCAGCGGATGCCGAAAGATCCGGCAATCGAATTCGGAAACCCCGATCATTATCCGTATTTATCGGTATGTACCACCTCATCGCACGATATGTCCACGCTGCGGGGCTGGTGGGAAGAAAATCGGGACGCCACGCAACGATATTTTAATCAAATACTTTGCGAACCGGGTCCGGCGCCTGCTTTTTGCGAACCGTGGATTTGCGAGAAAATTTTGATGCATCATTTATATTCACCGTCGATGTGGGCTGTTTTTCCGTTGCAAGACTGGTTGTCGGTGGATTATGATTTGCGGAGAGAAAATCCGCAGGAAGAAAGAATCAATATTCCTGCCGATCCGAATCATTATTGGCGGTACCGGATGCACCTCTCTATTGAAAAGTTGATGAAGCAAAACCTGTTTACGGATAAAGTGAAAAAAATGATTGAAAATTCGGGCAGAGTCTGATATTTCAGTTTTGAGTTATCGGCCTGCGACGTTGTTCGGAAAGGATAAAATCCCCGACAATGTTGCAGGCCGTGATTTTTTACCAGCTGCCGCCGGCGCCTCCTCCGCCGAAACTTCCTCCGCCTCCTCCGCCGAAACCGCCGCCAAAGCCGCCGAATCCTCCTCCTCTTGAAGGAACGTTGTCGAAAAAACCTCTTCCCGAACTTCGACTGCCTCCCCGTCCGATGTCTTGACCGTTGCTTCCTCCGGAAGAAACAAAAGTCACGATCAGGATGATGACGATGATCAGGATGATAAACCCGATACCGGGGCCTTGATCTTTTTCGTCGGCTTGAAATTCACCCGACAATCGGCGGATCATTTGTGTAATACCCGATTGAATGCCGTTGAAGTATTGATTTTCCCGGAAATACGGAATAATATCCTGTTCGATGATCCGTCGGCATATGGCATCGGGCAAGGCGCCTTCCGTACCGTATCCGGTGGCGATGAACACTTCTCCTTTTTCGTTTCCGTTTTTCGGTTTGACCAACAAAACAACGCCGTTGTCTTTTCCTTTTTGTCCGACACCCCATTTTTGTCCGATTTCGTAACCGAATTGCGCTTTGTCGTAGCCGTTAAAGGAAGAAACGATAACCACATAAATTTGAGTGGAAGTACTGTCATGATAAGCCCGCAGTTCCGTTTCCAGCATTTGGCGTTCGGAATCGGACAATAATCCGGTAAAATCATTCACCAAACGAGGAGGATTCATCGGTTCGGGAATGTCTTGCGAATGCATGTCAAGAGTAATTCCCGACAAGATCAGAAAAATAAAAAGTCGAAAGATCCTCATATATCACGGATGAAAAAGTGAATGAATGATAGAAACGATTGTACCGAAAAAGAAAATGAATCAATCGAAGGAAATATCGTCCGGCAATTCATTGATATTTTGAGCTTCCGCCGGAAAATACTGTTTCAGCAATATTCCGACCTGCCGGATGCCTTCACAAATTCCTTCCGTCAATTTATCCTGTTTGAAGAAAGACAACATGGTTGAAACAGCATGATCCCAAAAATCATCCGGCACGATTTTGTTGATTCCGATGTCTCCGATAACAGCCAGCTGCTTTTCTTCGGGAGCCACATAAATCAATGTTCCGTTGCGATGCCGGGTTTTATCCATTTTTAAGCGATTGAAAGCCTTCACGGCACAATCGAGTGCATCGCCTTTGCAATGGCGCGCGATATGCACCCGTATTTCTCCGGAGGTTTTGCTTTCGGCATCCCGTATTGCTTGTACGATAATATTTTGTTCGTTTTTTGTCAACACTTTTTGCTGAATTAACCATTAAGAATTAGCGTTGCCGGCAAATGATTCATTTTTACGACAATTTTTTAATTCTTCATTAAAATTGAACTTTCGGCGCTTTTTGGGCATCGGCATCTGCTTCGAAATAGGCTTTTTTGCTGAATCCGAACCATCCCGCATAAATGACTTGCGGAAATTTACGGATGTATGCATTGTAATCTTGAACTACATCGTTAAATTTTTTTCGTTCGACGGCGATGCGATTTTCAGTGCCTTCCAATTGCGATTGTAATTCCAGAAAATTTTGATTGGCTTTCAAATCAGGATAATTTTCGGTAATGGCCAATAGTTTCCCCAATGCCGTTCCGAGTTCACCTTGAGCTTGCCGGTATTCTTTTAATTTTTCTTCCGTCAGATTATTGGCGTCGATCGTAACTTGAGTAGCTCTGGCGCGTGCGTCAGTCACGGCTTGAAGCGTTTGCGATTCGTGCGAGGTATATCCTTTTACCGTATTCACCAAATTGGGAATCAGGTCGGCCCGGCGTTGATAAACATTCTGCACCTGCCCCCATTGGGACGTGACGGTTTCTTGTTTTTCAACCATGGTATTATAAGAGCAGCTTGAAAAAAGAGTCGCACAAAAAACGGCGACAAGCGATAATTTGATGAGTTTCATATTGATTTGATTTACAAATTGATAAATTACAATTTTTCGAATGACCATTTAAAAATCGGGCTGAATTTATTTATTTGTCGGCTCATCTACGGATTGACCGTTTTTTCAAACAAATTCAATAACCATTTGTTCTGTTCTTCGACATTTAGATTCGTATTATCCAGCACGATGGCGTCACCGGCTTTTTGCAAAGGGCTTTCGGCCCGGGTTTGGTCGATATGATCCCGTTTTTTCACATTTTCCAGAATTTCTTCGAAACAGACATCTTCACCTTTTCCTTTCAATTCATCGTACCGGCGTTGCGCTCTGATTTCGGGAGACGCGGTCATAAATATTTTCAATTCGGCATCGGGAAAAACGACGGTGCCGATGTCTCTTCCGTCTAAAACAACTCCTTTCGATTTTCCCATTTCCTGTTGTTGTTTCACCATCGCTTTACGCACAAAACCGATTGCACTTACTGGGCTGACCAAATCAGAAACGGACATCGACCGGATTTCCCTTTCCACATTTTTGCCGTTCAGGTAAGTTTCCGGAAGTCCGGTATCCGGATTCAAAACAAATGTGATATGAATGGTTTCGATTTGTTCCCGAAGTTTTTCTTCATCCGGAAGTCCGTTTTTGATCCATCCGTTTTGAATACAGAAAAGGGTTACGGCACGATACATCGCTCCGGTGTCGATATAGATATAGCCTGTTTTTTTCGCCAGATATTTTGCCATCGTGCTTTTTCCGCACGAAGAAAAACCGTCGATGGCAATGGTTATTTTTTTCATGTATATATAAGTATGCCGTAAAAAATAATTTATATTTTAAACGCCGAGTCGCCAAGACGAAAAGACGCGAAGTTTAGATTCTTTGTGCCTTTGTGTTTTTTGTGTCTTCGCGTTTAAAATATTATAAATTAAAAGCGCCTAAATTCGTCGAAATCGAAAAACTGTACGATAATGCACCCACGTGCATTTGGGAAAGGGAGAATCCGGCCTGAAAAGAACTGACTTTAATGCCCGCTCCGGCGGTAAACCCGGTCAATCCTCTTTGTTCCGCCAATTGCAAATCTTCTTTTCGTTTAAAATTATACCCGACAGCCAGCCAAACATTTTGAGTCGGAAGGACATCCACTCCGAATATAAAGTGTTTCAACAATGTTTTTCCGAAACTGTCTTTTTTTTCCACCAAAATTCCGTTTGCATCGGTTTCGTAGGTGGGATAAACGGTCAGATCCCATTTATTCAGGTGCTGTGCGGTGATGGAAAACCGGATGGGAGCATGCTCCAGCTTTTGGCTGATTCCCAATTGAATGTCCCAGGGCATTTTTTCGGAGATTTCGTCGTACTTGACCAATTGTCCTCCCAGATTCTTGAACGTCAAAGATCCGGAAAAACCCTTATCCACATTATAATAATTCAGTCCTAAATCCACCCCCAAAGCAAAAGACGTAAATTCGGCATACGAAGAATAAATCGCTTTGATGGCGAATCCGCCCCGCAACCGCTCGGAAAAGTCATATCCGTAAAATCCGCTTAACGACAAGTCCTTTACCGAGAAATCACCGAGGATCGATCCGTCGGGACTGGTTTCGACAATCGTTCCGTAATCCAGATAATGCATGCCTATGCCCCACGCACTCCTGTTGTTCACCGCTTTTCCGAAAGTGACGCTGCCTAATTTGATACCTTCCATGTAGGCCGTAAAGTTCAAATTCAACTGTTTGTCGAGTTCCGGACCGAGCAACGCCGGATTTTGATAAATAAGCGATATGTCTTTTTCGACGATGGATATATTATTCCCGCCCAAAGCATTGGCACGGGCGGACGTGGATAAATTCAGAAATTTGAATGCCGCATCGTCCGGCCCTTGAGCAAAAGCCCTGCCGGAGAGCAGCATAATATACAATACAAAAATCAGACATTTTTTCATCGGGACAAAAATACATTTTTCCATCGAATTTTCATTTGTTGTTTTCCATGTATTACAAAAACGTATAAAAATCGGATGAAGTATAAAATCGAGGTTATTTTTTATTCAAACCCGCCGTGTACGGTACACAATCGGATTATAAAATAATTTGCAAACCGATCGTATACCGTATGTCGCGAATCATTTTCATTTCTTCGGAAGATTAAACCGAACCCCCAAATAGAGTTTTCGACCATGTGTCGGGCCCCATATCATAGTTGCGTCAAAATTATCGCCATAAGGCCGGCCGGCCGCGATGATCGGATTTTTTTGCGTGAAATCGCTTAAATTCTCTCCGCCCGCATAAATAGACCAATTCCTGAAATATTTGGTAATTTGCCCGTTGAATATGGTATAAGCGCCGAATCGTTCGTTCCACATCGGATTCGCTGCATCAGGTGTCGGCATCCGGCCTCCTCCGTTAAATTGAGCGGTGAAATCGAACTGCCATTTTTCCAACGGAGTTTTGTAAGACGCTGTGACAAGGCTTTTATATTTGCTTGTCAACGGTTTTTCCGACAATTTGCCGTTGTAAGTCGTTTTACTGTCGGTAAGGCGGTAAGCGCCGGTCAGAGTAAATCCTTCGAAAAACGGATAGGTGATTTCCACCTGAAAGCTTTTTGAATATGATTTTCCGTTCAAATTATAAAAACTGACCTCATGCGGGTTCGAATCCATGTCTGCCACCACTTGTTTCAAAAAATCGGTGTAATAATATTCGGTATTGAGAATCATATCTTTTCCGAAAAGAGGAACGGTTAACATGGCGCTGAGTCCGTAATTCCAAGCCTCTTCCTGATTTAATTTATCGGTATATCCTTTGACCTTACGGCTGCTTGCAAATAAAAAATTGTTTTCGGCCAAAACATTTGCCGTGCGGAATCCTTTTCCTGCCGACGCTCTTAATTGCAACCAAGGAGTTGCGTCATATTTGACATGCAAACGGGGTGTGACGAAGAAATCATACCGGCTTGAATAATCAGCCCGGATACCGGCCAGTACGACCAATTTTTCTTTCCAATCCAATGTGTATTGGGCATACATTCCGGGAACGGCTTCATGAGTATTGAGAGGTGCATTGTTTAATAATTCGCGGAACCCGTCGTAATTGAAGCTTATACCGGTACTTAATCTGTGCGTATGAGAGAACTCTGTTTCATACATTAAACTTGCATAAACATTGCTTTGTTTCACATTATAAAGCGTGAGACTGTCTCCCGGCTGTTTGTGTTGAGCGCCGAATCCGGCATTCCGGTCGTAGTAAGAACCGGAAACGATCAAGGCCACACTGCTATCATCTCCCAATAAATAAGCATTTTTGGTGAAAGCTTCCGCTTGGTCGGTTTTGACGTCCACTTGATAAGGAGAATAAGGAATGTTTCCGGATATATCCTGACCGCTTTCCCGGTTTTCGTGCAAATATTTGACGCCGGCTTGAGATATGTAATTTCCCGATTGATAAAGCCAGCGATTGAAGATATTGAATTGCTGCCTTTTCGGAATATCCAAAAAACCATCGCCGTTATCATCGTGAGCCATCGGTTCATCGGAATAATGAGCCAACAATCCGGTCGACAGTTTTTTATTCAAAACAACGGCGCCGTCGGCATTTACTTCATAACGTCCGGCATCATTGACAAATAAATTCACCGACAACGGATTGGCGTTTTGAGGTTTTTTAAACTCCACATTGATTTGTCCGGCCAATGCTTCATATCCGTTTTTTACGGAAGAAGTTCCTTTGGAAACCTGAATGCTTTCCATCCAAGGGCCCGGAACATAATCGAGTCCGTAAAGAGAAGCGGCTCCGCGGAAATTCGGATAATTTTCGGTCAGCATTTGAACGTATGTTCCCGATAATCCGAGCAATCGGATCTGTCTCGCTCCGGTAGCCGCATCGCTGTAAGAAACATCCACCGACGGATTGGTTTCGAAACTTTCGGCCAAACTGCAACAAGCCGCCCGGCAGAGTTCGGCATACGTGATTTTTTGAGTATTCAAAGGAGAAATGCTCGATGTCACGGTACTCATTGTCCGTTTGTTGACCACCACTTCATCCAATTCGATACCGTCGTTCAATACGATTTTTAACAAAGAATCGCGGTCGGATCGGGCAACGGGAATATGTTGTTTTTTATATCCGATGTAACTGATTTCCAGTAACGAATCTTGAGGAGCGGAATAAATGGAGAAAAAACCCTTCTCATCGGTGGTTGTACCGTTTTTCGACTCCGGGAGATATATTCCGGCTCCGATAACCGGCTGATTGCCGGAGTCATAAACATAGCCTTCGACCGCTCTGTTTTCCGGAAAAATTGCAATGACATAAAATGTGAAAAATATAAATAAAAATAATGATTTCATTTGTAATAATTTATTTTAGAATTAACGGATTATGCCCGAAAATCGGACGTAAGAATTAAAATGTAAATTGATAAATTTACAAAAAATAGAATAAATTATTAAAAATTAAATCAAAAGAACAGAGTGAAGCGTCAGAATCTCCCTTGAGGAATACTTCGGCAGAAGTGAAGCGCCGGCCGGATATTGAAAAGAATCCGAACAAAATTCTTTGAAAAGCAAATTCGAAAATAAATAAGGAACATCAAGTACCGGAATATTTATTTGTACTTTATAAACACTGTTGTCGGCATCAAATTTATACGTGGTGATGTTACAACATTTTTCATGTTCGAAGCATGAAGAATGGCAATTGCCCGGTTCTTCTGATTTTTTGCCGGGAATATGTTCCTCACAGCACGAATGTTCTTCGGTGTTGTGTATTTTATGACATTCACCGGATGAGACTGCCTCAACGCCTGCATCCAGACAAACATTACAACAATATTGCCCCAAATAAAACCCCGATCCGCCGTAGATACAAAGGCAGATCAGCAAAAGAGACAATATGTTGGAAAGCTTTGAAAACATGATTGCAAAAATAACAAGAAAATCGATATTTTTCACTAAAAATATCTTGAAAAAGTTTATAAAGCTCTAAATATTAAAAAACTTTATGCTTTTAAGAGGTTTTTTCAAAAAAAGTGTTTTATTTTTGTATGATTTAATCTGCGACGCAAGAATCTCAAATAAAGAATGAAAATAATCGCTGTCGGAATGAACTATTCCGAACACAATAAAGAAATGAAAAATCCGTTCTTGCCAAAAGAACCGGTGATTTTTATGAAACCCGATTCGGCTTTATTGAAAGACGGAAATCCGTTTTTTATTCCCGATTTTTCCCGGAATATTCAGTATGAAGCTGAATTAGTAGTCAAAATCAGTCGATTGGGTAAAAATATAACGGAAAAGTTTGCGCGGCGTTATTATGATGAGATCACCATCGGGATTGATTTTACGGCACGGGATTTGCAACATAAATTAAGGGAAGAGGGTTATCCGTGGGAAATTTGTAAAGGATTTGATCATTCGGCAGCGATAGGAGATTTTATATCGATTGAAAAGTTTGACGATGTCCAAAATATTGATTTTTCGCTTAAAAAAAACGGCGAAACAGTTCAAAAAGATAATTCCCGAAACATGATTTTCGGAATAGATGTCATCATCGCTTATATCAGTCGTTTTTTCACATTGAAAATCGGAGATCTGATATTTACGGGAACACCGGCAGGCGTCGGCAATGTCGATCCGAATGATCGGTTGGAAGGGTCTGTTCAAGACAAAAAACTTTTGGATTTTAAGATAAAATAATTATAAGATTTGAATAAACAATTAATATTTATCCTGAATGAATATGAAATTTTTTTACAAGCTGATTATATTAAACGTTTTTCTTGCGTTAAGTGCAAGTAATGCATCCGCCGCTGTTTACACCGCATCTTCGGCATTGTCGGGCGGCAAATGGGTTAAGATGAGAGTTCCCGCCACCGGTATTTATAAGTTGACCTATGAAGACTTAACGGGTATGGGTTTTTCGAATCCCGCAAATGTTCAATTATATGGATACGGAGGGTGGATGCTTGATGAAAATTTCGGGACATACAAAATCGACGATCTTCCTCAAATGTCGGTTTGGGTTGAAAAAGGAAGCGACGGCGTATTCAATGCCGGAGATTATATTCTTTTTTATGCGAGAGGCCCCTTAAAGTGGGAATATAATGCAAGTTCAAAAGAGTTTGTGCATACGAATAATCCGTATAGTAACTACGGTTATTATTTTGTAACGGAAAGTAATGAACCCACAAAACAAATGAATAAGGTTCAGAGTTTGACAAGTTATACGAAAGAGTTTACCGGTTTTAACGATTATCAGGTTTATGAAAAAGACTTGGTAAGCATCGGAAGGGTAGGTCGGGAATTTTACGGAGAAGATTTTTCGGTAAATACCGATCAGAATTTTTCAATCTCGACTCCGGGCGTAATCAGTGAAAATGCCGGAAAGATCACCGTAAATTTTATAGCGAAGACCGCAACGGCAACTCCGGTGACAGTTCAAATAAACGGAACGAACACATTGACAAAAAATGTACCTAAATATGAGGATGGTGAGACTGATTTGGCAAGAGAAACCTCGGTGACCGGCACATGGAGCGGAGCCAAAAGTGAAACAAACATTGTCAACGTGGCTTATGGTGCGGTGGGGCATACCAATGCACGATTGAATTATATTCGGTTGAATTATGACCGGGCATTAAAATTTTATCAAGATCCATATGTCTTATTCAGACAGGTTTCGGCTATGGGAAGCAATTCCAAGTATAATATTGGCGGATCGAATCAGAATGTGAAAATATGGGATATCAGCGATGTTGAAAATATTTGTCAAATCGATAACACAGTATTGACGGGAAATGTCACTTCGTTTATTACTAATGCATTGACATTACAAGAATTTGTGGCGGTAGATGTTTCGCAAAAAAATAGATTTGCCGTCCCGGAAATTATAGGGCCGGTTGAAAATCAAAATTTGCATGCATTGGGACAAACGGATATGGTGATTATTACCCATCCGGATTTTATTACTCAAGCAGAACGGTTGGCCGATTTTCATCGGACAGTCGATAAAATGAGAGTACATGTGGTTTCTGCCGAGCAAATTTATAACGAATTTTCATCGGGAACCCCGGATGCAAGCGCATATCGCAGGTTTATGAAAATGTTTTATGACAGAGGAAAAAGTTCGGGAGACAGTAATGAACTGCCGAAGTATTTGTTGTTGTTCGGAGACGGTTGTTTTGATAACAGAGGAATCCTTTCGGATTGGTCGCTTTTCGGAAAGTGTGATTATTTGCTCACTTTTCAATCTGTGAATTCGATAAGTACAACAAGTACGTATTGTACAGATGACTATTTCGGTTTTTTGGAAGATACGAGCGGAAATATTCAGGCAAATCGCGTAGACATCGGGATCGGTCGTTTTCCGGTGAAAACATTGCAAGAGGCTGTGAATGTGGTGGATAAAACGATTAATTATGTAGCGGATCCCATTCTTTCTCCGTGGAAAAACAATGTTTGCCTCATTGCTTGTGACGGGGATAATAAATTACACGAAACTCAAGCCGATTCTATAGCTCGTTATTATTTTCAAAACGGGAATAAGAATTTTATTTTGAATAAAATATATTTAGAGACGTATAAAAAAGATCTGTCTTCATCGGGGTGTTTATTCCCGGATGCCAAGAAGAAGTTTTTTGATTTGTTGCAGTCGGGAACGTTACTGGTAAATTATACCGGTCATTCAAGCGAATCTAATTTAGCGATAAGCAGCACACGTTTTTTTTCCAAACAAGAAGCAGTAAATTTGACAAATGATAAACTTCCTTTGTTTATTGCGGCATCGTGCAGTTATTCCCATTTTGATGATTACAACAACTCTTCAGGCGAAGAACTGTTGTTAAATGCGAAAGGCGGTGCAATAGCAGTATATGCGGCGACTCGGGTGGTAAATTCCACACCCAATTTTAAGATAAATATGGCATTTGCAGATAATATGTTCAAAAAAAATGAAAATGGTCATAATCTTGCATTGGGAGATATTTCTAAATTATCGAAAAGACAGTTGGTTAATGATTTGAATAAATTGAACTTTATATTGCTCGGGGACCCGGCATTACGATTGCCTTATCCTGAATACAAAGCTCAAGTGACAACTATAAACGGAATGGATGTGACTCAACAAACCGTGAAGTTGAGTGCGGGTTCTACGGTAACGATAGCCGGCAGGATAGTGTCACCGTCGGGAAGCATTGCTTCCGATTTTTCCGGAACGGCAGTCATTGATGTATTTGATTCGAAAAAATTGATAGACAGAATAATGAAAGCCGGAACAGGAAGCAAAGCCGGAATTGTCGACACGACGAATGTTTATGATCAGGCGGAAAAAATATTTTCAGGAAAAACGATGGTTGTAAATGGCCAATTTTCCATGACATTTATTGTTCCTAAAGCGATTGCTTATACAAATGAGAAGGGTAAGATAAATATTTATGCGGTAAGTCAGACACAAAATAATGAAGCTCAAGGATATTTCGATGATTTTTTGATCGGAGGAACATCCAATACCGCTGCATTTAATGATGTAACACCTCCGCAAATTAATTCGCTTTATATTGGAAGCCCGAATTTCCAATCAGGAAACAAAGTCAATGATCAATCGGTTTTTGTTGTGGAAGTGGAAGATAAGGAAACAGGAATAAATACTTTTGGAGGGGCAGGCAGGGATGCCTTTTTATCGATCGATAATTCGTCATATACGAGTTATGTTTTGAATTCTTATTTTGAAAATGAACCGGGAAATCCGAAAAAAGGAAAATTCACTTTTACTTTGCCAAGTCTGACGGAGGGCAAACATACGCTCCAATTCAGAGTATGGGATATTATGGATAATTCGACGGTATCTCAACCGGTTGAATTTGAAATTAAGCCGATTCCCGTCATAAAAGATTTTGATTTGAATGCAATTTCAGATAATGAGTCTGTCACATTTTTTATTGAGAACAACACCAATAATTCGGATGTAAACTTTAATATTGAAGTTTATAATTTGGCGGGTGATTTAGTGTGGAACAGCGAACAAAATGTTAATACAGATATATTGAAAACGCTTCTTGTTAAATGGAACAAAACGGGAAATGATTCAAAAAATGTAAATCCGGGAATATACACTTACAAAGCTGTTGTATTTTCCGGGGAAGATATAAGATCAACGGATGTGAAGAAAATAGTCATTCAATGAAATTAAGATATTTAGCTACAATATGGTGTAATTTTTTTCTCCTGACAATCCATGTGAGTGCAATGTCGGGAGAAGAAAATACAACTATACTTCGTTCCGGATCGGAACGACATTCTTATGTATCTTCATCTGTTTTATCGACAGGGAAATGGGTGAAAATAAAAGTAAAAGAAACCGGCATATATAAAATTACCTATGAAGATTTAATTGCAATGGGAATTTCCAATCCGGCCAATACGCAAATATATGGGTATGGGGGATGGATGTTGAGCGAAAACTTTTTGCAACCGAAAATAGATGATATACCACAATTGTCAGTTTGGGTTGAAAAAGGAAGTGATGGCGTGTTCAATGCCGGCGATTATATCTTGTTTTATGCCAAAGGTTCCATAAAATGGGAATATACTAATTCGACAACGGAAAAGTTTAAACATATAAATAATCCGTATTCGGATTACGGATATTATTTTGTAACAGAAAGCGGTAGTGTAACCAAACAAATGCCGGTATTGTCTTATACCGATTCTTTTGTTCAAGAAATCAATACCTTTAATGATTATGTCGTTTATGAAAAAGACTTGGTCAATATCGGGAATACCGGAAGAGAGTTTTACGGGGAAGATTTTTCATACAATACCAGTCAAAATTTTACGCTTACAACTCCCGGAATAATAAACAACAATGCTTACATCAGTGTAAATTTTGTGGCGAAAGCCACAGCTTCAACCCCTGTAACGGTTAGAATAAACGGTGGAAATATATTGACTCAATCGGTGTCTCAGGCAACCGGAGAATATGAAGTTGCAAGAGCAATTGATGTGAAAGGAATTTGGAGTGAAGCCAAGCAAGAATCAAATACCGTAAACGTAACTTATGGGGCAACGGGTCATTCCAATGTCCGGTTAAATTATATTCGAATAAATTATGACAGAGACTTAAAACTCAATGGAGCATACACATTGTTCAGAAATGTGTATGCAATCAATAAAGCATCAAAATATACGATTTCGGGGGTTAATCAGAATGTAAAAATATGGAATGTTACTTCGGACGAAAGTATTTCCCAAGTTGAAACAAAAGCATCCGGAAGCACGATGTATTTCACATCCGATGCATCTTCAGCGGAAGAATTTGTTGCCGTTGATTTATCAAAGAAAGATCAGTTTCCCAAACCGGAAGTGGTGGGAGAAGTAAAAAATCAGGATTTGCATGCATTGGCGCAAACCGATATGGTAATTATTGCCCATCCCGATTTTTTGGAACAGGCTGAACGAATTGCAGAGTTACACAGAACACATGACAGTTTACGAGTGTATGTTGTGTCGACAGATGCGGTGTATAATGAATTTTCTTCCGGTACTCCCGATGCTTCCGCTTATCGTTGGCTGATGAAAATGTTTTATGATAGAGGGAAATGGATCGGTGATGACAATGAACTGCCCAAATATTTGTTGTTATTCGGAGATGGTACTTTCGACAATAAATTATTGATGGCTGAGAAATGGAAATTAATCGAACCGGCAAATAAAATATTGACTTATCAGTCCTATAATTCCGTTAATGAAGTAAGTTCTGCTGTTATAGATGATTACTTCGGGTTTTTGGAAGATGATGACGGATGGAATTCATCTACGATCTTTGATACAGACTTCAAAAAAGCTTTGGTTGATATAGGCGTGGGGCGTTTTCCGGTACGAAATATAACAGAAGCAAAAAACGTAACAGATAAAGTGATTGCTTATGTTACAAATCCGGTTTATGGTTCATGGAAAAATAATGTATGCTTTATTGCCGATGATAATTCCGGTGCAGAAACAGATTTTCATCACATGACTGAAGCTGACGAAGTTGCGACGACGTGTTTTGAAAACGAAAATAGAGGATTTGTCGTAAACAAGGTTTATTTGCAAACTTTCCAGAAGTCGACGACTGCATCAGGATATACTTATCCCGATGCGAAGAAGAAATTAAATAATTTGATGCAGTCGGGGGTTTTAATGTTTAATTATACGGGGCATGGCATGCCCGACCACTTAGCATCGGAACAAATTTATACGAAAAATGATGCCGATACTTGGCATATAACCCGATTGCCGGTGTTTATTACCGCAACATGTGAATTTTCCAGATTTGATGCTTTTGATACTTCCGGAGGAGAAGCTGTTTTGCTGAATCCTACAGGAGGAGGAATCGCATTATTCTCGACGACAAGAGTTGCTTATTCGCCACAAAATTTTTCGATAAACAGACAATTGTGTAAAAATTTATTCTCCAAAATGCCGGACGGTAAATACATGAGGTTGGGAGATGCGTTTAAACTTGCGAAAAGAAATTTGGTGACATCGAATGAAGATCTTTCGTTAAACAAATTAGTATATGTGCTACTTGGAGACCCGGCCTTGAAATTGGCATACCCCGAATATAATGCCGGGATTACAACTATAAACGGAGAGGATGTTACAACGTCTCAAACATTTGGTGCAGGAGCTAATGTTACAATGACCGGTCAAATAGTGAATTTGGATGGAAGTAAAGTTTCTGACTTTTCCGGATTGGCTTATTTAACGTTGTTCGATACGAAAGAAATTCTTTATAAGCCTTTAAGTAAAACGATTTATGATCGTGCGAATGTGCTTTATACCGGAAAACAACCCGTAGAAAACGGAGAATTCACGGTATCTTTTATCGTGCCGAAAGACATGAGCTATTCTTATGAAACAGGGCGATTGAACATCTATGCCGCCGATTCCGAGGGTAAAATCGAGGCACAAGGCTATTATGAAAACTTTTATTTGGGAGGCACCGATCCTACCGGAATAGAAGATGAAAATCCTCCTGAAATCAAGAATATGTACTTGAATTATTCTGATTTTAAATCCGGGGATAAGGTGAACGATTCTCCTATTTTCTTTGCTGAGGTTGAAGACGAAAGTGGAATTAATATTTCCGGAAACGGCATCGGACATGACGCTATAATAGTGATCGATAATTTGGCTTATGAAACGTATTCGTTAAATACCTATTTTGATGTTGAAACCGGAAATCCGGGTAAAGGAACCTTTAAGTTTAATATTCCCACATTATCAGCCGGAAAACATTTGCTGACATTCAGAGTATGGGATATCATGAATAATTCGACGACACAGTCGTTTGAATTTGAAGTGGAAGAAAACTTGTCACCCAAAATCGTTGATTTGTATGCATCTCCGAGTCCTGCGCGAGACGGTACTAGTTTCTATTTGACGCATGATCGTCCCGATTCCAATATTACAGTTAAAATTGATGTATACAATCTTAACGGAGTAAAGTTGTGGTCATTTGAACAAACCGGTTATTCCGATGTATTCAATGCCGTGCCTATTCCATGGGATTTGAAAACCTCCGGAGGACAAAAATTGTCGCCGGGAGTTTATATCTATCGGGCAAGTGTTTCTTCGGACGGTTCGAGTGAAAGTACAACAGCTAAAAAAATGATTATATTGGCGCAATAAAAAGATTAATCCGGAGTTATATTTATATGGGGAAAGTTGATGAACTAAGAATCAGGAACCAAAAGCCAAGATGAACGGTTACCAACCGATTACCTGGTGTTGGTTCCTGATTCTTGTTCAGTATTATAAATCCATCGAATACGGAAAACAGAAAATAATTTAGAGAAGAATGAGAAAATGTTTTGCAGCAGTATTTGTTGTATTTGTTTATTGCGGTTTTGTAAAAGCGCAAAAAGATGAGTTTAATCCCATTACAACCGGAGTTCCGTCTTTATCCATTGCGCCGGATGCCCGCGGCGGAGGAATGGGTGATGTGGGAGGAGCTACAACTCCTGATGTGAACTCCCAATTCTGGAACCCGGCAAAATATGCTTTTATGTACGATAGAGCGGGTATTTCATTGTCGTATACACCTTGGTTGAGAAAGCTGGTAAATGATATTTATTTGGCTTATTTAGCGGGATTCTGGAAACTTGGGAGTGAGGATCAACACGCGATGAGCGCTTCTTTGCGTTATTTTTCTTTGGGAGATGTTTTGGTCACCAATGACGGAAAAAACGGTTATAACATTAATCCGTATGAATTGGCCGTAGATTTGGGATATTCCATCAAACTTTCCGAAACGTTTTCTGGAGGGGTTGTTTTACGTTATATTTATTCGGATTTGGCGTGGAGCGAGAGTGATGAAATATCTCCGGGATGGGCAATTGCCGCAGATGTTGCCGGATACTACAATAAATATGTGATGTTGGGCAGTGCCGAATCATTATTCAGTTTCGGATTTAATATTTCCAATATCGGGTCCAAAATTTCTTACGATAACGGAGCCAACAGTGTTTTTTTACCGACAAATTTGCGGCTGGGAGTGTCTTTATTGTATCCGGTGAGTACATATAATACTTTTGCGTTCAATATTGATTTAAATAAATTATTGGTTCCGACACCTCCGGATTATAGTTCGATGAGTACAGATAAAGAGAAAGATCAAGCTCGGTTGGATTATCAAAGTATCGGTCCGGTTGCGGGAATTTTTAAGTCATTTTCCGATGCTCCCGGCGGATTCAAAGAGGAATTGGAAGAAATCATGTGGTCAGTCGGCGCGGAATACGCTTACAATGACCAATTCTTTTTGCGTGGCGGTTATTATCACGAAAGTGAAAATAAAGGAAATCGGAAGTATTTTTCATTGGGCGCCGGATTTAAAATGAGCGTGTTCCAACTGGATGCAGCTTATTTGATTTCCACGGCACAATCCAATCCGTTGGACCAGACCTTGCGTTTTTCATTGTCCTTTAATATGGACGGACTCAAAGATTTATTTGGACGACGGTGATTTTTATAATAAACGGGTAGACAAGTAAACAAATGGACGAGTTTAAAAAGGTTCATAACTTTGTCACAACCCGTCGCTTGTCAACTTGTTTATTCGTTTTATTTGTTTGCTGAATTTATCATGAATATTCGAGTCGGATTCGGTTATGATGTGCATCGTCTTGTGGAAGGGCGTGACCTTTGGTTGGGCGGCATTCGTTTGGAACATACCTTGGGGTTGTTGGGGCATTCCGATGCCGATGTGTTGATTCATGCGATTTGCGATGCTTTGCTCGGCGCTGCCAATATGCGGGATATCGGATTTCATTTTCCCGATACCGGAAAGGAGTTCAAGGATATCGACAGCAAGATTTTATTGAAAGATACGGTGAAATTATTATCCGGAAAGAACTATAAAATCGGAAATATCGATGCGACGATTTGTGCCGAACATCCGAAAATAAATCCGTATATTCCTGAAATGCAAAATGTGTTGTCTGCGGTGATGCAGATTTCGTCGGAAGATGTCTCCATCAAAGCCACCACCAACGAAAAACTCGGTTTTGTCGGAAGGGAGGAAGGAATTTCCGCTTATGCTACCGTATTGATTTACAAAGATTAATGTTTATTTAACGGACTATTTTGTAAATCAATCAAAACCATTGTCGGTTATACTCTAATGATTCGCCGGGAAGTTATCGGCATATATTTTCCGTGATTTTCTGATTCTACATATAAACTTCCGGGTGCGGCAAATATTTCGACTGTTCCCTTCAGAAATAAAAGTATAAGCATTAATCCTTTCACATCGTGCGGTACAAAAAAAGAATATTGCCGGAATTTCCTTCCACCCGATCACATTTGCCATAAAAGAAGAATAAAACGGTTCGAACGGGCGGCGACAACACATCATAATCATTTCCGAGAATAGTCGATAAAACAGCGGAATAAGCTTCATTTGTCCGATCTTGCAGTCTGCCATCCTCGGTAATACTGTCTCGATGCAGACAATTTTAATTTGTTGACGTCAATTATACATCAGAAACGATGACGTTTCCGGTACCCGCGACTGCAGAAATTGTCATCGGTGTGAAAAATATCGAACCGGGAGGTGTTATGGTTTATAGATAACTATGCTTATATTTTGTATATTTGCACTTTGTCGAATATTAAAATTTATCGTTATGAAGAAACATTTGCGTACAATTCTTTTATTATCTGTTGTAGTTGCAACAACGTTAACACAGTATTCATGCAGCGGTCTTTTCGGAATTGATATAACCGACCAAAAAGACATTGACGACAATTTGCGTTCCAAGATTGAGAAATTTGTCGGTTCCGATGCCAAAATTATCGAAATCTCTCTCGGAACCGAAGGAACAGGAGAAAACTTTTCCAAAACGGTAACATCAGCCCAAGTCTATTACTTCGAATCCGGGTCGAATGCCGTAAAATGTAAATACATTACCTTGGGCAGTAATTCCGAAGGAAAAGAAAGATCGACTCTCGGAAAATACGTGGATGATGATACCGATAGTCCTACGGTCAAGCCCGAAAATGTGTTGAAATTAAGCGAAATTGATTTTTCAAAGATTGCATCTAACGTCAGCAAAGCAGGAAAAATGGTTGAAGAATCAGAGAATGAATTTTCCGGAGTAAAAACGTATGACATTGTCGTAAGCGCCGATCCGTCAAAAACGATTCATTCTTTTACCATTGAAAGCCGTCAGGGATCAAAAACGACAGCGAAATCCGGACGGCTCGGAGCAGAAATTTCCTATCTTGAATTTAATTTTACAGCAGATCCGGAAGGAAATGTAAAAGAAAAAAAGTAATTGATTTACAGAAGATGTGTCAAAAGTATTTTTGGTACGATTGCTATCGCGTGATAGCAGCGGGATAAAAACCTTATTCTGAAAAAGCAAATTTAGCAGCCAAGCAATCAAATACCCAATCTTCCCTTATTAAATCATTGTCAATAAGGAATAAGGGAGAATTAGAGGGGATTACCGGAGCTACTGAGGAAACTTCCGGAAAATAAGGTTTTTTACCCTCTGCCGGTGCCAACTTATAGTCCGGCTGCTACTTTTCGGAAGGACGTGTTGTCCGACAATTCGACATAATAATAAAGGAACAATCACATGAACATAGGAACCGGATCGAAATTTTGTTGACGGACTGCAAGTCTTTTCAAGTAAAAAGAGGATGGATAACATGTCCGCCCCGGCAGGAAAAAACTAACCGCCGAAATACCGATTTTCGGATTATAAAATGTACTTTTGCAAATTAATTAAGATAAAAAATGGGATTTAACGAATTTCTGAAAAAATTATTCGGCAACAAATCGCAACGGGATTTGAGAGAAATCATGCCTTTTGTTGATAAGATAAAAGCAGTTTACACTGAAATAGAAAAACTGAGCAATGATGAATTGCGTGCAAGAACGGAGTTGATCAAACAACGCATTCAAGATTATGTGAGAAAAGACAAAGAAAAAGTCGAAGAACTCCGGGCATCCATCGAAACGTTGGAGTTGGAAGAACGGGAAGATGTTTGGGCGGAAATCGATAAGCTGGAAAAATCGATTACCGAACAATACGAAAAAGCGTTGGATGAAGTGTTGCCGGAGGTTTTTTCCATAGTAAAAGATACTGCCCGCCGATTCGCTCAAAATGAAACAATCGAGGTGACGGCCAATGATTTTGACCGTGATTTGGCCGCAGCCAAAGATTTTGTTGCCATTGTCGGCGACAAAGCCGTTTACAAAAACAAATGGATGGCCGGCGGAAACGAGATCACTTGGGATATGGTGCACTATGATGTGCAATTGATCGGAGGGGTCGTTTTGCACAAAGGAAAGATCGCAGAAATGGCCACAGGGGAAGGAAAAACATTGGTGGCAACCTTGCCTGTGTTTTTGAATGCACTGACGAGAAACGGCGTGCATGTGGTAACGGTGAACGATTACCTGTCGAAGCGCGACTCCGAATGGATGGGGCCGTTGTATATGTTTCACGGGTTGTCGGTGGATTGCATCGACAAACATCAGCCGAATTCCGATGAGCGGCGCAAAGCCTATAATGCCGACATTACGTTCGGAACCAATAATGAATTCGGATTCGACTATTTGCGCGACAACATGGCGATCAGTCCGAAAGATTTAGTACAACGCAAGCACAATTATGCTATTGTCGATGAGGTCGACTCTGTGTTGATCGACGATGCACGTACTCCGTTGATAATTTCCGGGCCCGTGCCGAAAGGAGATGATCAATTGTTCGTGGAATTGCGTCCGAAGGTGGAACGATTGGTGAATGCTCAAAAGGCATTGACGACCAAATTGTTGGCCGATGCCAGAGCCAAAATGAATTCCGATAACGGCGACGACCAAAAAGAAGGTGCGATTTTATTGTTCCGTTCTTTCAAGGGATTGCCAAAAAACAAGGCGTTGATCAAATTTTTGAGCGAGGGGGGAATCAAAGCGGCCATGTTGAAAACCGAAGAAGTTTATCTGGCCGAAAATCAACGCAGAATGCACGAAGTGACCGATGATTTGTATTTTGTCATCGACGAGAAAAATAACAGCGTCGAATTGACGGATAAAGGGATCGATTTGATCACCGGAGATTCCGACGATCCGCATTTTTTCGTTCTTCCCGACATCGGTTCCGAACTTTCGGAGTTGGAAAACAAAGGATTATCCGATGGAGATAAATCTGCTCAAAAAGATGAAATGCTGCAAAATTACGCGGTAAAATCCGAACGGGTGCATACGATCAATCAATTGCTGAAAGCATACGCATTGTTCGAAAAAGACGATGAATACGTTGTTATCGACAATAAAGTGAAAATCGTCGACGAGCAGACGGGCCGTATCATGGAAGGCCGTCGTTATTCCGACGGATTGCATCAGGCGATCGAAGCCAAAGAGCGTGTTCAGGTGGAAGCTGCCACGCAAACATTTGCAACCATCACGTTACAGAATTATTTCCGGATGTATCATAAATTGGCCGGAATGACGGGAACAGCCGAAACCGAAGCAGGCGAGTTGTGGGACATCTACAAATTGGATGTGGTGGTCATCCCGACCAACAAACCGATTACGCGGGATGATATGGATGACCGTATTTATCGCACGAAACGTGAAAAATACAAAGCCGTTATCGAAGAAATAGAAGGTCTGGTGAATGCCGGACGCCCGGTATTGGTGGGAACAACATCCGTCGAAATTTCGGAAATGCTCAGTAAAATGCTTTCCATGCGTAAGATTCCGCATAATGTGTTGAATGCGAAATTACACCAGCGGGAAGCGGATATTGTGGCACAAGCCGGACAAACGGGAACCGTGACCATTGCCACCAATATGGCGGGACGGGGTACCGACATCAAGCTTTCTCCCGAAGTAAAAGCTGCGGGAGGGCTGGCGATCGTCGGAACCGAACGGCACGAATCCCGCCGCGTCGACCGTCAGTTGCGCGGGCGTGCGGGACGGCAGGGCGACCCGGGTTCTTCCGTGTTTTATGTTTCGCTGGAAGACGATTTGATGCGCTTGTTCGGTTCGGAACGGATCACCAAAATGATGGATCGCTGGGGATTCAAAGAAGGTGAAATGATGCAACATTCCATGTTATCCAATTCAATCGAAAGAGCGCAAAAGAAGGTGGAAGAAAACAACTTCGGCATCCGTAAACGCTTATTGGAATACGACGACGTGATGAACAAGCAGCGTCAGGTGATCTACACCAAACGTCGCCATGCTTTGATGGGAGAACGTATAGGCATCGATATTTTGAATACGATTTATGATACCTCTAAAATACTTGTCGACAATAATTCCGAATCAGAAGATTACGACGGATTGAAAATGGATTTGTACCGGGTGATGGCGCTCGAAACCCCGTTCTCCGAAAGCGAATTTAAAGGGAATCCCGACAAATTAGCGGATAAAGTTTATGAATCGGCGTTGGCCAATTTCAAAAAGAAAACCGATCGTTTGGCTGAAGTGGCCAATCCGGTGATTCGGCAAGTATATGAAACCCAGTCGGGAACGTATCAAAATATCGTGATTCCGATTACCGACGGCAAAAAGATGTATCACATCACGTGCAATTTGAAAGATGCTTACGAATCGGGATCCAAAGAAGTGGTGAAATCATTCGAAAAATCGATCATGCTGCATACCATTGACGAAGGGTGGAAAGAAAACTTGCGGGAACTGGATGAATTACGTCAATCCGTGCAAAATGCAAGTTATGAGCAAAAAGATCCGTTGTTGATTTACAAATTGGAATCGTTCGGATTATTTGAATCGATGATGAACTCGATCAACCGGAAAATGGTTTCTGTTTTGATGCGCGGTCACATTCCGGTGCAAGATCCGAGCGCCGTAAAAGAATCGGCACCTGAACGCAGACAAGATTACAGCAAATACAGAACGCGCAAAGACGATTTAACCGAAACGGGTACCCGGCAAGGTCCTCCGACGGAACCGAGAGTACAGCGTGTGGAACCGGTGAAAGTCGGCCCGAAAATCGGACGAAACGATCCTTGTCCGTGTGGAAGCGGGAAAAAATATAAGAATTGTCACGGGAATGTAAGCTAACTTCCGAAGCGGGAATAGTGGAAGGATAAATCAAATTTTAATCGGTATTTTTTAATAGGAAGCATGACTGCCGGATTGTTAAGATGAAATAAATATTTATTACAGAACAAAATTGGAATATTTTACAAATATTCATGGTGTAGTTTGTGAGGAGCCGATTCCTTATAAAATAAATCGCAAATGAGTTTTTGGAGAAGGAGTGAGGGCGTGTAAGGGTATTACCCTTGAAGAATTTTCAAAAAGATTAGATGAAGCAATAATAAAAACAATGCCGGATCCATGATAATAATAAGCGATGCTGTGATTGGTTTCATCAATGATTATGTTAATTATTTTATTAATGAGTTAAAACTTTTATCATGGGAAAAGTATTAATTATCGGTGCAGGCGGAGTGGGGACTGTTGTGGCTCATAAGGTTGCACAAAATCCGGATGTTTTTACCGAAATCACATTGGCAAGCCGCACCAAATCGAAATGTGATGCCATTGCGGCGGCTGTCGGCGGCAATAAAATCAAAACGGTACAAGTGGATGCGGATTGCGTACCCGAACTCACCGCTTTATTGAAAGCCGAAAAACCTGAAATTGTCATTAATGTGGCATTGCCTTATCAGGATTTGACAATTATGGATGCATGTCTGGGATGTGGCGTTCATTACTTGGATACCGCCAATTATGAGCCGCAGGAAGAAGCCAAATTCGAATACAAATGGCAATGGGCGTACCGGGATAAATTCAAAAAAGCGGGATTGACCGCTATTTTGGGTTGCGGATTCGATCCGGGAGTGACAGGCGTTTATACGGCTTATGCAGCTAAACATCATTTCTATGAAATTCAATATCTGGACATTGTCGATTGTAACGCAGGAGATCACGGAAAAGCGTTTGCTACGAATTTTAATCCCGAAATCAACATTCGTGAAGTGACTCAAAAAGGAAAATATTGGGAAAACGGGCAATGGATTTACACCGAACCGCATGAAATTCATAAGGGATTGAATTATCCGAATATCGGGGTGAAGGAATCGTATTTGATTTATCATGAAGAATTGGAATCGTTGACCAAAAATTTCCCGACATTGAAACGCGCCCGTTTTTGGATGACGTTCGGACAAGAATATTTGACACATCTTCGTGTCATTCAAAACATCGGAATGGCACGTATCGATCCGGTCATGTACAACGGCGTGGAAATCGTTCCGATTCGGTTCCTGAAAGCGGTACTGCCCGATCCGGGCAGTTTGGGCGAAAATTACACCGGCGAAACCTCGATCGGTTGCCGCATTCGAGGAATCAAAGACGGCAAAGAACGGACGTATTATGTTTATAACAATTGCAGTCACGAAGCAGCCTATAAAGAAACCGGAGCACAAGCGGTAAGCTACACCACGGGAGTTCCCGCCATGATCGGCGCCATGATGTTCTTGAAAGGCGAATGGCGCAAGCCGGGGGTTTACAATGTGGAAGAATTTGATCCCGATCCTTTCATGAAACAATTGAACAAACAAGGATTGCCATGGCACGAGTTGTTTGATGTGGATTTGGAATTATAATCAAGATCGGAGGACAGACCATAAAAGGTCATGATCATTTTATGTGTTCATGGCCTTTTTATATTATTTTGATTGAGAATGATAACTTTAGTCTTTTTTGGATACAAAGAAGAAATATGTCCGCAAACTTTCTTAACTTTGAAACGTTAAGGTACGCGGCTTAAAGATGCTCGAATTTAATGCTTTGATTTTGAAGGCATTTGATTAAAATCGGAACAATCATGAATATCTATAAAAACATAAAATATTTTAACAATATAAAAAGTCCCCGTTTAAAGCTGTTCGGAATTTATTTGCTGCATATTCTGAAAAAAAGATACCTGGGAATATTCATCGATCCGGTTTTAAGTTGCAATCTGCGTTGCAGAATGTGTTACTTCAGCGACGAAGAAAAACGAAAAACATTAAAAGGAAAATTGGAAAATGACGATCTCGAAAATATTGCAAAAGCTTTGTTTCCGAGAGGATTGAAAGTACAAATAGGATGCGGGGCCGAACCTACCGTTTCCAAATCGATTCCGTTATTGATTGCTTTATCGAAAAAATATGGTGTGCCGTATGTTTCATTAACGACCAACGGGATTTTATTGACGGAAGAAAATATACGGGAATATCTTTCCGGAGGATTGGATGAAATAACTCTTTCCATGCATGGAGTAAAAAAGGAAACATACGAGTATTTTATGACAAACAGCGATTATGATGTTTTTTCCCGGGTTTTAAAATACCTTTCCGATGCAAAAAAGACATTCCCCGATTTCAAGATACGGATCAACTATACCATGAATGAAGATAATTTTCTTGAACTAAAAGATTTTTTCACGGTTTTCGGTACGATAGATATCGATGTATTGCAACTGCGACCGATACAAAAAATGGGAGAGACGGCCTACAACAATTTTAACCATGAACAATTGGAAAAGATGTATGATTCGACCATTCGGGTGGTGAAGGAAGAATGTGTGAAAAGAAACATAACCTGTATTGCTCCCGAAAAAGTTGATATTTCCGATGCTTCGGAAAATATGAACAGTGTGGTGATGGAATCGGCCTACTGTTATATTTCGTCTCGCGGTTGTTGGGAAACCGGGTTCGATTATCGTAATGAGACATACGAAAGTTATGCCAAGCGGGTAAAATTGTCCCGTCGGCTGTTTAAAAACATATTTTTTCGAAAGAAAGATATGATGCTTGACAAGAAGCATTTAAACTATGATATAACATAATTTTAATAAATACCCGGCAGAATTTAATTTATACTATTTTAACTGCAGAGATGCAAAGATACAGAACCACAAAGATTTTAAACTTCGCGTCTTTCCGTCTTGGTGTTTAAAATATAAATTATTTTTTTGTGACATACTTAATAAATAAAAAATTGTAAATCAAACAATGAAGATAGGAGATAAAGTACCCGAAATATTGGGGATAAACCAAAGCGGCAAAGAAATAAAATGGAGTGATTACCAAGGGAAAAAACTGGTTCTTTATTTTTATCCCAAAGACAACACCTCGGGATGTACGGCCGAAGCATGCAGTTTCAGAGACGATTATGCCGAATTGCGGAAAGCGGGCTATGAAGTGGTCGGAGTAAGTGTCGACAATGAAAAATCGCATCAAAAGTTTATCGAGAAAAACCAACTTCCGTTTGATCTGATTGCAGACACCGATAAAAGACTGGTGGAACAATTCGGGGTGTGGGCAGAAAAAAGCATGTACGGGCGGAAATACATGGGAACATTGAGAACTACGTTTATCATTGATGAAAATGGCGTGATCGAACAAATCATTTTTCCCGGAGAAATAAAAACAAGTACACATGCCAAACAGATATTGAATTCCAGGGGTTCATGATTCATCGGTTGTCAAATCAAATTGTTTTGGAATTTATTCGGTTCAGATAGGATGAAAAGGTATTTTTTAATCGGTTATATGGGATCGGGCAAGACAACCATCGGGAAAATCTTGTCTGAAAAATTGAATTTGAATTTTGTGGATGTCGATTGGTTTATCGAACAACGTTTTCATAAAACCATCGGTGGGTTGTTTCAAGAATACGGAGAGGCTCGTTTTCGGGAAATCGAAAAAAACATTTTGCATGAAATATCCGAATTTGAAGACGTGGTGATTGCTACCGGCGGGGGAACGCCTTGTTTTTCAGACAATATGGACTTCATGAAAAAGAAGGGTACCGTCATTTATTTAAATGTATCTCCTCACCGGTTGTTCGAACGATTGAAAAAAGCCAAACAACAGCGTCCGTTGTTAAAAGATAAAACGGATGAGGAGTTGATCGATTATATCTCCCGCATGTTGGAAATTCGCAGGCCGGTTTATAATCGGGCGGATGTTATCCATCAATTCGAACATTTGGATCCTGAACCCGACAAACCGGAAATGACGGAATTATTGATCGATAAATTGAGAACAGATATATGAAAAGTTCTTTTACCCATATTCACAGAGAATCATACTTTCCCGAAGAATGCCCGGTTTCGGTCAAATATTCGAAAAAGAGTTTAATCATCGGGATTCCGAAAGAAAACCGGCAAGTTGAAAAGAGACTCCCGCTTACGCCGGAGGCGGTTGCGCAATTGGTGGAAGCAGGGCATCGGGTGATTGTGGAATCGGAAGCCGGTTTAGGGATCAATTATGCCGATATTCATTATTCGGAAGCCGGAGCTGAAATCGCCGATTCTCCGGCGGAAGTGTTTTTGTCCGACATTATCCTTAAAATATCTCAACCGGCTTTCGACGAAATCCAAATGATGAAACCCGGAGCGGTAATCTTTTCGATGCTTCAATTCACCCCTCAATCATTGCGGATTATCGAAGCCATGCTGGAGAAAAAAATAAATGCCGTCGGTTATGAATTGATCGGCGATGATGACGGAAGCCGGCCCATTGTCAAATCCATCAGTGAAATAGAGGGCAATTACGTGATTACGGTTGCATCCGAATTATTGAGCAACAGTTTCGGCGGGAAAGGGGTTTTATTGGGTGGGATTCCCGGCATTTCGCCCACCGAGGTCATCATTTTAGGGGCCGGACTTTCAGGGTTGGTTGCCGCACGTGCGGCGATGGCGTTGGGTGCGACCGTGAAAGTGTTCGACTATGACATCGATCATTTGCGGACAGCCCGGGAAAGATTGGGCAATAATCTGTTTACCTCCAATTTTCATGATAAGGTATTTAGAAATGCGCTCAAGTCGGCTGATGTGATAATCGGGACCATACGATACATCAACGGTTCGGAACGGTTTCAAGTTCCCGAAGAATTGGTGAGAATCATGAAAAAAGGCGCTGTGATCATCGACTTAAGCGTCGGTCACGGAGGCTGTTTCGCTACATCCGACTGTGAACCCGAAAAACAACCGAAAGTATATGAAAAGTTCGGTATTCTGCATTATTGTGTTCCCAATCTCAGTTCCCGGGTAGCGCGTACGGCAGCCATGGCCATGAGTAATATTCTGGTTCCGCTGATATTGGATGCGGGTAATCATCCTCATCTCAACAATCTGATCAAAGCAGAATCCTCTTTCCGTTCCGGAATCTATTTATACAAAGGGAAAGTCGTCAATCGGTATGTCAGCGGTTACTTTAATTTGCCGTTGAGCGATATCGGATTATATCTGGAAGGATTCTGAGTGACGTTGTGTTTTTGCATCTATACGTTTAAAATAGGTACTGTCGGTTAAAATTTTTTAAATACAAAAATAGATTACTGAATTTTAAAAATGGAATAATCGTATCAAGAACAAATCATTTGGCAAATGAAAAAAATAAGCAATTCCGACTTGATCACCGGCGAAAGCTGCCGGCACGTTTGGTTACCGGATTGTTGTAACTCCTTCGGGGTAAATATCTTACTTGTTTGCAAATTATTTCCTGTTAAATTATCTAATGTAAGTACTTTTAAAAGTGATGTGAAAAGGGTTACAATCGGCGGTGTCTGCGCGCAGAAACTTTTGTGCGAATTTGCAAGTGCATCGCCTGCCCGAATCTTTGTGATTCCCCGCAACTTCGTCAAGCGGGTAGTCTGCTATATACCACCCATGGACAGTGTGGCGAAAATCTGACAACCTTGTCGAGGCGGACATGTTGTCCGTCCTCTTTTTTACTTGAAAGGACTTGCAGTCCGCCAACAAAATTTCGATCCGTTTCCTATGTTCATGTGATTATACCTATTTTTATTATATCGGACAACACGTCCGCCTCGGCAAAGTTAGAGGCAATGCGCGGACTGCGGACACTGAGGCGAAATTGATAAAGTTTATTTTTGCCGATTTCAAAAATAATATTATTTTTGCATTTGAGAGGCGTATAAAAGTAGCAGTATATATGAACGAAAAAGCAACATATTGGACAGAAATAGCCGATTACGATTTAGAAACAGCAAAAGCAATGCTTATATCAAAACGTTATTTGTACGTTGGATTTCTGTGTCATCAGACAATAGAGAAAATTATAAAAGCATATTACTGTTCGACAAGAGAAGATATTCCGCCTTATACTCATAATTTGAAAAGTTTGGCAGAAAAATGTGAATTGCTGCCTCTTTTTTCCGAAGAACAACTTGATTTTATAGAAGAATTACTTCCTATGAATATTGAGGCGAGATATCCGACTCACAAGGAGAAAATGCTCAAAATACTCACACCTCAAAAATGCGGGGAAATCATCAAACAAACAGAAACGTTATGTCAATGGATAAAACAACAGCTTTAGAACACGCTAAGCGTTATGCAGGAATTGTTTGTAAGGAAGTTTCACCTTGCAAAGTTTTTTTGTTCGGCTCATTGATAAACGGTAATTTCAATGAAAACAGCGATATTGATATTGCCGTAGTCAAGGATTTTTCAGATGATAACTATTGGGAATTAATAAAAACTCTTAACCGCCTTACACGCAACATAGATAACCGTATCGAACCTATTTTACTACAACCGGAGGACAATCAAAGCGGATTTTTATATTCTGTTTTGAAATCGGGAGTAGAGTTGTAATTTGGAGTAGATACGACAAATACAAACAAAAAAATACACAAAAATGCACTGCCTCTATCGAGCAGTTTTATGAAAGCGGGGCATTATCTCGTCCGACCGGCAGTGCAAATATCAAGCTTTAGCTCTCGTCCAAATTTTGTGAACCCCCGCCTTCATAAAGCCGCCTAACGTTGTCTGTAAGCGGGTGACTGCATGGTGGACAAAGATGCAAAAAGTAAAAATTTCTTATTCTTTATCTCTTTTCAAAATACTTATTGACGAAAAAACAATATTTTATAATTTTCGTCAATAAATTGCATCTTTGTGGAAAATATCATTTTTATGATAGCAAGGGAAATACATCTGAAAAGACTGCGTGTGCTTAAAGACCAAGATTTGATAAAGGTAATTACAGGCGTGCGTCGTTGCGGAAAATCTACGCTTTTGGAAGCATTTCGCAATGAATTATTGGAATCCGGAGTGCATGTAGACAACATTGTTTTCTTCAATTTTGAGGAACGCGAAAACATAAAATTCAACGATTGGACTGTGCTTTATGACGAAATTTTATCGAAAATAAAGCCCAATCAGAAAAATTATGTTTTTTTGGACGAGATACAGTTAATTGCTGATTTTGAGAGACTTGTCGATAGTTTGTTTGTCAAGAAAAATATAGACCTTTACATTACAGGCTCTGACGCTTATTTGCTGTCGAGTGAATCGGCTACTTTGCTGACAGGTCGTTATATTGTGATCAATTTGCACCCGTTTTCTTTTGCCGAATATACGCTCGCTTTTGCCGAAGAAAGGAATACCGACCGCCTTTTTCGGCAATTTCTCAATAATTCTTCGTTTCCCGAAGCCGTTAATCTTTCAAAAACAGCGCCTGAACTTGTGAATGATTATTCGCAATCCATTTACGATACAGTTATAGAAAAAGATATAATAAAACGGCATAAACTGCGTAAATTCGATAATTTACAGCGAATTATTGAATTTTTGTTCGATTCTGTCGGCTCTTTGGTTTCGCCCACTAATATTGCTGGACAACTGAATAAAAATTCTGACAAGAAAATCTCACACAATACCATTATTAAGTTAATCGATTATCTTACAGAAGCATATATTTTGTACGTGGTTCCTCGATACGACATTAAAGGTAAAGAATTGTTATTAACCAACGAAAAATATTATGTGGTTGATTTAGGGTTGAAAAATATTACTCAAACCGACAAATAGATGCTGATTTAGGACATAAATTGGAAAATATAGTTTACTTAGAACTTTTGCGGAGAGGAGGAAGGGTTTTTGTCGGCAAAAACAATGATAAAGAAGTTGATTTTATGGTACAAAAGTCCGGCAATGAACGAGAATATTATCAGGTTGCTTATACCGTTAATGACGAAAAAACGTTTGAACGAGAAATTTCGTCACTTAGAAGCATAAGAGACAATTACCCGAAATATCTTTTGACACTTGACTACGACAATGTCGTTATTGAAGGAATACAAAAGAAAAATGTCATTGATTGGTTGTTGGAAAAATAAAAGGTAAAAAGTAAAAACATTCTTCAGCCTTTTACTTTTTACCTTAAATTTTTAATCCTTTAATTTCCTTGTTGAGCGTCGTTGATCATTTGCTCGTTGGCGGTGATGTAGATTTCAACACGGCGGTTTTGAGCACGACCTGCGGAAGTCCCGTTGTCGCCAACCGGTTGATCGTAAGCCATCCCTTGAGTAGTCATACGGGAACTTGCCACTCCGTTACCGATCAGATAATCGGCCACAGCCTGCGCTCTTTGTTGAGACAATTTTACGTTTACATCCCGGGTTCCGGTATTATCGGTATGTCCGTAAATCGTAACGTCGGTGTTCGGATTATTTCTCAAAGAGGAGGCAAATTGAGACAATGCATTTTTGGAAGATGCGCTCAAATCACTTTTACCGGTTTGAAACAAAATACCGTCGGCAAACGTAACTTTAATGGCTTGCAAGTTATTTTTGTCGGTAACTTGTTCCACTTGAGCGCCTTGAATTTGTTCCAATTCTTTTTGTTGTTTATCCATTTTGTTCCCGATGATTGCACCGGCGCCTGCTCCTACAGCCGTTCCGATAGCTGCACCGATGATAGCGCCTTGCCCTTTGCCGAAAATAGCGCCGAGACCGGCACCGATAGCCGCGCCCCCGCCGCCGCCGATAGCCGCGCCTTTTCCTGTATTACTCATCGAGCCGCAACCCGAAGCAAGAAGGAGGACAGCACATAACGATAATGTCGTAAATAATTTAAGTTTTCTCATAATTAAAAAGTATTATTTAGTTTGATGAAAAAAAAGTATATTTATTTCTATAACCCTATTGAATCACAATAATTCAATTCGCCTATTACAATTAATTCCACCTCGCTGATGCTCAGATGATTGAATTTTAATTGTTCACGCTTTTGAAAAATGTAATTCACCAATTCTTCCACATCAATTTCAATCTCCTCATTGTCATCGCCTTCCAAGATTCCTGTCTCGTCATAGAAGTCGTATATCAGATCAATGATAGTGTAGATATGTTCGTTGTCGACGTTTTTTTGCAGTTCCTCCGGAAGAGAATTTCTGATATATTTGGCTGCTCCAATTTCGTCATATTCCAACCATTCGTCTTGATTTTGCATCGCCGGGATTTTTTGTAAAAATACAACAATATGTTAATATTATTCGAATGTTAGACGAATAAATTTCCGAAAAGTTTTGAAAAATATGCAATTCATAAGATTCTTTAAGGATTTCACCTTTGGCATAATCCGCCTCTGACAGCCATGAAAATGCACGAAGCGGATAGCTTATAAAACTGTTTAAAGGATGATTTTTTCCCTTAACAACGTATCGCTGTTCCGGTTTTGCAGCAGCAGGATATATACCCCTTTAGGCAGATGATTTAAATAAAAGGAATAATCGACTCCCGAAAAACCGAATGTTTGAACAAGTTTTCCCGATAAGGAAAAGACACTGATTTTGGCATTATCGATAAAAGATTTGTTTATTATATGAAAGAAATTACTTTCGTCTTTGTAAACCCAAGCTGTATTTTCACGCATTCCCGGTTTGTCGACGGAAGTATCGGTTCGATACCGCAAAACGGGATTAATCCATAAAGAAGTATTCACCGGGCAGTTGCTGTGAGACGATACAGGAGCCCATACCTCATTCAGTTTGTAATACGCCGTGTTTTCCCGGTCGCTTTGCGTAACGGCGCTGTACACATAAAACGGATTTGGAGCGACGGAATAATCCAATTGATATGATACAAAAAACGTTTTGTCAACCGATATCGGATTGTCGAACCGCAAATAACTTTCTTCGTTTCTGTTGAAAGGCTTATTCTTCGGAATGAATACACTCTCGTCGTTTCCCCCGGCATAATCTTGGTATTGAGGAACGAAAGCTTTTGTTGCGATGACCGTTTGAGGTTGATCCGTTCCGCTGTATACATTGACGATGATTTTCTTGTCTGAACTTGGAGATGACAGTACGGGAGTAACCAAACTCACACCGTATAACTCCGCCGGTTGCGGCAGGGTAAATTTTTCGGCATACTCATCGGTTTGAAGAGAATTATATCCGAATAAATAACCCGTTTCAGGGTTCGCAAGCTGATAATTGGTGAATGATTCATTCCGCTCCATGTTTGAAATCCTCAAACAAGAATCATTTTGGTAAGGATTAAGCCCGTCTAACGAAGTGGCGCCCGAATCAATCGGATCCAACCAATATTTTAATTGTTTGTCGGCGTCGGGGTAATACGTCCAGGCCTTTTTCAGCGTCCAATAATAATCTCTGATCGGAGATTTGCAAGTAGAATTTCCGCCGGTAAGCGCACCGATAACCCGCAATTGTCCGTCGAAAAGAGGAGAACCGGAAGAACCGCCTTCGGTGGTACCGCTGTCCCAAGCAGAGATAAACCACAATTCTTTGAAAGAAATGCCTCCGATGTTATAATCGGTAAAGGTGCTGATGCTTCCGTCGAATTGAGCCACTTTTTTTACGCCACTGTTCGGCTGATGAATACCGATATAAGGAGAAAGCGGAGTGGGAGTGAGGTCCCAACCGGCATAATAAGGTCTGAAATCGCACGGAGGAATCTGATCCAATTGCAACAATGCCAAATCAAGCTCTTTGTCGGAAGCTTTAAGCTCCGGCGAAACCATAGACATTTCTTCCGTTCCGCGAATGTCCGAATTGCACGCCGGCGATTGATAGTTAAAGAAAACCACGGTGGTGGAAGCGATTTTTTCCCGTGTTTTTTTACTGTCTTCCAAACAATGGCATGATGTAAGAAGATAAGGCGTTCCGTCTTGGGCGGTGTTGTTAATCATGCTTCCGGAACACATCATCATGCCGTTCAAAATAAGCAGGCAGACACTCTGCGCCTGGTTGTCCAAATCGGTACGGCAGATCGGATCTTGATGGCAGGTATTCGAACTTGACGGATTACCGGGTCCGGTTTTCAGAATGTCGGTATAATCGTGATTCACTTCCGAAATTCTCAACACTCCCGGAAAAGCAACATCGGCAGGTTCCTGATATTCAACGATCAGTTCGTCTCCCGGAACGGGCGATACCGGCAGAACGCCGGATTCCGAATTGTTTTTTTCGGTGAAAGCGCCCAGTATTTTGGTTTGATCGGGATTGTACAAAAAAACGCCGGCTCCTTCGGGCAGAAAAAACTCCGAAAACAGGATGTTCAGCGAATATGCCCCTTCAGAACGGATACCGACTCTCCACACTTTGGTTCCGTCGGCGGTTGTAAAACGAATGCCGGAATTTTCGGGCGTAAGATCTGTTTCGAATTTCTTGGCAAACCGCACGGCGCGTAATTCTCCGGATGCTTGGTCGATGCTGTCTTCTTTCAGCATTTGTACGATGTCGAAAGACGGCATATTCACATACAATCCGTTATCGTCCGAGCCGGAAGACCTCAATATATTCCGGGAGAAAGGAAGCGGTTTGCCTCCGTAACTCAATTGTGCCCGTACAGAGATACCGGTTGAAATAGTAAAAAAAGATAGGATAAAAAATAGCAGTCTGATTTTCATATACATATATTATTGCAAAACAAGGACGTTTACCTCCGGCGATATTCTTGCCCGGAGTAAGCCGATTCCCGACGTTGCGCACAAAAGTAATCATTTATCCGGTAAACAGTCTAAATCATAGGCGTTTATTAAATCTTTTTATCAAAGGAAGGGGATTCGGATAATAAATTTTAAGAAAATACCGGCTGTTTTTACCGATTGTCCGGCAAGAAAAATGCATCATTATATTTGGAAAATTGCGTAAAAAGCACTATCATTGCACCCGCTTTCAAAAAAAAGAAAGTACCGGTCCCATAGCTCAGTCGGTCAGAGCATCTGACTCATAATCAGGGGGTCCTTGGTTCAAGCCCAAGTGGGACCACCGGTTACAAAAACAATCGCTTGTATATCTATAAGATAGCAGGCGATTTTGCTTTCATGGGAATACATTTCGTAATAAGTATGTTGAAAAAAATCGTTTATATTTTAAACGCCAAGTCGCAAAGTCGGAAAGACGCAAAGTTTAAATTCTTTGTGACTTTGTGTCTTTGCATTTTCGCGTTTAAAATAGTATAAATTAAATTCTCCCGGGTACTTATGTTTTGCGGGAGAGTCGAAACTTTGTTAAGCATCCTGTTTCAAACACAAAAGAGCCGCTTTTCAGCGACTCTTTTGTGTTTGTTGCGGAGGCAAGACTCGAACTTACGACCTTTGGGTTATGAGCCCAACGAGCTACCAACTGCTCCACTCCGCGATTTCGGGTGCAAAGATATTACATTTTTCCAAATCTGCAAGGTCTTTTCCTTTTTTCTTTAAAAAAGCAGGTTAAAAATAAAGTGAAATGTAAAAAAAGGATAAGGAACAGGAGTAATCCCGCTTCTTATCCTTTTTATCCTGTTTTATTCTTATTTTACTTCCCATGTTTCTCCCGAAAGCAGATATTCTTTCAGCGTGCGGGCCGGACGTTTGGCTTGTACTTCTTTGATTTGCTTTTCAAGTTCTTCTTCGTATGTCGGAGAACTGTATGCACGGATAACGCCGAGCGCCAGCGGAAGATCGCCTCCCATGGTCGCCAGCTTATAATGCAAAATGTTATCGGCGCATGTTGCATCATGCACCAAGATATCTTTTTCGGTGATCCCGTTTTTACCGATCGTCACGACTTTCAAATCAAATCCGTCCAAAACAAGGCCTTTGTCTTTGTTTTTACCGAAAATCATCGGTTCGCCGTGTTTCAGGAAAATCGTTTTGTCGTCCTTGACCTCTTTATTGAGCACGGAATCGTAGATATTGTCATTGAAAATCACGCAATTCTGCAATATTTCGACCACGGCGGCTCCTTTGTGTTTACCTGCTTCTACCATCATATCGACCGACATTTTTAAATCCACGTCGATTGTTCGGGCAAAGAAATTTCCGCGGGCGCCGATCGTCAGTTCACCCGGACGAAACGGTTCTTCGACGGTTCCGTATGGCGAGGATTTCGACACAAAACCTTTGTCGGATGTCGGAGAATATTGACCTTTGGTCAATCCGTATATTTTATTGTTGAGCAACAAGATTTTCACGTTCAAGTTCCGACGGATGATATGGATGAAATGATTTCCTCCGATGGCCAGACAGTCGCCGTCGCCCGTGATTTGCCAAACCGATAATTCCGGATTCGCAATCTTCAATCCCGATGCAATGGCCGAACCCCGGCCGTGAATCGTATGAAATCCGTAAGTATTCATATAATACGGAAGCCGGGAAGAACATCCGATCCCCGAAATCACAGCGGTTTCGCAAGGCTTTATTCCCAATTGCGCCATCGCTTTATGCAGAGAATTCAACACGGCATGGTCGCCGCAACCCGGACACCAACGAACGTATTGATCGCTTTTAAAATCTTTCGGGCTGTATGCAGGTATTTCGTTGTAATCCATATCTTTATTCCTCCATTAAATGTGTGAAACAATCCGTCAATTCATTTACCGTGAAAGGCTGCCCCTGTATTTTGTTATATTGCAAAATATTCGCTCCGGGAACTTTGCCGCGCAAATAACCGGCCAATTGACCGTTGTTCAATTCGCAGACCACCACTTTCTTGAATTTCGGCAATATGTCCGACGTATTTTTCGGCAATGGATTGATGTATTTAAAATGCGTAAACGCCACTTTTTTCCCTTCGGACAATAATTGTTCGACGGCCGAATACAAGTGTCCGTATGTTCCGCCCCAACCGACAACCAACAAATCGGAAGATTCATCGCCGTAAATTTCCAAATCGGGTATTTCATCGGCAATCTTGTCGATTTTGGATTGACGGATTTCCACCATTTTCCGGTGATTTAACGGATCGGTGGAAATGGCGCTTGTTTGGTAGTCTTTTTCCAAACCGCCGATACGGTGCATGAAGTCGGGCATTCCGGGAATCGCCCAATAACGGGTAAGCGTTTCGGCATTCCGAAAATAAGGTTTCCATCCCTCTTTCATTTCGGGCGTCACGTAAGGCGGACGAATTTCCGGATAATTTTCCAAATCGGGAATTTTCCAAGCGGAAGAACCGTTCGCCAAAAAACCGTCTGTCAATAAAATCACCGGGGTCAAATGTTCCAATGCGATTTTCGAAGCCGTAAACGCCGATTCAAAACAATCGGTCGGAGTCGTCGCTGCCATCACGACAACGGGGGATTCACCGTTGCGTCCGTAAAGCGCCTGATACAGATCCGCTTGTTCGGTTTTGGTCGGCATGCCCGTGGAAGGGCCGCCCCGTTGCACATCAACCACCACCAACGGTAATTCCGCCATGACGGCAAGACCGATGGCTTCCGATTTCAAGGCCAATCCGGGCCCGGAGGTGGAAGTCGCCGCCAGATTTCCGGCAAAACTTGCTCCGATCGCAAAACAAATGCCGGCAATTTCGTCTTCTGCCTGCACGGCCTTCACTCCCAAGTCTTTACGGGCCGAAAGCTCCTGCAAAATTTCGGTGGCCGGAGTAATGGGATAACTGCCCAAAAACAATTTCAATCCGGCTTTTTCCGCTGCGGCAATCAATCCGAGCGCCGTCGCTTTATTACCCTGCACATCGGTGTAAATTCCTTTTTCGGCGATAACCGGTTCAATGCGGTAAGTCGATATGCTTGCATGAATGTTATGTCCGTAATTATATCCGTCGGTCAACGCTTTGAGGTTGGCTTTTAAGATTTGCTCTTTTTTGCTGAATTTGTTTTGAAGCATTTCGAATGCATATTCCAACGGACGATTCAACAACCAACAGGTCAAACCTAATGCAAACATGTTTTTGCATCGAAGTTGGGATTTATTGTCCAATCCGCTGTCGGTCAAACCGGCTTTCACCATCGAAGAAATCGCGGCATCAATCACTTGAACGCTCGTCAAACCCAATTCCCCGAACGGATTATCCGTTTTAAAACCGGCTTTTTTCAGATCATTTTCTTTAAACGAATCAGAATCGATGATCACCACCGAATCCTTATTTAAAGTCGTTGCATTTACTTTCAATGCCGCCGGGTTCATCGCCACCAATACATCGGTTTTATCACCGGGTGTAAGCACTTTTTTCGATCCCAAATGCACCTGAAAGCCGGACACGCCGCTTAAGGTTCCTTGAGGAGCGCGAATTTCGGCCGGATAATCGGGAAATGTGGAAATTTCATTCCCGAACACCGCCGACAGATTGGAAAAGATGCTTCCCGCCAATTGCATTCCGTCGCCGGAATCGCCTGAGAAACGGATCACGATCTTTTCCGGAACTTTTACCTTCATTTGTTCTGTCATATTTTTATTTTGAGTGTTCCCATCGCTATACGATCGAGCCTTTCGGGGTCGATCATTGAAATAGCCGGATTTGTACAATAAACATGTGATATCTTCGAGCCGGAGACCCGGTTAAAATCAGTCAATCTCGTGCAGTTTAAAGTGATGCAAAGTAACGAAAAATATGCTTATCATGCAAAAAAAATTATATGATTATCGGATGTTATACCCGGCTATTTTCGCAAGTGGGTATAAAAAATGTTGTTTTCTGTCCCGTCAGGGACAACATATTGGTAGAAAGGAGAATTTCTCCGTCAGCCAAAGTCCCGTCAGGGACGTAATGCGGAAA
>WRGA01000114.1 GCA_009787405.1 Candidatus Azobacteroides sp.
AGGTACGTGATACAACACATTGCGTACCTACGGCACGCCGGGTGGTTAAAAAAACGTTTTTCTACCAACATGTAATCCCTGACGGGATTCGCTTTAAATTGCTTATGTTCATACAGTTATTCATTAACCCCGAAATCGGGACAAGCTCCGGCGGCTATGGCGTCTTTCGCTGTGCCAAGCTAAAACCTTAGCTTCACGTCTTTCCGTCTTTGCGACATGACGTTTAAAATGTAAATTGTTTTTTGCGACATATTTACCGGATAATAATTGAATAGTTTTTCTTTTAATAATACTTTTAAATGATTATCGGATGTTATGCCCGACTCTCCCGGTAGGTGAGGTATAAAAATGTAATATTCGTTTTTTTAAAATTATGTTCTAAAAAATGTTGTTTTCCGTCCCGTCAGGGACAACATATCGGTAGAAAGGAGAATTTCTCCGATGGCCAAAGTCCCGTCAGGGACGTAATATGGAAAGGAAAACATTTTATTCCTGACGGGACAAAGGGTGAAGGGATGGTGTTTTTCTACCGATATAACGTCCCTGACGGGACAAAAAAGAACGAATATTTTTTTGAATATTGAAATATTTTTCATACCCTCCTACACGGGGATAGGTAGGTGCAATATCCGATAATCATTTTTTCTTTTTATAATATTTTTTATAATTTATTCTTTAGGTGGAGGAACAATTATCACAGGAACTTGAGCATGCAATATAATATGTTGAGCAATACTTCCCATCGCCCAAAGACTGAATCCGCTTTTACCATGTATTCCGGCGACGATCAAATCTGCCCCCCATACTTTCGCGGTTTTAAGAATATCTTCTTTCGGCAACCCTTCCGGCATGAATTTAATGACATCCTTTGTCCAACTATTTATACGGATTAATTGTTCCAAGGTATTCTGCGCCTCTTTCTTCAGCACGATTAATGCTTCGCTCGGCATAATTCCGGCATCCGGGTTCCCTGCTGCTTTTGATTTATCAACTACAAAAATCAAAGCTGCTTCAGCCTGCAATTGTTTCGCCAATTCAAAGCCCTTCTTCGAAACATTAATAGAATTTTCCCTGCTGTCTACTGCTATCAAGATTTTTTTGTATCTCATTGTGTGATTATTTTAGATAATATATTTCCTCCCCATACTGCTATCAGACCTGATACAACACTCGATATTGTATATAATGCAAGTATCCCGTAATTCCCCGTTTCCAATAATTGTATATTTTCTGCCGAGAAAGTGGAAAAAGTCGTATATCCTCCGCAGAAACCGATGATTAATAAAAATCTCAAATTATTATCGAAAATATCGAAACGGTTCGACAATCCCATTAAGAAGCCGATAATGAAACATCCGGTTATATTTACGATAAATGTGCTTAAAGGGAAGGCATAAGAAAAATGTTTCACGGTCCATAAAGAAGTCACGTAGCGCAAAGCACTTCCTACACCTCCCCCTAAAGCAACTAATGCTAATTGTTTAATCATTTAATATCGGCATTCTTAAAGGTATTTTTCCCCGCAAATACAGAATTACCTGCCAGTTGATGCTCGATACGGATGAAGCGGTTGAATTTTTCGATACGTTCACCCCTGCATCCGCTGCCGGTTTTGATATGGCCGGCATTCAGGCCGACAGTCAAATCGGAAATAAACGTATCCACGGTTTCTCCGCTACGATGCGAAATAAAACAGTTGTATCCGTTATTCCGTGCCAATTCCATTGTTTCCAGTGTCTCTGTCACCGTTCCGATTTGATTCAGCTTGATAAGGATAGAGTTTGCCGCGCCTTTATCAATGCCTTCCTGCAATATTTTCTTATTTGTACAGAAAATATCATCCCCGACAAGTTCTATTTTACCGCCTAATTCTTTAGTGAGTGCCTGCCAGCCTGCCCAATCATTTTCAGCCAGTCCGTCTTCAAGCAGGACAATCGGATATTGTTTCATCCAACTTTCCCACAATTTTATCATCTCATCACTCGACAATAATTTCCCCGTACTTTTAAACATCTTGTATTTACCATCCTCCCACAACTCGCTGGTTGCAGGGTCAAGACAAATACTTACATCTGTGCCGGGTTTATATCCTGCTTTGGTAATGGCTTCAAGAATAAACTCCAATGCTTCTTCATTTGATTTCAAATCGGGAGCAAAACCGCCTTCGTCGCCCACTCCCGTACTATAACCTTTTCCGTTAAGAACGGATTTCAGGGTATGAAATACTTCTTCTCCCATGCGTATCGCCTCCCTGAAAGAAGGCGCATTATGCGGAGCAATCATAAATTCCTGGAAATCGACATTGTTATCCGCATGTTTTCCTCCATTGATAACATTCATGCAAGGTACGGGCAGCACATAGGCATTGCTTCCGCCCAGATATTGGTACAACGGTAATCCCATACTCATGGCTTTTGCTCTTGCGTAAGCCATCGACACGGCAAGTATGGCGTTTGCTCCCAATGCGGACTTGTTCGGCGTACCGTCCAACTCTATCATCAGGTAATCAAGTTCCCGCTGACTGATAAAAGCTTTGCCGGTAATTTCTTTGGCAATAAGTGTATTTACATTTTCTACCGCTTTAAGAACCCCCTTTCCTCCGTAACGGCTTTTGTCTCCGTCCCGAAGTTCGGTTGCTTCCCGTTCTCCCGTTGATGCACCACCGGGAACCATAGCACAGGCTTGAGTCCCGTCTTCCAGCGTTAAATCTGCTTCTACTGTGGGATTACCCCTCGAATCGAGAATCTCGATTGCTTCTACTTTCGTAATTTTCATAATCTAATTATTTTAATCAATCATATACATACAAACAAGTATAGCCCATGTATTTACTACATGAGCATATCTCTTATTTCTTTTGTTTTCGTGAATTATTCCGCTGAATCGAGTATTTATAAATGCAAAATTCCTACTCATCATCATTGTTATTGATTAATTAAGCAGGAACTATCAGCTATTTATATCAGCGGTTTATAACAGGGAAGTCCCATTCCCTTTGTAACAAAACAGGACAAAGATAAAAAATTTTTTTGATACTTGATAAATGGATCAGTTTTTTCTTCTGATAAATCCGGAAGAAAAAACAATATCGAATTTGCAAAAGCCGAATTTAAAGGCGCAACATACTCCCGCTGCCGTGCGAATCCTTTCGCGTGGTTTATTTAATCACAACCTCATTGTCTAATAAACCCCTTTCGCCTGCATAATCAATTGCACGACTGTGTAAATAATCTTCTGTCTGAAAAACAACCTCGCCGTGGCGGATATGTTGTCCGATAAAAAAAATATGTTTCAATTAAAATAAAAATCATTCTTTTCTGTCGGAACCCGTGCGGGCGAAGGGAAACGAAATCAAATTTCAAATTTTGAAACCTGCAATTTTGCTGTCAATATTATCAAAGTGCGCAACATAATTCTGAATTTCAGGATTTATCCAGCCTAACATTTCAATCAAATCTTGCTTTATTTGACTTGCATACGAAAAATCCACGGAACTTCCATTAAAACAAATCGGCTCATTGTGATAAATACGGTTACGAAAATCACGAATACGGCTCAATAACAAAAAAACAGCCTTACGGTTTATGTATTTCGGTTTATGCGGAAAAACGTGTATCACAGAGCCGCCAAGTAGTTTGTAGTGCGCATTTTCAAATAAACTTACCCAAAATCCGAAAGATTGTTCCGCTAACACTTTCCCCGGAGATACTGCAATGCCTTTCTTCGTCATCTTGTTTTCGGCTGCAATAACGCTGTTCTTCAAATAAAAAACCGACTTTAACAGACTTACATCATTCATAAATCCATTTTTTTCGCTAATTATCCAATCGGGATTCGAAAAATATGCTGCAACGGAAGAATATAAGGCATTTCTCAAAAAAATTTCCGTAAGATTAAGCACAGGATAAAATGCTTGCGACACCAACAAATTAGTACAATGCAAATTCATTGCTGCCGATTGGCTGCCCGCTGCCGCCAAAAAACGATTCATACGCGGTTGCGAGGCATACTTCTCCAATGTTTTATATCTCATAAAAAATCAAACTTTTTTGAAATTTATTTTGAAATTCCAAAAGTAGTTTTTATTTTTGTCCTGTAAAACTTAATAAAGCCTCTTTCTTTCGAGAAACGTAATTAAGTTAAAGAAAAAAGCCCCTGTTTTCATTTCAGGGGCTTTTCTCTTTTTTTATTCACTATTCTATTTGTAAGGGTATGTTGTCCGATAAAAAAATATATTTCAATTAAAATAAAAATCATTCTTTGTTTATTCGTTTTTTAAGAAAGGTATTTTTGTAAAAATCGGACTGCAAGTCCTTTTGAATAAACGGGCAGACAGACAAGATGTCCACTGCAGCGGAAATGTTTAATAAATCCGGAAGAAAAAACAATATCGAATTTGCAAAAGCCGAATCTAAAGGCGCAATTTGCAACTCGTAACCGAATGTTTAAAAACCGAAATCTTGAATTTCCACTTTTTGCTTTTCGCCTTTATCAAACGGTTTTGCTTTTTTGTGCTCGAGGTTTGCTTCCACGTGAATCGCCCGGTGCGGACGCACGGGACAAATGTATTCACAACCTCCACAACCTACGCATATTTCGGGATTGGTGTGCGGAATGGTCAATTCGTTTTTGTAAGGAACCATCGTCACCGCCTGCGTCGGACAATGTTCCGCACATGCTCCGCAGTTGGTGCCTTCGGTATGCACGACACAAAGATCTTCGACAAATACGACCTGTCCGACTTGTGTGAGATGTTTTTCGGCAACCGTCAGCGGTTTTAACGCTCCGGTCGGACAAACTTCCGAACAAAGCGTACAGCTGTAATTGCAATATCCTTTTTCGAAATACATCATCGGTTGCATCATTCCGCCCAAACCATATTCCGTAAATGCCGGTTTAAGCACTTGGGTGGGACATTTATCGATGCACAAATGACACGACGTGCAATGACGTTGCAAATGCTCCCGGCTCAAAGCGCCCGGAGGCGAAATCGCATTTTTCCGGAGGTACGGTTTACCGCTGTTTAACTTATTTTGCGCCATAAGAAGGGGAACAGAAGCTATTCCGGCAATTCCCGTCAAAAGAAACCGGCGCTTTCCGGTATCTGTGGAAGTTGAATTTTCGACATTTTGCCCGAATGCCGGTTTCCTGCCGAACGTAAATTTCATCGCTTTCATTTTACAACTTCCGAGACAATTAAAACAATCCACGCATCGCGAATAATCGATGGTCTGTTTTTTACTGTCGATGCAGGAAGCTTTACATTTTGTTTCGCAAATGCTGCAATGATTACATTTACTTTCGTCGATCCTGATTTTAATCAACGAAAATTTTCCGGCTAATCCCAAAATCGTGCCTACGGGACATATCGTATTGCAATACAGACGTCCGTGTTTCCATGCCAAAAAACCGATTCCCGCAAAAGTGATCAAACTGACTGCAAAGGCTGCCCCATCGGCGATAAAGATTTCTTTCCGATAAAACGTGTAGTTATCGAAACTTGTAAATATTTTTTCCAACAAATTGTTTCCGCTCAAATACACCGGCCGCAAGATGTTCGACACCATTCTTCCATAAGCGCTGTACGGGTCGGTTAATCCTAATAATACCGTGACATGTGAAATAACTCCTATCGCAACGATTCCGACCAATATCAGGCGCAGGATGTTTTTTGCCTTGCCGAACCGATAACGTTTTTTCCGCTTGCCTGTTTTTTTCGAGACATAACTCACTATATCCTGAAAAACACCCATCGGACAAACGGAGGAACAATAAATTCGTCCGAATAGCAACGTTACTCCAATAATCACCAATAAAATAATGATGCTGTGTGCCATTAAGGCGGGAATAAATTGTATTCGGGCCAACCAATCTAATCGGTGATTAGCAATTAAACCGGCAAAATCTAAAAACAAAAAGGTGATCAACCCGAAAAACAACAAGGATAATATTACACGAAGTTTTTTTAGCATGGAAAAGCAGTTTAACTTTTTCTATTCTTCTGTTCTTATAATTTTATTCTCTTGATATTCAACTTGTCGAGATTCATTGTGCCAAGTCCCAATGCTTGCCCGTTTGCCAAGCAGGAAACATAGTCCAACGGCATTTCCCGGATTTGTCCGAAAAATTTGGCGGCCGCCGTATCCACGGCAATAATGTCTTGCGATATAAAAAGACCCTTCGTATCCACGACATCAGACAAAGATCGTCCTTGCGGCCCGTTTGTTTTCACTGTACGATAGGCGTCCACCACGTTCAGCACGGGCCTTTTCGACAGTGTACATATATCGGCGATGCATTGTTGCAAACCGGAGTTGTGAAATATTCTCCGATCCCAGACAATGCCCATGTAATTTTTCATCGCAATCGTCAGATTGGCTCCTCCGTGATGTTTCAAAACAGGAACGTTAATCCATGCGTCACTGTCTAAAATCGCTTGATGCACTTTCGCATCTTTCAACGCCTTTCCGTCCGGCAATGAAACCGAACGATAATATGATTCTTCATGAGCGGGAACAACTTTTGCTCCGGCAGCTTTCGCCGCGTTTTCGATGCCGCTGTTTTTGTAGCATTTCATCCAATCGTCGCAAGTGTGGTCAAACACCGTGACTTCCGATGCTCCGGCGGCAAAACATTGACGAACGATTTCTCCCACCAATTGTGGATTGGTATTTCCCGCCAATTCAGGAGTTTTGTCCCACCCGATATTCGGTTTCACCGTTACTTTCCATCCTTTTTTTATAAATTTGCTCATGCCTCCCATTTCGGTGATTGCCCGCCTGAACATGGTAACGGGGTCGCCGCCCATCACCGCAACCAAATCGACCGGTTTTGCGTTTCCGGAACCTTTTACCGTTTGCGCCAGGATGTCCATCCCTCCTTTGGATTTTATCGTCACGGCCGCACCTGCCACGGCCAATGCTTTCAGAAATTTTCTTCTATCCATCTTTCATTCAATTATTCAATGATTAAATTATTCTTCTAAAAAGTTACATTCACACCCGTAAATACCGTAGCCCGCGGCATCGGATAACCTTTGTTTATTTCATAATTTTGTGCGAGTAAATTTTCTCCTTTGACCATGATTTCCACTATTTTCGACGGTTTATAAGAAACTCTCGCGTTCCATAAAAGAAACGATTCTTTTTCTTCCGCCGGAGGGATCACGGTATACAATCCGTTGACGTATTGCAAACCCGTAGCCGCCATCCACCGTTTATCGGAATATATTGCTCCGATATATACCTTGTTTTCGGGAGATACCAATACTTTATGTTCCATGTGCAAAAAACTGTAATTTGCCGAAAACGACAAATTCCGTGTCAACGCATATCGTGCATCAAGTTCCACCCCGCAATTTTCAATTTCTCCCGTATTGGTATATTGCATTCTGCCGTCTACCGGTGTCAATTGAATGTTGTTGCTTCCTTTGAGGTAAAAAACACTGATTCCCAGATTCAACGCATGTCTCAAAAAATCCTGCATGGCCGAAATCTCGTAATTCATCAATCGTTCAGACTTTAAATCGGGATTCTTCGGTTGAAACATATACAATTCCCGGATTGTCGGATTACGAAATCCTTTACTTACCATCGCTTTCAACGTACCCGTACCGGAAATTTTATAACTTATTCCTCCCTGCGGAACCCATTCCGTACCGGCCTTACTGTTGTAATCAAGCCTTACTCCTCCGTTCAGAATCAGTTTGTCGGTCATGTACTGTTGAAGACTGATATATCCGGCGGCATCGGTTATTTTTTCGTTTGCCAATTCTTCCTTCGGACTACCGGCCGGCATCTTGTTCCAAGCATGACCGCCCGAACGCTGCAAATCAAATCCCGCCGTTGTTTGATTGCCTTTAAAAAAACCGCAGGATTGATAAACGGATACTCCGAACAAATCATCATTCGACCGAAAACGGTTATCAAGCGGAGTTTCTCCTAATTCCGGACGATAACCGTCGTTAATTTTATGCGCCCCGAAATTGTAAAATAATTTTACCGCGCCTGATGTCTGTTTGTATTTGTTTTCCAACGCAAAAGACGTCATTCCGCGCAAAACATCAGCATCATTATCGGTAATCGGCTCATACACCGGCCCGGGATTGGACGATTCGGATTGATTGACATTTAAATCGACAGATGTTTTCCAAGCGGAAGAAATGTCATATCCCAATTTCATATAACCGCTGAATTCATCGAAATCCATATTGTCGCGATGTCCGTCCGTCCGATTATAATCCAGCGAAAGATATCCCGAATACCTGCCTTTTTTCACGGAAGTGTTGATTTCGCTCGTCAATGTGTTGTATGAACCGTATAATAAATAGACACCGGAACGAATACCTTCTTCCTCTTTTCTCGTAATGATATTGATGACCCCGCCCAGCGCATTCGAACCATATAATACGGATGCCGGCCCGCGGATCACCTCCACTTTTTCGGCCATCATCGACTGATATGAATCCGCTAACGGATGTCCCATCAATCCCATGTATTGCGGGTGTCCGTCGATCAACACCAACACGCCCGTCGTCGGGCTTCCTCCGACTCCTCTGACGGTGATGTTTCCGGCTGCTCCCGTGGAAACCCCATACCCCATGATGCCTCGCGAGGAAATGAATAATCCCGGAACCTGTTCGGCGATAATCGGCAGCAACGACTGCTCGAAACGGGTTTCTATTTGCGTGTGACCGATCCGCGTAATACTCATCGGCAAATTGCGGACATCCGTTTCCGTGCGTGTACCTGTTACGGAAACTTCGTCCAATTGCACGATTTTATGTTTCGACGAATCCGAAGACAACGATTCGGGGCCCGAAAGATTTTCTTTTGCCGATAATGCCGGGAAAAACATTATTCCCGAACATAACATTAAAAACAGCGTTACCGGAGGTTTTCTGTTCAGCATTTTATTACAATATCCACGGGAATTTAAAACAAACTTCGTCGTAAAGCGAATAATCGGCATTCCCGTTCACGGCAAATGTTTTTATCGTCTTTGCACTTTGCAGCAATTCTTTGGCAAAATTCAGAGAAGCGCCCGTTTTTACACGATCTTCCACCAATAAAACGGTTCTTCCTTCCACCTTGAAATCAATCGGAGCGATTAATTTCGGCTGATCATATATCGGTGTTTGAGCAGCGTCTCTGAAATTGATTTTCAACAAACGGATTTCGATATTCAACCGCTGGTTCAAAATGGCCGCAGGAATAATCCCGCCGTTGGCAATGGCGACGATCAGATCAAAATGCTCATTGAAAACGATGGTTCGAAAACGTTCTTTTACTTCTTCGAATGTTTTAACCTGTTGCATAAACCGTTCTTTCCGTTTACAGTTTCGCAATCGCCTTCAACAGCAAATATCCGCCGAATGCTTGAAGCAACATGCCGGGAATCCCGATGCGGAAATCTTGTACCGCCACATAAAAATCTTTTACGATCGCCCATTCAACAAGTGTTCCGAATACTTGATAAGCCAATACGACAACGACCAACGCAAGAATGGATATTTGTCCCGAACGACGGGCAACAAGGGCTGCCGCCACAGCCAAAAAAACCGATTTTACGAGAATGGCCAGCAAAAGAGCCGTCGGAGGCATTCCGAAAAAAAGATTGTTCAAAAGCGGCGAAAGAACAGCCGTCAACAATCCGACGCGGATCCCGTACTTATAAGCAGCGATCAACGTAAAGAAATAAATCGGCAACAACATCAACCCGCCATCGGCTATCGGCAACGCATGGCATACCTGCGGAAGAATCAAATTTCCCGCAATAAACAATACCGCAAAAAGATACGTTTTTACATGAGTATAACCCCATGAATAAAGTTTAACAGTTTCCATAAATTGAGATTTGTTTTTATTTTGTCACAAGATTACAAAAAATATTCCGAAAATGTGTTCAATTGATAATTTTTAATGTTAGTTTAACAAATCGAAAAAGGAGATGACTTAAAAATCACCTCCTTTTCAGAAAAAAGCAATCCATCTCCTTTATTATTTTCTCCACAATTTATTCATGTCTTCCAAGGTTTTTCCTTTGGTTTCCGGCACCCGCGTCCAAACGAAGACAGCTGCCAGCACGCACATGATTCCGTACAATCCGTAAGCTACCATGGGACTGAAATCGTATAACGGCGGAAATGTAGAAGAAACAATGTAATTGAAAATCCATTGGAAAGCTACCGCAATGGCTACGGCTTTGCCTCGGATGGTATTCGGGAAAATTTCCGAAATCAATACCCAGCATATCGGCCCCCACGACATCATGAAGAAAGCGGCATATACAATAATCGATACGACCGGGACGATGCCTTTCAAGCCGAAATTGTCGCAAAGCGCTACGGCAAAGGCGCCAACCGCCATACCGATCGAACCGATAATCAATAAAGGTTTGCGCCCGAACTTATCGACTGTCAGGATGGCAATTACCGTGAACACAATATTCACCACTCCCATGATTACCGTTTGCATCATGCCGTCGCCCGCACCTGCACTTTCAAAAATACGCGGCGAATAGTACAGCACGGCATTGATTCCGATCGCCTGTTGAAATACCGACAAAAGAATACCGATAACAACAACCGCCACTCCGTAAGCAAACAGTTTTTCCGTCTTTTCTTTTGATGCAGCTTCGATTTCGGCTAAAATTTCTTTGGCTTTTGTTGCACCGTTCACTTTTGTCAAAACAGTTAAAGCTTCCGGTATTTGACCGGTTAACACGAGATAGCGAGGCGTTTTCGGTACGAAGAACAACAGAATCCCGAACAATGCGGCAACGTATGCCCCCGAAGCGAACATATATCGCCAACCCGTGGCGATGGTCCATGGATCGGAAGCGGCATTCACCGAAAGGATTCCTTCCGGACTTTTGTCGATAATCGGATTGGTATGATCGCCCAAAATCATATAATTCACAAAATACACCACCAACATCCCGAAGATAATGGCAAACTGGTTACAGGAAACCAAGGTGCCGCGAATAGACGATGGCGCTATTTCGGCAATATACATGGGTACGATGGCTGAAGCCAATCCTATGCCGATGCCGCCTATGATGCGATAGAAATTGAACGCTATCAATAAACCCCACGAAGGCTCCCCGTATGGAAAGAATAAAAATTCCGGATAAAAGGAACCTAATGCCGACAAGAAAAACATTATGGAAGAGAAACGCAAGGAATTGCGCCGCCCGAACCGCGATGCGAAGAGGCCCGATACGGCTCCTCCGATCACGCAGCCGATTAATGCACTGGAAGAGGTAATTCCATGCAAGATTTTATTGTATTGAAAATCTGTAGCTTGCAGGAAAAAACCTTCCAATCCTTTTTCCGCTCCCGAAATAACTGCCGTATCGTATCCGAACAACAACCCGCCCAAGGTAGCAACTAATGTGATACCCATGATGTAGGTTAAGTTATAGTCTTTGTTCATGGTGTTTTTTGTTGTTAAATCGTTACACTGTTAAATCGTTGAATCGTTAAACAATTTAACGATTCAACGATTCAATCATCAAACATACATGTTGACAATTGACTCATACAGTTCTTGCTTTCCGCTGATTTGAGCCGGTTCGCCTTTCGATTTCGCATAGTGTACCAAGTTTTCGAGCGATAATTGACCTTCTTCGAATTTTTTGCCTTCGCCGGAATCGAAAGAAGCGTAACGGTCTTTCACCATTTGAGGATAAGGCGATTTTTCCAAGATCGCGGCGGCGGATTCCAATGCACGGGCAAAAGTATCCATTCCGGCGATGTGTGCAATGAAAATATCGTCCAAATCCGTAGAGCTGCGACGGGTCTTGGCGTCGAAATTCGTACCGCCGCCTTGCAAACCGCCGTTTTTCAAAATAACCAACATGGCTTGGGTAAGTTCAAAAGCATCAACGGGGAATTGGTCGGTATCCCAACCGTTTTGATAATCACCGCGGTTAGCGTCGATAGAACCCAACATACCGGCATCGGCGGCACATTGCAGTTCGTGTTCGAACGTATGACCCGCCAAAGTAGCGTGATTGACTTCGATATTCAATTTGAAATCTTTATCCAAACCGTGAGCGCGCAAGAAGCCGATAACCGTTTCCGCATCTGCATCGTATTGATGTTTGGTCGGTTCCATCGGTTTCGGTTCAATCAGGAAAGTGCCTTTGAATCCTTTGGAACGTGCGTAATCGCGGGCTGCGGTCAACAACTTGGCCAAGTGTTCTTTTTCCCGTTTCATATCGGTGTTCAGCAGTGAATAATAGCCTTCGCGACCGCCCCAGAATACATAATTTTGTCCTCCGAGTTCAATCGTAGCATCCAAAGCGTTCTTGAGTTGAACGGCAGCACGGGCTACCACATTGAAATCGGGATTCGTGCCGGCTCCGTTCGTGTAACGTTTGTTGCTGAACACATTTGCCGTCCCCCACAACAATTTGATTCCGGTTTCCGCTTGTTTTTGTTTCGCATAAGCAACGATGGCTTTCATATTGGCTTCGTATTCTTCAATCGAATCGCCTTCGGCAATCAAATCCACGTCGTGGAAACAATAGTATTCGATACCGGCTTTTTGCATAAATTCAAAACCCGCATCCATCTTTTGTTTGGCGATTTCCAAAGCGGATGCACCTTTCGACCAAGGAAATGATTTGGTTCCGGGACCGAAAGGGTCGCCGCCGTCGGCGCAAAGGGTGTGCCACCATGCCATGGAGAATTTGAACCATTCTTTCATTTTTTTACCGTACACTACCTTTTCGGCATCGTAATAACGAAATGCCAACGGATTTTTACTGTCTTTTCCTTCGAATTTAATTTTCCCGATTTCAGGAAAGTACTCTTTTGTTGCCATAGTTTTTTTAATTTTAATAATAAATATTTGGGTTATAATTTGTTGTAAAATCTATCGGATTCTCATTTTACAGGATTATTGATAATGTATTCGTAATCATCTCGTATGCCGTTGATATATTAACCGTTACGATTGATTTGAATGCGCCGATTATATTGCCGACCGTAGGGTCGCCCCTACGGGTATCATCTCAAATATTGTTTCCACCGGGTATATGCTTCCTGATATTGAGCGGATAATTCCGCTTCCGGTTCGATAACCGCCAATTTTTCGAGGGATGCAAAGGCTTCTTTATTCGATTGGTAATATCCGATGCCGATTCCCGCTCCTTTGGCGGCTCCCGCTGCTCCGTCGGTATCGTACAGTTCAATGACGGCGCCGCTGATACTTGCCAGCGTTTGACGGAAAATCGGACTGAAAAACATGTTGGCATTTCCCGCACGAATAACGCGAATGTCCATTCCCATTCCCTTCATGATTTCCATGCCGTATTGGAAGGAGAATACAATGCCTTCCTGCGCCGCACGGAGGATATCGGACAATGCGTGTATATTGAAATTGATACCGTGCATGGAACAATTCACCTCTTTATTTTCCAGAATGCGTTCGGCCCCGTTTCCGAAAGGAATGACGGAAAGGCCCTTGGATCCGATCGGCGATTGATCGGCCAACGCATCCATTTCTTTATAACTGATGTTTTCGGAACCCAGATTTTTTTTGATCCATGAATTTAAAATACCGGTTCCGTTGATGCACAACAACACGCCCAAGCGGGTTTTTTCCGGCGAATGATTGACATGCGCGAAGGTATTCACCCGCGACAACGGATCGTAATTGACTTGATCCAGCACGCCGTAAACGACTCCCGATGTTCCGGCGGTAGATGCGATTTCTCCGGGTTCGAACACATTCAACGAAAGTGCATTGTTGGGCTGATCGCCTGCACGATAGCTGACGGGAATCCCTTCTTTCAATCCCAATTCCTTGGCCGCAGCCGCAGAAACCGTTCCTTGTACTCCGAATGTGGGCTTAATTTCGGGAATAATGCTCTGATCGAATCCGAAGTAATTCATCACCTCTTCGGACAACCGGTTTTCTTTGAAATCCCAAAAGATGCCTTCGGATAATCCTTCGACAGTCACCGCGATGTTTCCGGTCAATTTCATGCCGATGTAATCGCCGGGCAACATGATTTTGTCGATTTTTTCGTAAATCCGGGGTTCGTTTTCTTTTACCCAAGCCAATTTAGCCGCGGTAAAGTTTCCGGGTGAATTCAGCAATCGCGAGAGGCATTTTTCTTTCCCGATGGCTTGAAATGCTTTTTCGCCGTACGAAACGGCACGGCTGTCGCACCAGATAATCGACGGCCTCAATACTTTTTGGTTTTTGTCGACCAATACCAATCCGTGCATCTGCCAGGAAATACCGATGGCTTTGACGTCTTCTCCGGAAATTCCGGATTTTTTCATGACGGATTCATGCGCCGCCTTTAAATTATTCCACCATGCTTCGGGATCTTGTTCCGCCCATCCGTTTTTTTCCGCATGAATGGCCATCTCCGTTTTCGGGAAAAAATCCGATGCTTTGATTTTTCCTGTCGCTGCCTCCACCAAACATGCTTTGACGGAAGAACTGCCGATGTCGTAACCGAGGAAATACATATTAAATTAAGAGTTAAGAGTTAAAAATTAAGAGTTAAAAAATCGGGTTATTGAAATTTATTCATTGAAATTTATCAAATTTTGGTTTTTCGTTTATTATACAAGATTCTGTCGAATTTGTAAAAACGGGCGGCACGGTGGGAAACACCTTCTTGCTTTTCGTCTAAAGGGACGATATAATCCATCCCGGCCATTTTTTTGTGAAAATTGCGGACATCGTATCTTTTATCATAAACGGCTTCGTAAAGGCGGCGCAGTTCGGCTGCGGTAAATTTGGTCGGAAGCAGTTCGAATAAAATCGCCGGTTCGTTTTCGACCCAATTGCGGATTTCTTTCAACGCCGTGTTCACTATTTGGTTATGATCGAAAGGCATTTGCGGCAAATCATCGACCGGACGCCAATCGACCGTTTTATATTTAGATGCGATATTGAGTTTCCGGTTGATTTTACATAAAGACAGATACGCAATGGTAATCAATCGGTCTATTTTATTATGATAAGCTATTTCCAGCCACGCAACATCATCGGGATTGGCCGTTCGTTGAGGAGAAGTAAAGCTTTTGAATTGTTTCAGCGTCATTTTTTTGATCCCTGTCAATTCATTGAGAACGCGATGGGCTGCCTCGTCGGTATCTTCCCGCTGATAGATCAGACTGCCCGGAAGCTTCAGATCTTTTCCGTCGGGTGTAAGGGTATTACGTTGCACCAACAACACATTCAACCGATTTTTGTCGAAACCGAGTACCACACAGTCAACGGAGACAAACGTCTGCATAAATGGATAATCTGTAATTCCCGTGTTCATCTTGATGTGATATTAGATGAGGCAAATGTATCATGTTTAAATTTCAAAAACAAGTAAAAGTCAAGTTATTTTATCATAATATTTTATAAATCAATACATTATATATCATTAAAAATACAATATGAAATCCCTTCTATATTGTTATAAGTACAATATAGAAAGGATTTTAAAAAGATCTGAACGTTATTTTGACAAAGGGAAAATTTACAGTAAGTAAGGGAGGTAAAAAAGTATTTTTAACCGATTCAAATCGGCGTACCGACTGCATTCATCAACCGGTCGCACCATTCTTTCACTCCCGTGTCGTTCAATGCCGACATTTCGAATATTTCCAGATGATGATTCACTTTCAAACAATTTTCACGAAGCAGATTCATATCGGCACGAAGATACGGCAGTAAATCGGTCTTGTTGATAATACAAATGTCTGCTTCTTGAAACATGTACGGATATTTCAACGGCTTGTCGTCGCCTTCGGTGGTGCTGACAATAACCGTTTTGCAGGCTTCTCCCAGATCGAACATAGCCGGACAAACCAAATTTCCGACATTCTCGATCAAAAGAACGGCGTTGTTTCCGGGATTCAAATGCTGCAAGGCATGGCAAATCATGGATGCATCCAAATGACAACCTGTTCCGGTGTTTACCTGAAAAACAGGCACATCAAGCGCTTTGATGCGGTCGGCATCGTTGGAAGTTTGTTGATCGCCTTCGATAACGTAAACGGAAATTTTGTCTTTCAACCGGCGAATGGTTTCTTCCAACAGCGTTGTTTTACCCGATCCCGGAGAACTCATCAAATTGACACAGAAGATATTTTTTGCTTCGAAATATCCTCTGTTCCGCTCTGCCGACAAATTGTTTTGCCGGAGAATATCCTGTTCCACGGAGATTCTTCCGGTTTCGTGATCGTGATGATGATGTTTATGTTCATTTTCATGATGATGACCGTGGTCACCGCATCCGCAAATTCCACACATATTTGTTTTTGATTTTAATTATAATTCTATAAGTACCCGGCGAATTTAATATCTACTGTTTTAAACGCGAAGAAGCAAAGACACGAAGTCACCAAGAATTTAAACTTTGCGTCTTTCCGCCTTAGCGTTTAAAATATAAACCGTTTTTTACGATATATTTAAATTTCATTTGATTACGATCGATTTGATCCTCAGTTCCTTTCCTTTGATAATTTTCACCGCGTATGATCCGCAAACGGGGCAGGACATCAAAAGTGCTTCCGCCGGAAAAACACCCCCGCAATCACAGCATCGTCCTTCTCCGGAAATATCGCGACGCACCATACGCGCATGTTCCAACATCGTATTTTTGACCGAACTTGCAAGGGCAAATTCAAGTGCCTGCAATTCCACACCCGCCAGAGATCCGATTTCCAATTCCACCTCCTCGATTTCGGAAGCCCCGTGGTCATACGCCTGCCCTTCCGCCAATTCTATGATGCTTAACGCAATGGATAATTCGTGCATACTGTTTTTTTTAACAGACAAGTAACCCGATCCATTTGTCTGCTCGTTTACTCGTCCACTTGTTTACTTGTTAAATCGTTCCGGGCTGCGGCAACAAGAATTTGCCCGACCGCAATTCCTCCGTCATTACACGGAATTTGTCCCGGCATATACAAAGAAACGGATTTTTCCGTTGAAATCAACTGTTCTATCGTTTCCGCCAATCGTTTATTTTGAAAACATCCGCCGGAAAGAATGACTTTCCCGATCCCCGTTTGTTTGATCAACTGTTTTATTTTCAGTACGATTAAATCGGCCAATGAGTTGTGAATTTTTGCGGCAATGATTTCCGAAGCAACATCTTCCTGCATATCTTTTAAAATTCCTTCCAACACCGAACGGCAGGAAACCGGATTTTCACCGGCATTTACCGGATAACGCAGCATACATTTTTCGTCGGCATGTTGTTCCAACAAAACCGGAGCTTCGGCTTGGCGGGTCGCCGTGTCACAAATTCCGATCAACGATGCGAAAGCGTCGAACAGCCGCCCCGCACTCGACGTGTAGGGGGTATTGATTTCTTTGTCGATCATGGCGGTCACTATATCGATTTTCTCTTGACCTATCCTTGCCGTAAACGCCGGAGGAAAAGGAAGCCCGTAATGATGCAGACAGGCGACCGCCGACCGCCAAGGTTCCAACGCCGCTTTGTCTCCGCCCGGCATCGGTATATATTCCAATTGAGACAAACGGATATATTGCTTGCGGTCGCACCGGAAAAATTCTCCTCCCCATATTTTGCCGTCATCACCCGCTCCGGTACCATCCCACACAACCGCCAGAACCGGTTCATTAAGCCGGTGTTCCCCCATACAGGCAACAGCGTGCGCATGATGATGTTGCACTCTCAACAAAGGCACTCCGTTTTTCGAGGCCGATTGTTCTGCCTGTAAGGTCGATAAATAGTCGGGATGAAGGTCACATGCCAAATACCGGGGCGCAAAACGGAACAAGTGCTGAAATTGCGCCAATGATTCCGTATAAAACCGGAAAGTTTCTTCATTTTTCAAATCCCCGATATATTGACTTTGAATAACGGTATTTTTCCGGCCCAATGCAAATGTATTTGTTTTTTCCGCTCCGAACGCTAAAATTCCTTCCACCGGAGTATCCGGAAAAAAGGGTTCGGGTGCATATCCGCGCGAACGGCGAATGACGCAGGTTCGATTGTTGCAAACCTGTACCACGGAATCATCCACACGATTTCGGATCGGACGGTTATGATGCAGCAACAAATCGACTTTGCCGCCCAATTGTTGTTCGGCTTCTTCCGGCATGACGGCAATCGGCACATCACTGATATTTCCGCTTGTCATGACCAATACCGGAGAATCGATATATTGAAACCAATCGTAGTGAACGGGCATGTAGGGAAGCATGCAACCCAACGTGCGCATTCCCGGATTAATATCGGGCGCCGGCGATTTTCGCTGTTTCAACAATACAATCGGTCTGCGACGGGAAAGAAGATTTTCCTTTTCTTTTTCGTTCAGAAAGACGTAAGGGAGCAGATGCCCGATGTCTTTAAACATCACCGCAAAAGGTTTGGTATCCCGTATTTTGATCCGGCGCAAGCGTTTAACCGCCGCATTGTTCGTTGCATCGCAGGCCAGATGATATCCGCCGATGCCTTTCACGGCAATGATTTTACCGTCATTTAACATGCGGGAAGTTATGGCAATGATTTCCCGATAATCGGTATATATTTTTTGTCGGTACGTCATATAATAAATAGGGCCGCAATGATTGCATGCAACAGGTTGCGCATGAAAGCGGCGGTCGGTGATGTCCGTGTATTCTTTCCGGCATTCCGGACACATGGCAAACGATGACATGGTGGTATGAATGCGATCGTAAGGCAGATCTTCGATAATGGAAAAACGGGGACCGCATCGGGTACAGTTGACAAACGGATAACCGATGCGGTGCGGTTGTGAAATTCTATCGTTCAAACAATCGTCACAAACGGCGATATCGGGAGCTATTTGTGTGATTTCGTCGGATTCGGAGCAGCTTGCCGCAATTGAAAATCTGGTGTATTGATCCGTGCTTTCAGGCAATTCCCGTATTTCGATGTGATGAATGGAAGCAATCGGCGGATGTTCGGTCGAAATCCGTTCGATCAATTCTTTCCGTTGTTTTTCCGAAAGATCCGCACGAATAAGCACGCCGTTGTTCCGATTGATAACCGTTCCTTTGATATTCATTTCACGGGCCAGCAAATAGATGAACGGACGAAAGCCCACTCCTTGCACCAACCCTTGAATGATTAATTCCGTTATCATGATTTTAATTTACAGACGGATGACCATCTACCTCACCTCGTGAATTTCAAAAATTTCGTTCCGGTCCAATTCGTACCAATAACGTATCGCCAGTTTTCGGACGTATTTCCAATATTCTCCGGAATGTCCATATTTCTTGACCGCTCCGGTTATTTCTTGTTGAATTTCGGACAATACCGACGGTTTCAATTTCATTCGTATGATTTTGCCGTTGTACCGGAAAACGGCTTCCGGCAAAGCATTTTCGGTGGGGGGAGAACTGATCAGACCGTGTCCGAATGTCGCGCCCGTACTTACTTGCAGACCATCGTTTATGCAACTGACGGGCGGGACGATACCGGCTGACGATTCGATGTGGATGCGTCCGAATTTTGCCTCGAGATATTCCCTTGCTTTCACTCCCATTTTCACTCCGATAAGAGTGTAAATACCTAAATGTCCGTGAAGTTCATTAGTCAACACCGCCGACCGCCATTCCGAACGACCGTGCGCCTCAATGGTTTTGCCGACCATGAATTGCATGTCTTCGGCATATACCTCCGGATTCTCCGGAAAATCACTGAATACCATCATGTCTTTACACTATTGCTTGTCACAAAGATAAAAATTATCGCCGATAACCGTTTTGATATTCCAAAATTTCTTATATTTGATGTTTTAAAAACAGAACAATAAATAAACGTTATGTGTTTAGCGGTACCCGGAAAAATTCTTGCCGTTGATGCTTCCGTTCCCGAGATGAAAACGGCAAAAGTCGATTTCGGAGGCATTGTCAAAACCATTTGCATCCAATGGGTCGATGCCGGTGAAGGGGATTATATTTTGGCTCATGCCGGCATGGCGATTTCCCGGATAGATCCCCGACAGGCGGAAGAAACCTTGGCTGATTTTGACTTGATTGCCCGTTCTCTTGATGCGGACAACAACCGGTGTGTGTAACTTGTTTACCCGTCAACGATATGGAATTGAAATATACGGAAGATTTTCGCAACAATGACCGGGTTCGGACGCTGGTGAATGCCATCCACAAAGAAACCGTCCATGCGTGGAAAATCATGGAAATTTGCGGGGGACAAACGCATGCCATCGCACGATTCGGGATAGAAGAAATGCTTCCTTCCGAAATAAAATTGTTGCACGGCCCCGGATGTCCGGTATGCGTCACTCCGATCCGGATCATCGATCATGTGCTGGAGATTGCCAAACGCCCCGAAGTGATTTTTACTTCTTTCGGTGATATGATGCGCGTTCCCGGCTCCGAGTCCGATTTATTGAAAACCAAGGCTGCGGGCGCTGATATCCGTATCTTGTATTCTCCGTCGGATGCTATAGCGATTGCATCCGAAAATCCCGAAAAAGAAATCGTATTTTTTGCCGTGGGGTTTGAAACGACTGCTCCTGTGTATTTGGCGACATTGAAAGAAGCAAAAAGAAGAAACCTGAAAAATTTTTCGTTATTGACGTCGTTGTTTACGGTTCCTCCGGCCATAGATATGATTCTCCGGCAACCGGATCATCAAGTATCGGGATTTCTGACTGCCGGACATGTTTGCGCCGTCACCGGGTGCGGGGCTTACCGCACATTGGCCGCCGAATACAATCGGCCGATGGTGGTCACGGGATTTGAACCGACCGATTTATTATACGGTATTTATAAATGTGTCTGTCAATTGGAGAGAGGAATCGCTCAAGTCGAAAACGCATACAAAAGAGTTGTTTCCGATACCGGCAATCCCGAAGCCATTCAATTGATGGAAGAAATGACCGTGCCGGTCGATATGGAATGGCGTGGAATCGGGGTTATTCCGGCAAGCGGATTAAGCCTGAATAAACGGCATGAAGAATTTGATGCAGGAAAAAAATTTCCTTCGAAACATATCCCGAAAACGGCTTCCGCAACAGATGTTTGTATCGCCGGAGACATCATGAAGGGAAACAAACAGCCGTCCGATTGTGTTTATTTTGGAACGACATGCAATCCCGAACATCCTTCGGGCGCTCCCATGGTTTCTTCCGAAGGGGTTTGTTCCGCGTATTTTAAAAAAATGATCATCGCATAAACAATGGAAATAACTTGTCCTGTTTCTTTTACGGATTTTGACCGTGTGTTGTTGGGCCACGGAAGCGGCGGGAAACTTTCCCGCCGGTTGATCGACACGATTTTTTATCCGGCATTTAAAAATGAATGGTTGGAGCAGAATCACGACGGATGTGTTTTTCCGATGAATGCGGGAAAATTGGCCTGTTCCACCGATTCTTTCGTGGTGGATCCGATCTTTTTTCCGGGAGGAAACATCGGCGATCTGGCCGTGAACGGAACGGTCAATGATTTGGCTTGTTGCGGCGCCGATCCGATGTTTTTGACTGTCGGATTTATTCTGGAAGAAGGATTACCGTTATCCGACCTGCAAAAGATCGTATATGCAATGAAAATCGCCGCCGAAAAAGCGGATGTCCGGATTATTGCGGGCGATACAAAAGTGGTGGCACACGGACAATGCGATAAATTATTCATTAATACGAGCGGAATCGGCGCTGTTCCTCCGGATGTCTGTATTTCTCCGTCAAAGGCGGAACCGGGAGATGTCGTTATTTGCAGCGGAAATATCGGTGTGCACGGAATAACGATTTTATCGACCAGAGAAAGTCTGGGATTTGAAACAACGCTCGAAAGTGATACCGCTTCATTAAACAAAATGACCTCGAAATTGGTTAAAACAATAACAGATGTTCATGTTTTACGGGATCCCACACGCGGAGGAGTCGGTACGACATTGAACGAAATAGCCGAAGCCTCTAAGGTGAAAATCGAATTGGACGAAGCGCGGCTGCCTGTTCCCGACGCGGTGCGGGCCGCTTCCGAAATATTGGGATTGGATCCGTTATACATTGCCAATGAAGGAATCTTATTGGTTATTTTACCGGAAAAACATGCGGGAGAAGCCGTTGCTCTCCTTCAACAATTTTCCGAAGGCAGACAGACTTGTGTTATCGGCCGCGTCTTGGAACCGGGCGGCGCTTCAGTCAGCATGAAAACGATTTACGGCAATCACCGGATCGTCACCATGCTCACCGGAGAACAATTACCGAGAATTTGCTGAATTTATATAAATTTAATTAACGTATGAAATGTCCATGATACAAAAGTGTCGCCAAGCAAAATGATTATTATAGGGACATTCTATGTGACCATAACTAAAAAATAAAAAATAAACACATGAAAAACAAGAACTTGTCTGTATACGAGGAATGTTCCCGGAAAGGAGTTTCTCGTCGTGATTTTCTGAAATTTTGCGGAACATTTGCCGCAATGATGGGACTGAAAGTTTCCGGAGTCGCTCAAGTTGTAGAGGCGTTGGATAAAAAATCGCGTCTTCCGATCATCTGGTTGCATCTTCAGGAATGTACCTGTTGCAGTGAATCGTTTATTCGCACCACTCACCCTGTTTTGTCGGCTCTTCTCTTCGACCAAATTTCATTGGATTATACCGAAACATTGATGGCCGCTTCCGGTGAACAAGCCGAAAAGAGCATGCGCGACACCATGCAAAAGTACAAAGGCGAATACATTTTAATGATCGAAGGTTCCATTCCGACCAAAAACGAAGCCTATTGTTGCATCGGCGGCCGCAGCGCCTTACAAATCGTGGAAGAAGCGGCGGAAGGCGCCAAAGCGGTTGTAGCATGGGGAAATTGCGCTTCGGCGGGTTGCGTACAGGCTGCCGCCCCCAATCCGACGGGAGCAAAACCGGCTCATCAGATTATCAAAGGAAAACCGGTCGTCAATGTACAAGGTTGCCCGCCCATTGCGGAAGTCATGGCCGGAGTGGTCGTGCATCTGCTGACTTTCGGCACTATTCCTCAATTAGACAGTCTGGGACGCCCCAAAGCGTTTTATTCTCGTCGCGTACACGACACCTGCTACCGCAGAGCTAATTTTGATGCGGGTTTGTTTGTGGAAAGCTTCGACGACGAAAACGCCAAACGAGGGTATTGTCTTTATAAAATGGGATGTCGGGGGCCTGCCACTTACAACTCCTGCGGTATTATTAAATGGAACGAAGGAACGAGTTATCCGATCCAAAGCGGACATCCCTGCCTCGGATGCAGCGAAGCCGGATTCTGGGATAAAAGTCCGTTCTACAAACGCGAACCGGCATTGCACGCTTTCGGCATAGAAGCAACAGCCGATCAAATCGGCTTGGCCGTCGGCGCCGCCACCGTTGCGGGAATCGCGGCACACGCCGTTGCTACCAATATTCGTAAGAAAAAGTTAATCAACAACAAAGGGGAAGAAGAAAACTGAAAAGTTAAGAGTTAAGAATTAAGAGTTAAGAGTTGGTGAAAATAGAGAATAATACTTCGAATTCTTAATACTTAATTTTTAACTCTTAACTCTTAACTCCTACTTTTAACTCTTAATTCTTAACTCTTAACTTAAAATAAACTATGTCCGAAAGAATAATTGTCGACCCTATTACACGTATAGAAGGTCATTTAAGAATCGAAGCCGAAATAGAAAACGGAAAAATAAAAGATGCATTCAGTTCCGGGACGATGGTGCGCGGGATAGAGCAAATCGTCCGGGATCGCGATCCGCGTGACGTATGGGCATTTGTGGGGCGCGTATGCGGCGTTTGCACGTCCACTCATTCCCTTTGCTCCGTGCGTGCCGTGGAAAATGCTTTCCACATAACGATTCCCGCCAATGCCGAAATGGTGCGCAACATCATGGCATGTGTATTATACATGCACGATCATGTGGTTCATTTTTATCATTTGCACGCTTTGGATTGGGTGGATGTCGTTTCTTCACTAAAAGCCGATCCTGCGGCAACGGCTCTTGCCGCGCAAAAACTTTCGGCTTGGCCGAAAAGTTCCGAAGGGTATTTCATGGAGATACAAAACCGGATAAAAAAATTTGTCGAAAGCGGCCAATTGGGTATTTTCGCCAATGGTTACTGGGGACATCCTGCGTATAAACTGACTCCCGAACAAAATCTGGTCGCTGTGGCCCATTATCTTGAAGCATTGGAATGGCAGAAAGAAATCGTGAAGGTTCAGGCTGTTTTCGGCGGAAAAAATCCTCATCCGAATTATGTGGTGGGCGGAATGCCGGGCGCCGTCAATCTGAACGAAGCCAATGCGATCAATGCCGAGCGGCTTGCATTTGTCAAGAAACTTCTCACGGATGCTCATGTTTTCATTAATCAAGTCTATATTCCCGATTTGTTGATGATTGCCGGAGTATATAAAGACGAATGGGGCAAAATCGGCGGCGGTGTTCATAATTATCTGGCTTACGGTGATTTTCCGACAAAAGGATACGGCGTCATCGAAGGATATAAAATGCCGCGCGGAATTATTCTTGACCGGGATCTGACAAAGGTTCACCCTGTCGATGCCGATTCTCCGGATGAAATCAAGGAATATATTTATCATTCCTGGTATAAATATAAAGAAGGCGATCGCACCGGATTGCATCCGTATGCGGGTGAAACCGAACTGAATTACACGGGCCCCAAACCGCCGTATCAAAAGTTGAACACGAATGACAAATACAGTTGGGTAAAGACGCCGCGTTGGAAGGAAAAGCCGATGGAGGTGGGGCCTTTGGCCAGATTGCTGGTGGCTTACGCTGCCGGAGCCGAACCTCAAAAATCGCTTATCGACAAGACGCTCAAAGATTTGGATTTACCGCCGGAAGCACTGTTTTCCACATTGGGACGAACGGCCGCCCGCGGATTGGAAACAAAATTGGCCGCGGATTGGGCGTTGGAATTTTACGATACCTTGGTCAACAACTTGGGCAGCGACACCCGCATGGTCAATCATGAACTGTGGGACGAAGATAAATGGCCGGAACAGGCAAAAGGCGTAGGATTGACGGAAGCTCCGAGAGGTGCTTTGGCTCACTTTGCCGTTATCGAGAATAAACGGGTGAAAAACTATCAATTGATCGTTCCCACCACATGGAATGCCTCGCCGCGTGACGAAAAGGGAAATTTATCGGCATACGAATCGTCATTGATCGGCACGCCCGTCCACGACCCGAAACTGCCGCTGGAAATATTGCGCACCATCCATTCATTCGATCCTTGTTTGGCTTGTGCCGTGCATTTGTACGATGAAAAAGGCAATTATATTCATCAAATCACTGAATAACGGGGTTATTTATGAAAAGTCGTAATATGAATTTAAGAGAGGTATACGTATGGGAATTGCCTGTACGCTTTTACCATTGGCTGAATGCGTTATGCATTGTCATTTTGTGTATTACGGGTCTTATTATTGCCAATCCGCCCGGTATCATGAGTGACAAAGAAGCCGCTTTTCGTTTTTGGTTCGGGGATGTCCGCCTGATTCATTTCATCACGGCGTTTATTTTCTTGTTTAATTTCGTATTCCGGATTTATTGGGGATTTGTCGGCAATAAATATGCGGATTGGAAAAATTTTATCCCGTTGAAAAAATCGCAATGGAAAGAATTGCTCGAAGTGATTAAAGTGGATGTTTTCATGGTCAAAAACAAGCCGGTCGGCAGCATCGGCCACAATACTTTGGCAGCGGTTTCTTATTTTGCGCTGTTTCTGGCTTTTTCTTTGCAATGCCTGACCGGATTCGGACTATATGCCCAAATGAGCAAATCGTTTCTGCCCCATTTATTTTCATGGGTGGTTCCTTTGCTCGGCGGAGATATGAATGTCCGCCTGATTCATCATATTTTGATGTGGTTCTTTATTCTTTTTGCGATCGGACATGTTTATCTTGTTTTTTATCACGATTACATCGAACGCCGGGGGGTGACTTCTTCCATGATCGGCGGCTGGAAATTTATTGAAGAAGATGTCGCCGCAGCCGAGGAAGAAAAAGAACGAAGCGAAGCGAAAGCCGAATCTGTTTAATGAATATGGATACACTTGTTTTAGGCGTGGGAAATCTTTTGTTGAAGGACGAAGGCGTGGGGATCCATGTGATTCGCGCGTTGGAACACGAAGAGCTGCCCTCCGGTGTTCATCTGATGGACGGAGGCACCGGAGGGCTTCATTTGCTTGGCGTGTTGCAGGACTATCATCGGATCATTATGATCGATGCCACGCTTGACGATCATCTTCCGGGAACCGTTCGGTTGATCCGCCCCCGTTATGCCTCCGATTTTCCTCCGCTGATGAGCGCTCACGAAATCGGACTGCGGGACATGATTGAGGCCATGATCCTGACCGGCCGGGTGCCGGAAATTCATTTAATCGTGATTTCCGTGAAGAACATCCAAGAAGTGGACATGACATTATCGCCCGAAGTCGAAGCTGCCGTCCCGGAAGTTATCCGGATGGTGAAAAGCCTTTTACACAGTTGACGAGTAAACAAGTATAACGAGTTTCGGATGCCATAAAGCTGAACAAGTGCTTTTGGCCTCGCCGGGATGCTCTGAAAGAGCAAAATCAATAGCGTGGGACATTGCCCTATAGTCGCCGGAGCTTGCCTCTATTCCATGTCCTTCCGAATAAAATAGTGACGGACTACATGTCCGCCACGGCGGGGTTCGGAGTTCCATACTCGCGGGGACTTCCTCACCTCGCACAAGCGTAGCGCAGTGCGAGGTTATCCGGGTTTCACGCCTACGGCGTTATTTCATGTCGAGTCACCCAAATTGATGTCGCAAAATTCATAAATCATTGATTATTATCCAATTATAAAATCGCACTTTTAAAGTGTCAAAGTCAGCAGTTTATAAATGATTTTATTTCTTTTCCACAATTTCGGTTCCGCGAACCATTTCTTTTTCTTGAAGGCCTGATTTGATTTCAATTTTTATCCCGTCGGACAATCCGACTGTTACCGGTTTCTTTTCAAAGGTTTGAGGTTCTTTGGTTTTCAGCACATACACATACGAGGTATCTCCGCTGAATTCGATACAGCCTTCCGGCAATGTCAACACCTTGTACAGTTGATTGAGCAAAATTTCGGCATTGGCGCTGTACCCGGCCCGGACAAAAACGGAAGGCGGTATCTTGAGCGCAGCCTTCAGTTCGAACATCGTTACCCCATTCTCTTCCGTTCCTTTCGGAGCAATATACTCCAGCGCGGCAGTCAGTTTTTGATCCTCCACGGCTCCGATGGTAATATCCATGTGCATTCCCGGTTGGAGTTTGCCTACATCGGTTTCATCCATCCTGCCTACAAAAAGCATATCGTTCATATCGGCTACGGTAGCAATGGTTGTTCCGTCATTAAAGTTATTGGATTGAATCACCGAATTTCCGGCTTTGACCGGAATATCGAGAATGGTTCCGTTGATGGTGGAACGAACAAGCGTATTGCTTATTTTCGATGATTTGCTTGTAATGCCGTCGCGTACCAGACTGAGATTGTCTTTTGCCGTATTCAGTTCTTCTTTGTCATTCTCGTATTTCAAACGGGTTTTATCAAAATCTTCTTTCGAAATCACTTTTTCGTCATACAATTTGGTATCCCGATCGAAATCCCTTTTCGACTGCTCAAAAGCTAACCGGGCAAGTGTAACTCTTGACTCTGCACTGTTGAGGTTAACCATATCGGGGATGACCTTGATTTTTGCAATCAAATCTCCGACGGATACTTTGTCACCGGCTTTTTTGCAGATTTCCACAATGATTCCCGACATTTGAGGTTTGATCAGGATTTCATTTCGCGGAGAGATTTTTCCGGTAACGACAATTCTTTTTTCGAGGTTGTCTACAGATGCTTCGACGATTTCGTATTTTTTAATCACCGGACGAGATTTTTTCCAAAGGAAAATAAAAGTGCCGAATACGATCACACACAAAATAATACAAAGGAATATTTTAAAAATTTTTTTCACGTTTTATAATCATTTAATCGATTAAAACAACAGTTTTTAATGTCTATTATTTCAAACGCAAAGATGCAAAAGACACAAAGAATTTAAACATCGTGTCTTTCCGTCTTTGCGACTCCGGCATTTAAAATATGAACTGATTTTTGCGACATATTTATAGGTTAAACAATATTTTTTATTCTTCTCCGATTGCTTCAATGGGACGGATAGTCATAGCTCGGTTTGCCGGGATAAGTCCGGCTAAAGTTCCGATAACAAGCAGAACAACTAACGAATTTACAGCTGCGCTGAAACTGATTTGAGGGTTTTGAAAAAAATTATCGGTCGTACCAAGTATCCGACCGACAAGGGCAAGCAACCCTACGCCAAACAACAGGCCCGACAAACCGGCCATCAGTGTAAGTACGATACTTTCGCTGATAATCTGGAGGGTAATCCGGCGGGGAGTGGCTCCCAACGCCCGGCGAATGCCGATCTCCCGGGTTCGTTCCCGAACGGTAATCAGCATGATGTTGCTGATTCCTATTCCGCCGGCAAATAACGTTCCGATACTGACAATCCATATCAGTGCCGCTATACCGATCTCCAAATAAAGGAACATCGTGAATTGCTCTTCCATATTGAAACTGCCGACAGCCGCATTGTCCGTCGGCGCTATATCGTGCTGCTTTTTCAAGATGGTCTTGATTTTGTCTTCTATGGCTTTGACACGGATGTCCGGTTTAGCTGTTGCAGCGATGAAATTAACTATATTTCCCATGTCAAAAGCCTGTTGCATAGTTGTAAAAGGCAGAATAACAGATTCTTCATCCCGTCCGCCGATATATACTTGAGAAATATTGCGGGTTACGCCTACGACTTTGAAATAGATGCCTTTTACCATCATGTACTGTCCTGTCGGATCGACATTTCTGCCGAAAAGCACTTCGCTCACCCGTTCCCCGATCACACAAGTCTTGCGCTTTTCCCGAATGTCTATGTCATTGATATATCGCCCGTAAATCAATTTATTTTCTTTAATTTTATTATAACCCGGATAAATTCCTTTTATGCTGTAAGTCCCCGATTTGTCTCCCCGTACCACATTGTTTACATCTTGACCTCCGAAAAGAATGGGGGTCATATCCTGTATTTCGGGAATACTTCTTGACAGGAGCGAAATATCTTCATTTTGAATCGACCACTTCCGTCCTTTCCGAAACCCTTTATAGGGTTCGGTGGTTTGTTGGTCGTAGACGAAACAAGAATTAGTGGCAAACCCTTCAATGATAGAATCCATACCATGTTTAAGTGCAGAGCCGGAGCCGGTCATGACCACAAACATAAACATCCCCCAGAAAACCCCGAATGCGGTGAGCACACTCCGCGATTTGTTTTGTTTGATGGTGTGCAAGATTTCCAGCCAATAATCTATGTCAAACATATTGTTCAGTTCTTTTATTTTTCCCTCATGGCTTCCACCGGTTTAATCCGCACGGCATGGCGTGCCGGGATATAACCGGCTGCGATACCCGAAACAATCAGAATCACCGTCGAAGCAAATACATAAGTCAAAGGTACCGTCGAATCGAGGAAAATCGTCATATTGGTGTCGGAATCGCCGGCGGACGACTGTTGTAAAAGATAGTTTACCGATTCCGTCAACCCTAATCCGGCCACCATTCCGACATAGCCGAAAACTCCTGTAATTAAGACCGATTCAATAACGATAGAACGCAGAATCATTCCCGGAGACGCTCCGATTGCCTTGCGGATGCCTATTTCACGGGAACGTTCTTTAACTGAAACCAGCATGATGTTACTGACTCCGACAATACCCGCGATCAAAGTCAGAATACCGACAATGGTCACAAACAAAGTTATTCCGTCAAATATTTTCATGGTTTGAAGATATTGACGTTGAGCATTGAACAAATAAAGAGCCTGCTTGTCTTCCGGATTGAAATGAAGGCTGCCGGCCATTACTTTGGTCAGTTCGGAATTGAACGTATCATTTTCAGCTTCCGTTTTCAATCCGTGCATAGTCATTGCAATGCTGTTGAATTTTTGATTCGGATTATAGATGATTTGTGCGGTAGTAAAAGGAATATAACATACCGGATTTTCGTACAATTCTTTTTTTGAATTGATGCCGATAACCCGGAACATGACCGGCCCCACCTGAATAAATTGTCCCAACGCCGGCTTGCCTTTGAAAAGAACTTCCTCTATTTTTTTATCGATCACAGCCACTTTACTGTGATTTTGCAAATCAAATTCGTTGATAAACCGGCCGGCGCCGGGTTCAAATTCAAGATTGAAAATTTCTTTATACGAAGGATTGACCCCTCGCAACGTATAGTTTCCATATTCCGTATTCCGGGTAATTACCGATTGTTTTTCAATGATGCCTGTTTTTTTATCCGGTTCGGTGAACCGGGTGTTGATGGCATCGATCTGCTTTTCGGAAAAATCGAGCGGGCGATTGACTTGCAAGCCCTGATACGGCAAAGAAGATTTACCCGACCACATTTGTATCGAATTGACGGCCCGATCGTTAAAATTGTGCCGGATACCGTTGTTCAGCCCGTTACCGGCGCCCAAAAGTACAATCAGAATAAATATACCCCATGACACCGACAATCCGGTCAAAACCGTACGGAGTTTGTTATGCCTGAGACTTGAGAGTATTTCCTGCAAAATATCCATTGAAAGAACTTAAAAGGATCATCGAAAAAATCAGTTGGATTTGACGGGATGATTTTCTTCAATATGCTGAATCAATCCGTCTTTGATCCGGATAATTTTCCGGGTTTCATCGGCTACCGCCTTTTCATGCGTAACAATGATCGTTGTGATGCCTGCCCGGTTCTGCTCGCCGAGCAATTGCATGACCTCTTCGGTCGTTTTACTGTCTAAAGCGCCGGTCGGCTCGTCCGCCAACAAAACTTTCGGGCCGGAAACAATGGCGCGTGCAATAGCCACCCTCTGTTTCTGTCCGCCCGACATTTCGTTCGGAAAATAATACGCCCCGTCCTTCAGCCCCATCCGGTCAAGATACTCAAGCGCTATGGCATTCCGCTTTTTACGGCCGATATTCTTATAATAAAGCGGTAAAGCGACATTCTCCATGGCATTTTTGAAGTTGATCAAATTGAAAGACTGGAATACAAACCCGATCATTTCGTTTCTGTAAGCAGCAGCCTGTTTTTCGGAAAGATTCTTGATCAGGATGTTATTCAGATAATAATCGCCGGAATCGTAATGATCGAGGATGCCGAGAATATTCAGCAAAGTGGATTTTCCCGAACCCGAAGCCCCCATGACGGAAACATAATCGCCTTGTTCGATATGCAGATCGATCCCCTTCAATACATGCAGAGCAGTATCTCCCGTATAATACGTTTTATTGACATTTCGGAGCGTTATCATGTGCTGCGGAAACAGGGTGGAATAACATATTCAAAATAACAGACATTAAATTCTGCCATATACTTACCGGCTCATCATTTTACAAAAATAGTATAAAATCTTTTACTCGTGACATATTTATAAATTTGTTTAATGATTATCGGATGTTATATCCGGTTATCCCTACAGGTGGAATGTAAAAAATGTGCCAATGTTTCAAAAATATTCGTTCTTTTTTGTCCCGTTAGGGACTAAATATTGGTAGAAAAATAATATTCCTCATCTCCCACACCGTCCCGGCAGGGACGGGATATGAAATTTTGTCCCTACGGGACAATAACAGGATGAGGGTTGCATTTTTCTACCAATATACAATGCCTACGGCATTGATTTCAGACGATAAGCAACATTATATATCATTGATTAAAAGGTTTATGATTATCGGATGTTGCACCTATCTATCCCCCAAGTGGGATGTAAAAATGTAATATTCGTTTTTTTGAAAAATAAATTCAAAAAAATGTCGCTTCTCGTCCCGTCAGGGACAACATATTGGTAGAAATAAGAATTTCTCCGATGATCAAAGTTCCGTCAGGGACGTAATGTGAAGAAGAAACATTTTGTCCCTGACGGGCCGGGGGGTGAAGGGATGTGGTGTTTTCTACCGATATAATGTCCCCGGCGGGACAAAAAAAGAACGAATATTTTTGAAACATTGGCACATTTTTTGCGTCGCCCTGCCGGGAGAGCCGGGCATAACATCCGATAATCATTTTATTTATTTCTAAAAATGAATTTTTTTGTAGAGGTCAGACTGCAAGTCCAGTTGAATAAGTAAGCAGCCGGACAACATATCCGCTACGGCGGAAATTGCAAATTCGCGCGAGCGTGAATTTACTGTTTGTCAAATACATATTTTTTTGAGAGCAACGATCTTCGAATTTCATTTTCCAAGTCTGTTTCATTAAAATCTGTATTTAAAAATTCATTTAAAGATATTTTTTTGTAAGAAAGCAAATAATCTGTTTTTAAACGGGATGTAAAATAGAAATAAGAATAAGCCAGAATGTCTTTATTTGATTTCAATTTTTCTTGTTCTTCTCCGTTTTCAACAAAAATACGTTTACCGTCTTCAATATTAAACGAAGATGAATTCGCAATGAATTCACAAAAACCCTCATTTTTCCATTTTCCAAAAAAGTTCATTTTTATATATTTAAAAAAGCCCATTTTTTCTTTCAGATAAGAATGAGTTAATTCATGAGCAATTACATCAGACAATCGCCTATTGAATAATTTTTCGTCATATTTATGTTGTAGATTTCTTTTATAATCAGCCGGAGCTAAAACCAAAACATTCATCATGGAATAGTTATTTCCCAATGAACCTTTTGCCAAATAAAAAGTATTCCGGTTGTATTTATCGATTGTTGTAGAAAACAGGATAGTATATTTTTGATGGATAGAAATATTATTATTTTCTAATTTTTTCATGCAGGTATCCATTATCTGGATAATATCATCTTTGAATTCAATATTATCTGTATATATAGCATTTCTTTTTATTGTTGCTATTTTTGTATTTCCGATTATCATATAAAAAAATATGGCATAAAATACTACATAATAGAGAATGAATATCGGAAAAACAACAGCGGAAAGAAGTTTCAGATAATAATAAATTTTTTTCATATTGACGGGAATTGAATAAGTTTGTTTCGTAAAAAAAACAAAGTATTGATAGAATAATACATGTATCAACAAACATACAATGTGCCGTAGGCATGTTATATAAACACATTGCGTACCTACGGCATGTCGATTTATTAAAAAATCCGATTTTCTACCAACATTTAATTCCTAACGGGATTCGCTTTTACTTTACTTGAAATAATAACAACAGAGGGTAACGTCTTATCGTTTCATTGTACAAGAAAACCAACTAATTTTCCACAGAAATATCCTGTAAATAGCGCAATCATACATGCTATAATCAAACATAGAATCAATTTGTCAATTTTATGATTGATACTTTGAGGTACTTCCCTTTTAATGCTTTTTAAATCAGTATTTTCCATAACAAATTAAGATTACAAGTGATTAAGAATAAGACAAAAATAATATATTTATATTCTTGCTGCAACTATTTTACATGTTTTAATAAATTAAAAATTAATTTTTTTTTAAATCCTCTACTCATAAAATATGCCTATGAGTAGAGAATAAATTACTTGAGGAATAAAGAATGTCAATATTCCGTTTTTTTTTGGCTTTTTCAATCAGTTTGACAAGTGTGCAAGACAGAAAATCTATTCCTTATTTTAAAAGCACATAGCCGACAGCCAACCCTATGCCGACGCCTATCACAAACTGCCAAATTCCTCCGTTTGCATCCATCATTTCTTGTTGGGACAATTCTTTCAATCCCAAACTTTCTAATTCAAAAGTCTTCATAATAATTCCTTTTTGTATAAGTTTGTATAACAAAAATACTGCATCTTAGCGTCTGCAATATTAACGCAAGAACTCCGGATTTCTCAGGTACAAAAATAAAATCATTCCGTCCGAAAAAAAGAACGGAATAAAATTTAATGGTAAATTAACGTTCTTTTTGACTGCATTACATTACCATACGATGTAACTCGTATGATAGCGGGAGAATGGTATCATTGAATGACTTTATACTCTGAAAGATCACGGTTATTGTCCGTCTCCGTATTTTTTACGGACGATAATTCAACAGATTGGCATTGAAAAGAGCCGTTCGGGTAATAGATTGTAGTAGCATTATTTGCCACAATCTCGTCCGGTCTTCGTTTTATTTGAAAAAATTGACTGTCCGATTCGAAATCAATATAAGAAGAATAAGCTGTTTCCCGAATGCCTTGTAATGTCAGCAATATCACTTCGGCACAAAATGAAATCTCCGATTCGGAATTTTTGAAACTTATTTTTCTTGCAGGATAATTCAAATAGAATTGACCTTCCTTTTCATCTTCCGGAAGCATCTTTCCCAATTTTGTCCTCACCATATCCATTTGTTTTTTCACCGGATCTAAATCGATTTTTTTAAGCACTTTATCAGTTTTATTGATTTCAAAAACTTGTTTTTTATCCTGAAAAAAAACTAATTCTTTCCCTCCGATTTCAATAAAAACAGAACAATCCGAACAGATAAGCCGCTGTTTCAGCTTTTTATCCTGATGTGTTATTACATAATCCAAACAAATCATCTGATAAAATATTATTTATAAGTTATTTAAATATAATCCATCCGACTATAATCCCTAAAAGTACCGTCGCCGCCATCCATAAAATAGATACAATTAATGATTTTGTTTTATTGTTCATAGATTTAAAAATAAAAGAATTAATAAAAATTTACCTGCTTATCAATCACCGGCAACCACCATAAAGCCCATCTTTTCGGGATGATCCATGATTACGTCTCCGGATTTTGTTTTTGTGATTAAATGATAACAATATATAAAATCACCGACACCACCAACCGTTGAAACAAGTCCGAACAGCCACCACCACGGGTTTGAAAATAAATACGCATACAGCAGCGGGAAAAAGCCGAGTACAATGGCCGGCATCAGAGACGCAATCACAGCCTGTTTCTTCGTGATAGAATCTTTACAATGAGCATAAAAAGCAAATGATTTGAGATCAATCCCGAATTTTACCGAATTAAACCGGTTCTTACCGGAAAAAGCAAAACAAATACCATGCAAAAATTCATGAACAAAAATACTGATGATCAAAACCAAAAAGGGCAATGAACAGTAAAATACTTTATAAAAACCATGGTATGATTCTTTTGCCCGGGAAAAATATTCATCCACCATACTTAACGAATCTTTATGATAAATCATATAGGGGGCAACTGTCAATGCCAAAACCGGTATTGAAACCAAAAGCGCAATCAGGTGGATTTTATTTCTATTAAATGTATATTCTTTTTTTATCTGCATATCAAAATAAGATGATGTTTTTTATTTGACCATTATGATTTCTCTACTTCAAATCCCATAAAACAATCCATTTTTTCAAGAATCCGGTCGTCGGAACCGGCCTTTTTCATTATATGATAAACGATTATGAAATCACCTCCGCCACCGGTCAACATTATAAACCCGAATAACCAAATCCGGGCATTTGAAAAAATAAACGCATAAATCAACGGAATCAATCCCAAAAGTATGGCCGGCATCAGCCCTGAAATAATAAATTGATTTCTCTTCAACGGTTCTTTGCAATACGTGTAAAAACCGGGCAGCTTAAATCCGAATTTGATCGATTTAAAATGATCTTTACAAAAAAAAGCAAAACATAACCCGTGTATCGCCTCATGCACGCATATTGCCGACATGAGGATCAAAACCGGCAGGATGCATAACCAAAATTTGCGGAAAACACCGACCGCTTCCTGCACTTCGGTACGATAATCTATAATTTGTCGGAGCGATTCCCGATACATCAACATATAAGGAAGCACTGCCGCCAAAATAACGATGATGGTGATAAAAAATATCCAACGGTTTACTTCTTTTTCAGGAAGTATGCATTCAATTTTTTTCATGGGTTTATTTTTGTTTTTTATTTCATGCCGCAAAGAGTACCCCGCCGTGATGGACATGTTGTCCGATAAAAAGAATAAATGATTATCGGATGTTGCACCTACCTATCCCGTTGTAAGAGGGTATGAAAAATATTTCAATATTCAAAAAAAACATTCGTTCTTTTTTGTCCCGTCAGGGACGTTATATCGGTAGAAAAACACCATCCCTTCACCTCTTGTCCCGTCGGGGACAAAATGTTTTCCTTTCCACATTACGTCCCTGACGGGTTTCTACCAATATATTGTCCCTGACGGGACGGAAAACAATATTTTTTAGGATATAATTTTAAAAAAACGAATATTACATTTTTATACCCTACCTGCCGGGAGAGTCGGGCATAACATTCGATAACCATTAAAGAATATATTTCAATTAAAATAAAAACTATTCTTTGTTTATTTATTTATTTATTTTTAAAAAATGTATTTTTGTAGAATTTGGGCTGTAACTCCTTTTGAATAAACAAGCAGCCGGGCAACATGTCCGCTGCGACGGAGATGTGATTGCTAACACTACTATTGGCAACATGTTTGTTGTGATGGAGGATTGCAATATTTCTTAGTTTTTTAAAATATAATTAATCAATTTATTATTCTTTTGTTCTATGTTTTCAAATAATTCTTTCTGAAAATCATCAAATTCAGTTCTTATTTTAGAGTACTTTATTTTCCCGTTTTCGAGATAATGAATATAATCGCAAAGATTTGTCAAAGTTTCAATAATATGCGAGGTAATGATAATTGTTTTGCCTTGTTCTTTTAAACCTAACAAAATACTGCGAATTATTCGGCATGCCTCAATATCCAAGCCATTAAACGGCTCGTCAAAAATCATAATTGGCTTATTTTGTTTCAAAATTCCCATCAAAGCAAGTCTTTTTTTCATTCCGGTAGAATATTTTGAGATGGTTTGATTTAGAGGCAGTGAAAACAGTTTATTCCATTGATTGAGTTCAAATTTTTCATTTTTAAAAAGGTTCAAATATTCTTCACCTGTAATACCCATATAAAAAAAGTTTTCGGTTGTCATATATGAAATTTCTTTTTTAGACAATTTTATACCATCAAATAAAATTGACCCGGAATCAGGTTTTTTTAGTCCAAAAATAGTGTTTAACAAAGTGGTTTTACCTGCACCGTTTAACCCGACAATACCGTGGATATTGTTATCTGGCAACGACAAAGAAAGCGAATCAATGATTTGGCGTTCGTATGATATACTGATGTCGTTAATTGTAATCATTCAGATAAAAATTCAATATTCGTTGTGCTTTGAAGTAAAAATAAATCGAAAGTACCCATATAATAGGGATAAATATAGGCATAAATAAGCCAAAAAGTAACCCAATCATAATATATGCTGTCGGTGTTTGACCATTTGGAATGTAAAACGCATATTTTAATAATATATTGTAATTTTGTAATGAGATCAGTATAATATATTCAATAATAATAATATACCAATATTGATAATGAAAAATTATGAATAAAATAAATAAAGGTGCAATAAGGACAGAAAACAAATAAATTTGCATTTTAATTTTATAAAACAAGAATCGTTTGCTTCCAAACTCGTAAGATAGAACAAATTGATAAGGTTCATTTTTGCTATAAAAGTCTAAAATACAAAAAGATAAAAAAAGAATAATTATAGGAACAACTGCAATAAGAAATGAACCGCATAACCCTATAATCATAAAAATTACCATTGGCACAAACATTTTTCTGACGCCACTCTTCCATTCAAAACAAGCACCGGGTATCCATTGTTGGAGTTTTGTATTTCGAGTACTATGGGTGATATTTGCGTCTAAAAAGCAAATAAAGAAGCAGCCGAATAACAAGATTAAGACATCAACAACTCGGAAATGCCACAAAAGAAAGCACGAGGGAATTAAACAAATTAAATAATAATCAGCAAGATAATAAAGCTGATAATATCTAAAATTAGTTTTTAAAAATGTTTTATCATGGCGTTTAAATTGAATGGATAGAATAAAAAAAAGTATAGCAATAGTAAGATAATGAGCATACTTTTTGTTATCGCATAAGGAAAAAATGACGGCAGACAAAAATATAAGCAAAAATGCAGCAACGAGAAAACGAAAAATACCGATATTTAAAATATCACGGAGTATTTGTTTAAATCTAATTTGTATAAATGGATAAATCATTTATTGATAAATATGTCACAAAAATAAATAAATTATCTGCAAAAACAAAGAGATACTATTTTATTAAAATAAAAAAACAGTATCTCTATTGTCTTTTTAATATGCCACAGCAGCATACAATAATCCTGCTGCAAGGGCAGCGCCAAATACGATCCAAGCAAAACCGCCATCAACTTCCATCATTTCTTGCCGGGTCATTTCCTGCAATCCATTTAATTCTAAATTTTTCATTTGTAATTATAATTAAATTTAAATCATAAATTACCACATCTTATGCGCCTGCGGCATTAGCGCAAGAATTCCGGATTTCTATGGTGCAAAGTTAAAGCCGTTCCGTCCGGAAAAAAGAACGGAAGAAAAAAATTATAAAATCCTCCGGATATTTCCTGCGCTTCATCTTTATAAATCAGACGTAAATCCAATTGAACGTTCATCTCAAATTCACCGGTATAATAAAATGATCGTCTGCTGCGGGAATATGCAATCGGAACATCCCTCGACTTCAATTCATCCAATAAATCATACAGGCTCGATCTGCTGATATTCAATCGCTTGGCCAAACAGCCCGGAGAACCGGTGCAACGTTGTTTAATCAGCGTATGCAATATTTCGAGTTTCTCTAATGTTTCAAATATTTTTGTCATGATAAACAATTGATAATTTTTAATTCATTTGCGTCATTCATTCGGGCAATTGTTTCTGCCATCTGTCATAGTATCGGGTACCGGGTACATATAAATCCCGATGGGTACCTTCTTCCACTAACTTCCCGTTTTCCAGAATTGCAATCTTATCGGCATCCAATACCGTACTCAAGCGATGAGCGATGATTAAAATCGTTTTCCCTTCATTTTTCAATTCCCGGATCACTTGTTTTACATAATTCTCTGATTCGGAATCAAGCGAAGAGGTGGCTTCATCCAAAATAAATATTTCGGGATTCCGGTACAAAGCCCGGGCAATTGCCAATCGTTGTTTTTCGCCCCCTGAAAGCGTTGTCCCGTTTTCACCGATATAGGTTTGCAACCCGTCGGGTAATTTTTCCACAAAGGCAATCAATCCCAATTTGCGGATAATGGAAAGCAACCGTCCCATATCAGGATTAAATTCCCCGACGGCAATATTGTCGATGATATTTCCGGCAAAAAGGTTCAACTCCTGCGGGACAGTACTGATCAACTGCCTCAAACTTCCATTGGAAAAATGTTCGATATTCAGGTCATTGATCATGATTTTTCCTGCATTTAAAGGATATAATTTCTGAATCAACGCAGCCAACGTTGTTTTACCGGAGCCGCTTTCACCGATGACTGCCGTCAACTTTCCTTTAGGTATGGTAAATGAAAAATCATTAAAAACTTCACGACGGGTGCCGTAAGAAAAAGAAACCTTTTCAAAACAAATATCCCCGATATCCTCTTTTTTTAAATCAATTTTGTTTTCTTCCGATTCCACAGACAAATCCATAATCTCAAACAAACGATCGGCGGCAATCAATGCATTCTGCATGGTTTTATTGGCGCTGACAAGATTTGCAACCGGAGAGGTGAAATAGCTGATGATGGCATAAAAAGAAAGTAATTCACCCGGAGTTATCGAATTATCAATGACAAAGTAAGATCCCGTCCACAACAATATAATGGTAAATAAGCGGTTAACGGTCTCGGAGGTATTGGTTGAAAATATAGAATTCAGCCCCGATTTATAAACGGTTTGCATCAATGTGACAAAACGAATTTCGGTTTTAAAATTCGTAAAATCCTCTATTCCGAATTGTTTAATGGTTTTTACCGAACTCAACGATTCCACCAATTGGCTTTCAAGATCGGCCGAATGCTCCATCAACTTTCGTTCCTGCTTTTTATTCAATTTATTCATCGTTACGTACAGCAGCAAATAAAAAGGAATGATCGACAGCATGATCAGGGCTAATTTCCGGCTGTAGATAAACATCAACGCAAAAGAGAAGATCACGATAAATCCGTTTACAATCAATGATATTGAGGTATCGTTGATAAAAGACCGGATTTTTACCGCATCATTGACACGGGAAATGATTTCACCGACACGCATGGTGTCAAAAAAACGTTGAGGAAGCCGGAGTAAATGCTTGTAATAACCTAATATCAATCTGGTATCGATTTGTTGCCCGGTTTTGAGCATAAAAATATTTTGCACAGCTCCGATGGAAATTTGCACGGCCAAAATAACCAACATGCCGACTCCCAATAAGTTCAGCAAATTTTCATTGGCGTTCGGCAATGCATGGTCTGTTATTTTTTGAATGTAAACAGATACCGATAACCCGGCGACCGTATAAATAACCGCACCGAAAAGACATTGAACCAAAACGGATCTGTGAGGTTGAAGTAGAAATAAAAACCGTTTCACCGTCGAGATTTTTTGATTTCCGGGTTCAAAATTATCGCCGGGCATCAAAACCACCAATACCCCTGTCCACATCTTGCAAAAATCATCAACGGAAACCTTATGCATATTCCCGTCGGCAGGATCCATGTATTCGATCTTTTTGTCCGAAACCTTATATATTACCACATAATGATGCAAAACATCTTTTACAATCACATGAGCAATGGCTGGAACAGGGATTTTCGTTAAAGCCTCCTTATTCCCTTTCACGCCTTTTGCCGCAAACCCGATTTTCTCCGCAGCCGTGACAAGCCCCAATACATTGGTTCCGCGGGTATCCGTTCCTGCAATCTGACGAATACGGGCAACAGGCATCCGTAACTTGTAATAAGTTGCGACAGAAGCCAAACATGCCGCTCCACAATCGGTTATATCTCGTTGTTTTATTTTCATTCATTCATCAATAGCAGAAAGCTATTATTTATATTATTCTTATATATTTTGATATTCTTTTAATATTTCTATCCATATTACGTCCCTACGGGACTTTGGGTAGAGGAACCGATCTTTTCTTTTTACCGATATTTTGTCCCTATGGGACGAGGTGTAATCCTCCATCCTTTTACTTTGTCTCATAGGGACATGGTGTAATTCACCATCCCTTTACTTTGTCCTGTAAGGACAAAATATTGGTAGAAAAAATCCGGTACCCCGTTTTTATGTCCCGTAGGGACATAATATTATTCCGGATTTCTTAAAATATATTTCTTGTCAAATTCAATATCAAATAATTTTAATAATTCCAAATATTCTTCTTCAAAATTGCGTTTTTTATGGTGATATTCTTGTCGTTGAATATATTTGACAACACGATTTATCTGCGATTTTCCATAAGAAAATGCACCATATCCCTCTTGCCACGAAAATCTACCCGGAACCAAACGTTTCTGATTAATCCATGATGAAGAACTTTCTTTCATCTTTTTCATTAAATCCGACAATGATTGTGCGGGTTTCATTCCAAACAAAATATGAACATGATCAGGCAGACCTCCTATTTGCAACAATTTATGTCCGTTGTTGGCAATAATTCCCGTAATGTATTTATACAATTCGTCCTGCCATGATTTTTGAATTAATGACAGACGATTTTGAACAGCAAAAATCGCATGAATGTGAATTTGTGTATATGTATTTGCCATATTCTTATATATTTTAATATTTCTATTCATATTGCGTCCCTACGGGACTTTGGGTAAAGGAAGCGATCTTTTCTTTCTACCGATATTTTGTCCCTACGGAACATGGTATAATCCTCCATTTCTTTACTTTGTCCTGTAGGGACAAAATATTGGTAGAAAAAATCCGGTACCCCGCCTTTTATGTCCCGTAGGGACATAATATTATTCCAGATTCCCTGACGGGACATGATGTGGTTCACTATCCCTTTATACTCTTCATTTGAAAATTCATGGTTAAATGAATAATTATAAATGATATTGACTAAAAATATGCAATTTTTTTATCTCTTTTCCCACATTCTACAATATTTTAAAAGGTACGAAACATTAGCCATTCATTCATCAATAGCAGAAAGCCGTTATTTCATTTTCGGTCACGATTTTCGGATTCAGCCAATCGTCAACTTTATCAAAAATCAATTGCCATAAAGAACGACGCGTCAAACAAAAACGCCCCGTCAAACTCATTCCCTTTTTTAAACAGCCCTGATAACCGGTTTTTAAATGCAGACAATATCCGTCAGGCAAACAACGAACACGAAATACCGGACGATTATCAATGGTAATTACATCATTCAAAATCTCTTTAACTTTGCCGTGCAATAAACCCCATTCTCTGTAATCAAATGCATCCACTTGAAAATTAACATCCTGATTTATTCTGATATAACCAATATCGGCGGGAGGCACATAGCATTCCACCAATAAAGAATCCGAAACCGATATATACGCCAATGGTTGGTTAGGAGCAATGAAATTACCCGATTGAATGCCGGAAACTTGAAATAATATACCGGAAACAGGCGCCGTCAAAATATACTGCCTTTTTTCTTTTTCCAATTGTCGGATAGTAGAAGCAATCACTTGGTTTTCCAGTTCCAAACGAGTTTTTTCAGCCTGCCAAATACTCTGCTGCTCTTGTACGATGAGAGAAAGTTGATTGAGAGAAGATTCGTATTTGTTTTTCGAACTTTCATAATCCAATAATGAACGCGCCTTATTTTCATACATACTTTTATCGGCATTATATTGAATTTTAAAATAATCAATCTGAGTTTGTTGTTCTTGCAATTTACTTTGATATTTTAAATATTCAAGCAAATATTTTGAAGTCCGGATATTAGATTTATTATCTTTCAATGCATTTGTAATATCATTGATAAATGAAATGTTGTCGGTAAATTTACTTTTTTCAAGCATCAATTGCTCTTCAAGTTTTTCTGAACGCATGACCAACAAAGTATCTCCTGCCGAGACCATTTTGTTCTCCTTCATGTTAAATAAAATCACTTCTCCCGAAATGGCAGATTGAATGACCGTATTTTCAATCGGACTTCGAACCAATCCCCGATTTTGTGTGCTTACATCGACTTTTATGACAGGAAGCAATGCGACAACAAAAATCAAAAACACTAATGCAATACCATAAACCGTTCGCTTGGCAGGCGATATATTACAATAATAATTCTCGGAAGAAAGTTCCAGAAATTCAGATGGGAAGAGTCGTTTTGCCATAGAATGGTTGAAATATTTTCTATCATGCCATCTAAATTTCAGCTCAAATGTAAATAATCGGACTGAATAAATAGATATTCATTTTAATAAAAAAAGTTAATAATAAAATAAATTCTTTATTTTGATTTTAAAACAGGTGCCGGCTTGCAATTTAAGAAGCTGTTTGAGTTATTTGGACATACGATGAAATTCCTATTTATATTCAAAAATCAAAAAAAATAGACCTGCACTTTTCGCACCCGGGGGTGTTTTTGCGGATAAGCATTTAAAATTTCAACAGGTAACATCATTCAAACAGCCTCTAAAATCCGGTAACAGATCAATACTATTTCTTTTTCCGGACAATATCCTATTGTAAATGCAAACTTCCAAAGAATTTGTGAAATAAAGACGAAAAAAATCGGACAAATCATATCCAATTTTCGGGACAAAATGAGTATGTTTGTACACAAAAAAATAAAAAACTGTTTTATGAGTATAGGCGACAACCTCCGGGTAATAAGAACCGGAAAGAATATTTCACAACAGGAAATTGCTGATTTTCTGAATGTTGACCGTAAAACATACGTGAGTTGGGAAGCAGGTACGGCTGACATCAAAAGTTCATACATTCCCAAGCTGGCTGAATATTTACAGGTGGAAATCAATGACTTATTCCGGGAGAAATCGGGAGATATTGTTATTAATCAACATAACACGGACAATAAAGACGGTTCTGTAAACGGTATTGTTATTTTATTAACCGATAAAGAAGCCGTAAACGAACTGGTTAAAGTCATGAAGGAACAGTTTAACACCCGGAAGCAGTGAATCCGGCGATTCGGCAAGAAAAAAATAATATGAAACCCGCATGAACTGACATTCATCCAAGAGAATTCATCGGATTGCGGATTCCATACGACTTTAATGTAAGAAATAGAATATTTTCGTATGAAACGAATAATTTTACGGATTTTTTCTTTTTGCCTGTTGATTCCGATTCCGGGCTTGCATGCTCAAGAAGTAAAAAAATGGAACTTGCGGGAATGTATCGATTATGCCGTCGAACACAATATTGATATTCAATTGAATATATTGCAAAAGCAAAGTCGCGAGGTCGAATTGGATGTGGCTAAATCGAGTCGGCTGCCCGATTTGAATGCGGTTGTGAATCAGGGATTCGGATTCGGATGGTCGGCTACCCAAACGGGAGAATCGATTCAACAAAATTCCTCGTCGACCGGATTTTCGATTCAAACCGGTATGCCTCTTTTCACCGGATTTAAAATTTCCGGTGATATCGAAGTATGTAAATTAAATTTGAACGCCGCGGTTGAAAGCCTGAACAAAGCGAAAGATGATTTGCAATTAAACATTACTTCGGCTTTTTTGGATGTTTTGTTCAACAAAGAAATTTTGGCGATCAGTGAACGGCAGGTCGAATTAACACGCCGGCAACTCGACAGAACAGAGATGCTGATTGATGCCGGGAAAGTGCCTCCTTCGCAATTGTCGGATATAAAGGCGCAGTTGGCCAAAGATGAACTGACATTGACCCAAGCTCAAAATAATGAAAAACTGTCTCGTATAACATTGGCGCAATACTTGGATCTGGAACGTTTCGGCGATCAATTCGATATCCGGGTGCCGGATTCGGATCATTCTTTTGAATCGATGATCGGATCGTTGCTTCCTCCCGATCACATTTATAATAATGCGGTAACGTTTAAACCGCAAGTGAAGGAACAGGAATACCTGTTGGAAAGCGGCAAAAAAAGTTTGAAAACAGCCGAATCGGGATATTGGCCCAAACTTAGCCTGAATGCCTCTTACGGAGTCGGGTATTATCATTATTACGGAGATGAATTTTTAAATAAATCTTTCTCCGATCAGTTGAGAGATAACGGAATAACCAATATCGGATTGACCTTGAGTATTCCGATATTCAACCGTTTTGAAGTGAAAAATCAAGTAAAAAGCGCCCGCATTGAAATAAAGAACAGGGAACTGGCTTTGGAGAAGATCAAAAAAGATTTGTACAAAGAAATACAACAGGCTTATTACAATGCGGTGGCGGCGCAAAGCAAATATTATTCCGCAGGGAAAGCCGGAGAAGCGGCCAAAGAGTCTTACCGGTACGCGGAAGAAAAGTACGGTGCCGGAAAATCGACGGTATTTGAATATAACGAAGCCAAGACAAAAATGCTGCAAAGCCTTTCGGAGGAAATTCAAGCGAAGTATGATTTTATTTTCCGGATGAAAATTCTGGATTTTTATAACGGGAACCCGATTGATTTATAGGTTCGGTATTCTTGATTTGTTTTCATGATTGAATTAAATTTTCCTAAAAAACAACCCCACGAAATGCGGAGCGCCTCACTTCTCTCGCAAATCGCAGGGTGTTATACTTTTTCTACCGATTTGTGAGGCTGATAGAGTTATTCTGTTTTCGATGCAAAGGTAAGGTATTTTTTCAAATATGCAATATTATTTTTATTTTATTAAAATATTTGCAAATGTATTTGCAAATGCAAATCTAAATGCAAATCAAAAATAGAAATACATTTGTATTTGCAAATGCAAATAAAAGCAATATATAACTAAATATATAGCGAAGCATCATTAATCTCCTGCGTAAGCGTTTTTACACCAGATTCAATTTTTTGAAGCACCGCCATTCCTGTTTTTCGGTGTCGAAATATACCTGCACCGTGTCGTTTTTCTTTCGGTGGTTTTCACCGGCGGCAACCGGTATTATTTTTTCAAGCAGTGTGCCGTATGCTTCTCTCGTCGAGCCGTCGACTTTCCGGTAATAAAACTTGACGATGCCCTTATTCATGTTCACCTTCAATTTGAAATTGGCCCAAGCCTTTTTTAAGGCTTCGCTCATCGAGATGCCGGCTATTTTTATAAACCGGTGCGCCTCTCTCATAATCGTACTCAAATCGGTGCGTTTCATTGCTTTAGTGTTTATATGTTATTATTCTTCTACCGGTTGAATACTCGTGTTACATCCGATTTGCGGGTCAAGCGTCAAATAAAATTCGAGGTCTTCTATTCCCGCTGTTACCATGAAAGAATCAATTTCGTACATTGTGTACTTGTTCGCAAAGTAGTCGTAAAGTATGTTTCTGACTTTATCTTCTTCTGCCGAATTGAAAGATACTTTATACTTTCTTTCTTCATTCTTTGTTTTCGTTTTCATAGCTTTTGTTTTTTTAATTATACAGTTTGTTTAACTTTAACTATGTAAATATACGATATGTTTAATTATCATGCAAATTATTTCAGTTAATAATAGTTAATTATTATACTGTGCGTATAATTTATTCCATAAACCTATACAATTTGTATTTTTACTTATTATCTTTGCGGTTAAATAAATTGTATAATTAATTATGAAATTAAGAATAAAGGAGATTTGCAGAGAGAGGGGTATTATGTTGAAAGATGTTGCAAAGCAACTATCTATCACAGAGGTTGGATTATCCAAATCTTTGAATGGCAACCCACCATTGAATAGACTAAAAGATATAGCAGATGCCTTGAATGTTCCGATAACGGAATTGTTCGAACAACCTGCAACCGACTTCATCAATTGCCCGTATTGCGGCAATAGAATAAAAGTGGCAAAAGAATAAGATTATGGAATTATCGAATATTCAAAATAAAATATACGACAGGATATTGAGAACCTCTTGGAGAAGATAAAAGAGAAAAATGAATCTAAAAAAATGCCCCGCCAAATACATGGTGAAGCATTTTCAAGCACCCCCGCGTGCAGCGTTTGTCAGATCATCGGATATATTTTATACTTTTCATACAGCATATCCACTATGTTTTGCATATCCTGTTTCAAAGATTTCAATTCCGATTCCGATTTCAATAACTTAAAAAACAAGCGATAACCGGCAATGGTGTTGTTATTTAATATTGCCGCCAGATTGTTCAGGTTCCGTTCGAGGCTTAAATCATCTATCCATGTGAAAGGAATCAGATCTGTTGCAATTCCTTTCGGATTCACCCCGAATGATTCGGCGTAGCTCTCCTTTGCTTTCACGATATTCTTCATCGATGACTCTATTCGTTTTTTGAAGGTTACAAGAAAGGATGATTCGAGTTGTTTGCTTGCCGAATATGATCCTGTTTTTCGAATAGCAGGCAATACCTCGGATGTTATCCATTTGCGGAATATTTTTGCTTGAGGTTTATTTGAACGCATGATTAAAGCATACAGACCACTCTCGTTAATAATCCACGTGTATTGCCTTCTATCCAATTTATCGGTGAGGTAAACTTTTCTTACCTCATCATTTTCCAGCATGTTTACTACAATTTTGTGATTAGAGTGTTCAAGAACAGAACACACATCCTTTAGTGCAAACCAAGGAACATCATCAATTAATACTACTCTGATTTTAGAGGAATTTTGAAAAAAGAAACTTTGTTGAACACTTGTAGTGCTCGGATTTTCGTTGTTACGCATAACGATAAAATTAAGATATTAAACAAAAGACAGAAAGCCTGTCCCGCTGCGTAACAACTTTAATAGCCTGTGGGCGCATTAACGCTCCACACGGGGGTACTTTCTGTCCGTTATCTTAATTTTGTTTTGTGATTTACAAATACAGACACATAGACATAAAAAATCCCGATAAATCGGGCCGATACTTCGGCTATTAAAATATGTTACGCACGACAAAGATAAGAATTATTTTCAATATTGCAATGCTTTTAGAATATTCTTTATATTTGCACGGTTATTTATTTTTTAACCATTAAAAACGTAGCCTTATGGAAGCATTCACTGCCTTAATCGTTATAGCAGCCGCTATTTTGTATATAATTATGATTGTGAAATTTTTCCAAATCGCATCCGACGTCAAAGATTTGAGAAGAAATATATACCCGAATAAATCCGATTACTTTGAAAAAGATTATGACCGTTTTTATTTTCTTGCCTTTAACGGGTACAAAGATGAGGCTAAAAAATTGCTGCTTACAATGATTTGGGGGGATAGCTATATGATTGCGATGAAATTCAGCGAAAATGAATCCTCATTTGACACATATCTTGAAAAATTAAAATCGGAGTATCAAAAATACTTTGATTTGCTCGGCGAAGAATTTCCGGACTACAATCTTTTGAAAAATAATTTAAAATTACTTCAAAAAAAATCCCAATCGATGTCGATGTGGAACCGACCCGAAGCAGACGACAGTGTGAATAAACAATGAAACGCGAATAGCTGGCATTGTTTATTTTAAATAGATACATTATGGGACGTATACCGATAAGCATTGAAAAAGTAAAATCATACGATCGCCTTTCACATAAAGAGATTGTAAAATATTTGTTTGCACTTGAAGAAAAGGGCCAAAAATGGGTACAAACATTTGTCTGTGACAGAGATGATTTGTTAAGGTTTAGAGACGAAATTAACAAACTCGTTGAAATGACAACAACCGGCGATGTTCTTGGTTTGACAGAAGATAAAGCCAAAATTGTAGACGAGCATTATAAATCTGACCCGATTTGTCTTTCTTGTGACCGTAAATTAACAAATAATTGTAAGGAATGTCTGTTTGTTTTACAAAGTCCGCTTGAAAGACAATTATATTTAGCGTTACTAAAAACACATATGTCTTTTAAAACTCAATATCCACTGGATTGGTATGGACAATATGTGTCTATAGAGGGAAGAAATTACAATAATAAGCAATATAACTTTAAAGAAATTCTTACAGTTGTAGATTTTTATATTGAAAGAGGGTCAACACGACTTTGTGTATATACCGACGGACATACATACCATGAGAGGACAGAGGAACAAGCGCAACATGACAGGAATATCGACAGGAAATTACAGGAATTGGGGTTTAAAGTTCTCAGATATACAGGAAAAGATATAAAAGAAAATATTGACAAAATTATTACTGATATAAAAAAGTGGATTAATTGGTGGTGATGTAAAAAGTATGCTATATTTATATAAATCCATAATTGATATAGAAAAAAGCCGGATCAATTGCTTTCAGACGTCAAACCCCGCCGGATAACATGGCGGGGTTTGTTGCCTCCCGTTAAAGCGTTTTGTCGAAAAACTTAAACAGAGACAGCCATAAGTTCTTTTCCCAATTTATGCAGGGCGGCCGTTATTTTTCTTCTTTGTTCCGGGCGCGGATGTGAACGACCGCAGGCATAATGACCGAGTTGCTTTTCATTGATGCCTGTAAGCCGGGACATTGCCGAGCGGGTAAAGATACCGGAATAGCAATAAAGCAGACTTTCCACATCAAACTGATACTCAAATTCATATTCCCCGTCGAAAACGGCGGGATATTCGTCGCCGTCTTCTTTTGCCCATTCTACATACATATCCACGCTATCTTGCAATTCTTTTTGAAATTCATCAAAAGAACCTGTCATACCAAGCACCCAGCCCGGTAAAATATCAATACCCGCCGTATATCCTTCGGCGGTTTTTGCTACATTTACTGCTACTTTTTCCATAATTTTATTTATTTTTATCAGGGTTAGAAAACTAACCCTGATTGATTTTCGATTGATTTTAATACTGTTCCGAAAAAATCGGTGGAAGGTGTTCCGTTTACGGTTACTTTACCCGTTTTTACAGGGTGTTTAAATTGTCGGTGGCTGCCTTTCTGATGTACGATATACCAGCCGTCATCGTGCAAATCCTTTAAAATTTTTGCCCCTTTTATTACTTTCATACCATTTCCGTTTTTTGTTTTTCGACACTACAAAGATAGCATTTTTGCTATTATTATTGGAAAATAATAGCAAAAATGCTATTGTTTTTAATGTTTTTTAATGATGTTTTTGGATTACCGGAGTCTTGCCTGTGATACCTTGAATCTGAAATTCGACATGGAATTTTGAAGAGCCATTGGGGAGATTAATGTACAGAAAGTTTTTGAAATAAAAGAAGAGAAGCCCTCAAAAAAGAGGGCTTAAGTCAAATGTATTTTTCTATTGCTTTTTCCAATTGTTCCGAATAATTGTTCTATTTTTAGAAAAATATCCGGGTTATTATTTTGATTACCAATCTTCTTTTTCAATTGATAATGAACCTGTTTTTAATGCCTTTTCAATTGAATCTACAGTAGCATTCATTAATGCTACCAATTGAATAAAAGCCTCTGTTTGTTTTCCTTTGTCAAATTTCCTCTTATCAGTTAATGGGGCATAATCAACTATTAAGTATGAATCTTTCTTTTGAGGGCTCCCGGATATTATATCCATATCTGACACCGAACATATAACTCTAACCTTACCATCCTTTATATCTATCCTAAGTATGTGATATGCACTGAACTTAACAGATGACATAATATAGTTAGTTGAATAAAAATTTGAATAATACCCTTTTCCTATTACAGTTCCGGCATCTTTATCGTCTGTTTGTAGCACCGATTTTGAATCCTTATATGTCCGTGAAAAGTAATTCTTTACGTTAATGTAAATTTCATTCTTTGTTCCCGGAATATCATCTATAACCCTTGAAACTACAATATTATCACCGTCAATTTTAAAATATCCGGCATCGTACATCTTTTGAATTCTCATAGTCTCGTCAGAAGATTGTCCAAAACAAAATACCGGAAGCAATGCCAAAGTAAATAATAGTTTTTTCATAACATTCATTTTTTATTTGTTATTAATGATTTTTATAAGACTGTCGGTTTTATGCTGCCTATCTGCTCTCCTTTATTCCTGTTTTTTTATTAAAATCGTTAATTGCATCTTGGTTCTTATGGTGATTTTCTTACGCATCCAATTACAACATATGCCATAAAAGCAATAAAAACAGAAAATAAATCAGCTTTTTCATGATTCAAATATTTATATCGTTATAATAATACATCACCTTTCTCACGTATTCATAGCTGCACGCCATATCATCGGCAATCAGCCGCATGGCTTCCCGCTTTCCGCATCCCCTTTTTACGCAGTCGTGGACAAAATACCGGATCAGCGCAATCTTGCACGTTCTGAAATCGATCAGGTTGTTTTCCATGAGTGCAAATATAGTTTTTTCTTCACTTTCCGGATGCTTTTGCCTGTAAATTTCAACAAATTTTTTTTCGATGCTTGTTATCATGATATACCCGCCTGTGTTACGCTCGTTTTTACCGCCGCCCCCGTTCTTTCGATGTCGGTTTCGGTGACATAAACTTTAATTTTTCTTAATTTCTCGTCGGTTC
>WRGA01000115.1 GCA_009787405.1 Candidatus Azobacteroides sp.
CACCCGGCGTGCCGTAGGTACGCAATGTGTTGTATCACGTACCTACGGCACGTTGTGTGGTCGTTGAGAGATCATCATTCTACCAATATTTTGTTCCCGGCGGAACAATGTTATCCGTCGCAGCGAACATGCTGTCCGTCTGTTTGCTTAGTCAAAAGGACTTGCAGTCCGGCTTTCACAAAAATACCTTTTTAAAAAAATAAAGAATGATTTTTATTTTAATTGAAACATTTTCTTTTTGTCGGACAACATGTCCGCCACGGCGGGAATAAGGAAGAGTTGGAGGGTAACACCATGGCTACCAAAGGAACTTCCGGAAAATAAGGTTTTACGAAGTGATTAGAATCTTCCGAACATGACCGGGCATCGCCCTTGCTTCCGGGGGAACAATGTTATTCTTGATTCCCTCGTTTGGCGTAAAACTTTTTTGAGTATCTTTACCGTCGCAAAGATAGGAGTTATGCGTCTGTACGAGGTGAGGCAACTCGAATACGGATTTCAGGATATAAAATTGTAAACGGTAATTTGTCAAATTGTAAATTATACAACATGTTAGGAACTCAGGAAATCATTTTCATAGCGCTTATCATTCTGCTGTTTTTCGGCGGTAAAAAAATTCCCGAAGTGATGAAAGGATTGGGAAAAGGAGTAAAAAGTTTTAAAGACGGATTGAACGGACTCGAAGATAAAATAAACGGAGAGGAAAAAACATCGACGGGTTTAGATAAGAAATGAGCCGGAAAAAGACGGAAGTATTTACTTTTTGGGATCATCTTGAAGAATTAAGGCGAGTCATTTTCAAGATTTTGATTGTGGTGGTCGGGTTCATGATGCTGGCATTTCTCAACAAAGAGATCGTGTTTGATATTATATTGTCTCCGTCGCACTCCGATTTTATATTGTATCGTACCCTGTGCAAAGTGGGAACCATGGTGTCGATGCCGTCTTTTTGTCCCGAACCGTTTCAGGTGTCGTTGATCAATACTCAATTGGCTTCCCAATTCCTGACCCACATGAGCGTGTCGTTTTACATGGGATTGGTGGCGGCTTCACCGTACATTGTGTATCAACTGTTTCGCTTTGTTTCTCCTGCTTTATACGAAAATGAGCGAAAATATTCATCAGGGGTTATTTTCTATTCTTGTTTGTTGTTTGTGATCGGGATGATTTTGTGTTATTTCATTATTTTCCCGTTGTCGTTCCGTTTTTTGGGGACTTATCAAGTCAGCGGAGAGGTCAAAAACACCATCACCCTTTCTTCCTATATCGATACGTTTGTCATGCTGATGGTGATGATGGGAATCGTGTTTGAACTTCCCATTATTTTGTGGTTTTTTGCAAAGCTCGGGTTTATCGACGAAGGTTTTATGAAAAAATACCGCCGGCATGCGATTGTCATTATTCTGATTATAGCTGCGATTATCACGCCGACGGCAGATATTTTCACGTTGGTGATCGTATCCCTCCCCATTTATTTTTTGTATGAGATAAGCATTGTCGTCGTAAAACGGGCTGCTCCGAAACCGGAAAAAATGCCGGAGGAGAAATGGGAAAATCCGTATTTTAAAGAATGAATTTATCGGAATATAATTTGTCCGGTTTGAATAAAAAAATACCTTTGCACCGCCTAAAGCCGATGATTTGGTTTTCAGGACAAAATTAATTCATAAAAAACATATTCAAAATGGAAAATTTAGTAAGCAAAATCAAAGAAAGTTTTGAAGCATTCGTAACAGATGCAGACCTGCAAATCGAAAAAGCTAACAAAGCCGCCGGAATGCGTGCTCGTAAAATCTCGTTGGATTTGGAAAAAATGTTGAAAGAATTCAGAAAAGTTTCCATAGAACAGTCCAAAAAATAAAATCCTCCGGGTTTTAAATAAACAGAGGCTGTTTCAAAAGTAATTTTAACACGAATTTATTCGGCTTCATCCGGGTTTAATATCAAATATTCAAACGTTCAAGGATGAAAGAGTGACTTTTGAGACGACCTCTTTTCTATTTCCATCCCCATTTAATCGAGCCGGCTTCCGTCGCCTGCTTCTGCACCTAATCCAATTCCTCCGTTCGTAATTTTTTGAGCAACTCGATTTCCTTTTTATATCCCGGGAGTTCATTGGGCGTTTCCAGATAAAACGGTAAATCCCTTAATTTAGGATGGTTGATGATTCTTTTGAAGGTATCCGTTCCGATAAAGCCGTTTCCGATGGTTTCGTGGCGGTCTTTACGGCTGTTGAACGGATTTTTGCTGTCGTTGAGGTGAATGACCTGCAATCTTTCCAACCCGATGATCCGGTCGAATTTTTCCAACACCCCGTCCAAATCATTGACAATATCATATCCGGCATCATAAACGTGGCACGTGTCGAGGCAGACCCCCAATTTATCGTTTAATTCCACTTTGTCGATAATCGCCCGTAATTCTTCGAATGTTTTCCCGATTTCACTGCCCTTTCCCGCCATGGTTTCTAATAAAACGACAGTGGTTTGCTCAGGCCTTATGGTTAAGTTCAGTGCATCCGCAATCAGGTTGATGCCGGTTTCGACGCCTTGTTGCATAGGACTTCCGGGATGAAAGTTATACAGATTTCCCGGCAGATATTCCATGCGCGTTAAATCATCGGCCATCATTTTCAGTCCGAATTTCCGGATATTTTTGTCCGTGGCGCATACATTCAACGTATATGGCGCATGTGCCAGAATCTTGGCAAAATTGTTTTGTTCGGCCAACTCCGGAAAAGCGGCGACATCTTTTTCGTCTATGGCTTTTGCCGCCCCGCCTCTCGGATTCCGCGTAAAAAACTGAAACGTATCGGCCCCGATAGCGAGTGCATCTTTGCCCATTCCTAAAAAGCCTCCGGCCGTTGATAAATGACACCCGATCTTAAACATAAGTATGTTGAAAAAATAGTTTATATTTTAAACGCCAAGTCGTAAAAGCAGAAAGACGCGACGTTTAAATTCTTTGTGTCTTTGCTTCTTTGCGTTTAAAATAGTATATGATTATCGGATGTTGTACCTACCTATCCCCGTGATGGAGTGTAAAAAATGTATTATTCGTTTTTTGAAAAATCCGGTCTGAAAATGTTGTTTTCTGTCCCATAGGGACAATATATCTGTAGAAAAGAGAATTCCTCCGGTGATCGAAGTCCCGTCAGGAACGTAATGCAGGAAGGAAAACATTTTGTCCCTGACGGGACAGGGGGAAGGAGGTATGCTTTTCTACCAATATAACGTCCCTGACGGGACAAAAAACAACGAATATTTTTTTGAAACATTGACCTGCGGGAATAGCCGGGTATAACGTCCGATAATCATTAAATAGTAGATATTAAATTCCGGCATATTTTTACTATGATTTACCGGCATGTTTTTCCGGCTTTATAATAAATCGTGCTGCAATTTTCGGGCCGGAAGGTTTTATTTGCCGCTTCTTTGATTTGTCCGGTAGAAATGTTTCGGTACAGATCGACTTGGCGATTGATGTCTCCGGCGTTTCCGATCAGTTCGTAGAATGCCATGTTGGCCGCTTTGTTTAAATAATTGATGTTGCCGAACAGTTCGTTGCTTTCGAATTTGTTTTTCACTTTTTCGGCTTCCCGGTCCGAAATGGGTTCATGGCGCAAAACCTCCAGTTCTTCGCACAACAATTCGTCGGCTTCCTTCAACGAAACTCCGGCTACGGGCTTTCCGGTGACAAAAAACAATCCCGGCTCCAAATCGCCCGAAACGTATGCGTTAGCTTCCGAAAACAATTTCTTTTCCATCACCAATTGCCGGTACAATCGGGAAGATCGCCCGTTTGCCAAAACATCCGATAAAATATCATACGCATAAAAATCCGGAGCCGTGCGGGCAGGCATTTTATACGCTTTAAATACGGCATCCAACGGCACGTCGCGCTCCACTTCAAGCAATCGGGCTTCGTTTTGCACGGGTTCCTGCAAAAGACAACGTCTTTTGATGTTTCGTTCCGGAATCGGCCCGAACCATTTCCCGGAAAGCGATACGACTTCTTCAAATTCGATGTTTCCGCTGACCGATAAAATCGCATTGTTCGGAGCATAATGCGTAAAAAAGAAATTTTTCGCATCATCCAAATTAACCTGTTCGATGTGAAAGATTTCTTTTCCGATGGTCGCCCAACGGTACGGATGAACTTTGTACGCCAATTCCCTCAACAATGCAGGCACATCACCGTACGGCTGATTCAGGTACCGCTGTTTAAATTCTTCGATGACAACCTGTTTCTGAACCTCCAGACTTTTTTGCGTAAATGCAAGGCTCAACATCCGGTCTGATTCCAGCCAAAAGCCTGTTTCAACATTTTGCCGCGGAATGGTGAGGTAGTAATTGGTCATGTCGGAGTTGGTCCAGGCATTGTTTTCTCCTCCGGCATATTGCAACGGCATATCGTATTCGGGAATATGAACCGATCCGCCGAACATCAAATGCTCGAACAAATGGGCCAACCCCGTTTGATCCGGATTTTCGTCTTTCGAACCGACATCGTACAAAATATTCAGGGCAACCATCTGCGTCGAAACATCTTTGTGATGCACGATGCGCAGGCCGTTGTTTAACAGGTGGTAATTGATTGAAATCATGTTAAAAGGTAAAAAATCATGTGGTTTTATACATCAATCTAAAGTATAAAAACAGAAAATTCAATGCAATATTTTCATTTTCATCGTAACCGGTTCAAGCGGTTTATCGCCGGGAGCCGTTGCAACCGATTGAATCTTATCGACAACGTCCAAGCCTTCAACCACTTCCCCGAAAACCGTGTAATCATTGTCCAAATATGGCGTTCCGCCGATTGTTTTATAAACCTGACGTTGTTCGGGCGTAAATTTCACCGAGGAAGAATCGACTTTGGCTTGTGTTTGTTGAATCAATTCGTTTTGCAATTTCGTAAGACCTTCTTGATCTTGTTTGGCATACAAATCCTGAATTTCGGTGCGACAGGAATCCGCCAACTGATTGAAAACCTGCTGCATTTCCTTGTTTAACATATTTTGTTCGAAATTGTCTAATTGAGCATCGCTGAACGTCGTTCCCCATACAATGTAAAACTGCGAACCGGAAGACTCTTTTTCCGGATTGACCTGATCGCCTTGACGAGCCGCGGACAAAGCGCCTCTTTTATGGAAATATTTCGGATAAACGATCTCCGCCGGAATGTTATAACCGGGTCCTCCGGCTCCCAACTGCTTTTCGGCCGGTGCATTTTTCGACTCGGGATCTCCGCCCTGAATCATAAAATCCTTGATGATCCGGTGAAACTGCAATCCGTCGTAAAATCCGCTTTCAACCAATTTTACAAAATTATCGCGATGTAAAGGAGTTTCATCATACAATTTTATTTTGATGTCTCCCAGTTCAGTTTCCACAAGAACAAGCGTTTCTTTCCCGTTCCCCGCATTACAAAATGTACACATAGTGATTGATATAAGTATTAAAAATAAAATCTTCATGGATAAAATATATTTATATTATTTGACAAATTGCAAAAGTACCGATTATCGGAATACAAACAAAACCCGCTTCCCATTCTTTTGAAGAACACGAAGCGGGTTTCAATTATTTTTAAAATTTATTGAAATTATACGGTAGCCATATGAACCAACAAATCAAGTACTTTGTTTGAATATCCCCATTCGTTGTCGTACCATGAAACAACTTTCACGAAGGTCGGACTCAATTGAATGCCGGCTTTCGCATCGAAAATGGAAGTACGGGCATCGCCGATGAAATCGCTGGATACCACTTCTTCTTCGGTATATCCGAGAACTCCCTTCAATTCACCTTCAGAAGCTTCTTTCATCGCTTTACAGATGTCGGCATAAGTCGTTTCTTTTGCCAAACGGGCTGTAAGGTCAACTACGGAAACGTCCAATGTGGGAACACGGAAAGACATCCCCGTCAATTTACCGTTCAATACGGGAATCACTTTACCTACCGCTTTTGCGGCACCGGTAGAAGAAGGAATGATGTTCCCCGCGGCAGCGCGTCCGCCTCTCCAATCCTTAGTAGAAGGAGCATCGACGGTTTTTTGAGTATTGGTGGTGGCGTGAATGGTCGACATCAAGCCTTCCAAAATACCGAACTTATCGTGTAATACTTTAGCTATGGGCGCCAAACAGTTGGTTGTACAAGAAGCGTTGGAAACGACTTGTTCTCCCTTGTATGATTTATGATTTACACCGTAAACAAACATCGGAGTATCGTCTTTTGAAGGAGCAGACATGATCACACGTTTTGCGCCGGCTGTGATGTGTCCTTGTACAGATTCTTTGGTCAAAAACAAGCCCGTCGATTCAACAACGTACTCGGCGCCGACTTCATTCCATTTCAAGTCTGCCGGACTTTTTTCTGCCGTAACGCGGATGGCATTACCATTTACAATCAATTTACCGTCTTTTACTTCAACAGAACCTTTAAATTGTCCGTGAATCGTATCATAACGAAGCATATACGCCATGTAATTCACATCAATCAAATCATTGATCCCTACAATTTGAATGTTCTTTCTTTCTTGAGCCGCGCGAAAGACCAAACGTCCGATGCGGCCGAATCCGTTAATACCTACTTTAATCATTGTAATTTTAAGAATTTAAATGGTTTCTATCAAAAACGCACAAAGGTACACTTTTTTCTCCGGTTATCGTTTATGTTTACCGGAAAATATTCTGTTTTTTAACGGTAATGAATGCCATTCAATTACACGATATACATCCGTTTTAAAAACACATGCTCAACAACATCTTTTTCTTCATCCGGAATTAACCGGAGAAAAGACGGTATTATTGATGTTTCAGAAAAAAGAATTATTTACGTTCTATTTTTTCACTGAAAAGGCAAATCCTACACCCACGGACAACCGTAATCCCGACCAGTCAACTCCGAAATTGTATTCTTTTCCCGCATAAGAAGCTATCGTTGAGCCGTAATAACCGGGAATATAGATCAACGTATTTTCGTCTGCCGTTTTAATTTTTCCCGGACTATCGAGCAAATAACCGGCGCTGATATTCAGCGACACCATGTTTTTCAACCAAAATTGTACTCCTATGCTCGGTTGAAGATACCAATTGGTAGAACTCCATTTGTAAGATTCATCCGTTTTTTGAAATGTGTTATTTCCCGTAACAATACCATAGGGAGGTGAATATGATTGCGGATCATATAAATCAAAAAAGTTATCATAATGTCCATAATTGAAAATGGCTCCGGTAGATACACCTGCATAAGCGGAAAAACGAAAATCTTTTGATAGCGGGACGGATAGAAAATAACACTTATAATATAAGCCTAAAGCATTTCCCGAAAAAATAATATCTTTTCTTAATTCTCCGCTATAATCTGACAAATGATTTCGTCCGCCGGTGGTCAAATAATTGTATTGCAACCCGATTTCGTGGAAAGAAAATTGCAATCCCAAGGATGCATCATGAAATAACCCGCCGGGAAAGTTCTCTGTATTTTTATATTTGAAATCCACTCCATTATAATCATCAATTTCTTTTACGGTATTTTTGACGTCATTCTCCAGCAAAGATTTCATATCCCTCATCTGATAATCGGCTCTCCCCACAGAATAACCGAATACAAATTTCTGTGCTTGAGCGGGAAACGACAATGTTATGCAAAGTAATAAAAGAAGTGAGTTTATCTGTTTTTTCATAGCGATTAATTTAAATAATTGTTAATATAGACATAAGATTCCAATGGGGATAAATAACTTTCCTTAAAATAAGCTCTGACATAATACTCTTTGTTATCCCATTGAGAAAGCGTTACGACATAAGAAGTTTCTGTTGTTGTATCCAACACATCATACCACCAATCGGAGATTCTATAATAGTCTATTTCCCCGTAATCAGGATCCGGTTTATCCCAAGATAGTTTAAATGTTGTATCAGTCAATCTTTCATACCGAAGATTAAGGGTCGGATTCGGATTTTGCTGTAATATTATTTTCCATTCAAATGTTTTTCCATACCGCTCATACCCTGAAATATCCGCCAAACTTCCCGTGTTAGTACTACCAAGAGAAATATCACATTTTAATGTGTATTCACCGGGATTAAACCAACTCAAAGATGCGTAAGGATTAGCCCGGGTTACATAGAACGAATCATAATTGTCATCATTCCCGCGATATAATCGAAAGTACAACTCATAAATGTTTTCGGGTAATTCTAAGTCAAATTTTATAAGAGAATACTTAATGACATATTCTCCCGTTCCATCTGTCGGAGCGTTTATTTGCACTTTATAATCTACACTCTGCGGTTTTTCAATTTCTACGTAGTTTATTTTGTCCAATTCGTATTCACAACTTGTACAGAAAAAAAACGGCAAGACAATCCACGACAGCCGAATAAATTTTTTATTCATAAAAATTCAATATAAAAATGTCATTTGATTTATTTTGTGCAAAAGTATAATAATTTTAAATAAAATTGTGATTTTTTTGTAAAAAAATATGCATTTGATTGATTAAAATCCGGCTGTGTTTTTATTAATTTGATATTCAGTAGGTTATAACTCTAAACCATCATCTTTCAAAACGTATCCCCTTTTGACCTCTCAAATTTTAGTCGGACAGTATATATTCTCTTTTCAGTTCTCTTTTATGAAATTGAATATTCCTCCTCCTTGTTTCAATATCATCGTTTTGTCAGCCGGATTAAACTCCATGATGGCGCCGGCCTGTTCAAATTTGAATTTATCCTTTTCGGTCGCTTCCAAAGAAAAAGAAGGCTGTCCGTCGGCTTGTCCGATTAATGTTTTATTGACTTTGGTAATAGTAATTTTTAAAGGTATTTGTCCGCATGAATAAACACCCGAATATTTATCCAAATCTTCATCCGTTACCTGATACGTTTTAAATTCCGGAATTTCGAACGGCTTATTATAAACGACGCTCAATACCGCAATGGCAATATCATTCCCATTACAATTTATGCCGTTGGCAGTATAGGCAAACGAAATGTTGTCATCGGGGAAATAAGCGAACATGGAACTGAACCCGTCTATTTCGCCCGTATGTCCGAAACCTGCCTTGTCGTAAAAAGGCATTGGAAGAAGTCCCATTCCAAAGTGGTCTTTAATGGTTTCCATTTGCTTCAAACTGTTTACTGAAACCAACTTCCCGTTGAAAAGCGCTTCGCCGAATAAATTCAAATCACCGGGAGTAGAAACGATGCCTCCCGCCCCCAATGGTATTGACATGTTTGTTTCGGGTTCTATTTTCCAATCTTCAATATATTTATATGAATTACATTCGTTATCTTTTATGTTTATTTTTCCTCCATAATAAGTATTTTTCAATTCGACAGGCTGAATTATTTCTTCTTCAAGAATTTTTGAATAGGTGTTTTGATAAATTTTCTCAAGGATAAAAGTCAACAACACAAAGTTTGAATTGCTGTAACTTGCTTTAGAGTCGGGTTCAAAATCGCTTCCTCCCTTTGATATTATTTCGATCATCTCCCGTTCTGTTTTGGGCCGGGTATTCCAATCCGACCAATTACCATCCGTGAAATTGTGTATTCCGCTTCTATGGTAAAGTAAGTGTGTGATTGTTATTTTGTCGGCATTGTCTATTTCCGGAAAGAATTTATCAATTGTTTGATTCAAATCCAATTTATTCTCTTCAATGGCTTTAAAAACCAACACCGTAGTGAATGTTTTGGATATTGAACCTATTCTGTATTTTGAATTTTCATCCGCTTTTAATTTCTGTTCAATGTCGGCGAATCCGACAGATTTCGTATAGATCAATTCCTTATTTTGGGATACGGCGACACTTCCCATAAATCTGTTATTACTTGCAAGTGTATCGAAGTAAGCGTCTAATTTTGTTTTGTCAATATTTTGAGATAATCCCGCAAAATTTATCAGACTTGCCAATGATAAGATTAATATTTTATTCATTTTGGAATTATTTATATGTTTATTGTTTATCAATTAAAAATTCATTATAATTATCGAATGTTGCATCTACCTGCGGAGACAGGCAGGTATGACATTCGATAATCATTTTATTTTATATGTCGTAATCATTAAATAAAACATAATTACAAACGGCAACAATAATGCCGTAAAAATCAAAACTATTGCTGAAATCAGGTATTCCGGCTTTTTAGTTTTATGATAATGCCGAAAACTAAAACCGGCTATCGCCAAAAACAATAAACTAATCCAAATCATTTTATCTTCTTTTTGTAATGATTCCTTTTTTCATGGTGATATTTTGGTGGTGATGTAAAAAGTATGCTACCCTAATTCGCCGGAGAACAATGATTTAACTTGTCTTATCATCCCCTTAGCAGTAAAAAAGGCAGCTTTCTATTCTCTCTCTTATTCTCTTATTAAATGATTGAAAATAAGGGAATAAGGGTTTGTAGATATGACTAAACCACGCTACTAAGGGATTTGTAAATAGTAGTTAATTCAATACTGACTGATTGATTATATGCCTTTTGTAATCGCATACTTTTTACATCACTACCCATAAATAAACTCTCTGTCATTGTTTGAGAATTCAAGAGGAATGAAGATTCCTAAAATAGCCGTCAATATCCAAAAGCAAAGGAGAAAAATTTAAACCCGATAAATTATTCTCAAAAATCCTTACTTTATTATATTTGCATATTATTTAAAAAAGGCATTGTTAAACAGGCATAGACAACCCTTATTTTTGTAGTTCCTTCAGCAGCACGGGAATATATCCGGTCTCTGGCCCTTATTCGCTTATTCCGGGGAATTTTATCGGCATTTATGTATTTATAAATAATGCGAATCACGGGTTGAGATTAGGGTTTTCTGTCCCGCCGGGGACAAAATGTTGGTAGAAATATTAAGAACCCCCGCTATTTAGTGCCTGACGGCACATTTCAACACGTAATTTGTACAAAATATCGAATTTCAACCCGTGATTCGTATAAATAAGGAAAATAAAGGTGAGACCGGTTGCATTATATCGGCTGTTAAGCTACTAAAAGGGCTTTTAGAAGATAAGATTTTTATTTTGAATCTATATAAGATTAACACTACCTTAAAAAATATTTAAAGTCCTTTACAAGTTCTTCTCCTTCCATATCATAATAATCTACAAAAACTTTTGAATATTCACTGTGGATATAAAATTGCTTAAAAGGATCAAGACTTTTTTTATCAATTAAATATTTAACAGAGAAACCTGCCAATGAATTTTGCTGTTTTTGCTCAATTACCCGCTCACGCCGATTTATAATCGGTATGTCCCTGTGCAGGGACGGATGAAGGCACGAATTACAAACTCGCACCTTCCTGCATTCTCACAGAACAACCCGCCGTGAAAGTCTCCTTCATCCGGTTCTTTATGTTAATAATCGCCCAAAATTAATCAATTATTCTGAATAATCGATTAATTCTTTATGGATGTACCCATGCATCATTCTACCAAACAGTTTCCTCAATTATTTAAGAGCCAATCAATCGCATTAACCTGTTTCACACCGTTGGGCTGAAAACACCACCTCTCCACTCCCTGTCCCGTCAGAGACAAAATGTTTTCTTCTTCACATTACGTCCCTGACGGGACTTTGGTCATCGGAGGAATTCTCCTTTCTACCAATATGTTGTCCCCGGCGGGACAAGGGGTGAAGGGATGGTGTTTTTCTACCGATATAACGTCCCCGGCGGGATAAAAAGAAGATTTCTACGCATCAATATTCGCATATGTTGCGTTTTCTTCGATAAATTCACGCCGCGGTCCCACATCTTCGCCCATCAGCATGGAGAAAATATGGTCGGCTTCGGCAGCATTTTCGATGGCGACCTGTTTCAACGTCCGATTATCGGGATTCATCGTGGTATCCCAAAGCTGCAAGGCGTTCATTTCACCGAGGCCTTTGTAACGTTGCGTATGGATGGCTTTTTCGCTTCCGGCTCCATATTTGTCTATAAATGACTGACGTTGTTGATCAGTCCAGCAATATTCTTCGATTTTCCCTTTTTTGCATAAGTAGAGCGGGGGGGTGGCGATATATACGTATCCTTTTTCGATCAGTTGTTTCATGTGGCGGAAAAAGAATGTCAGAATCAACGTGGCGATATGGCTTCCATCCACGTCGGCATCGGTCATGATGATGACTTTGTGGTAACGGAGTTTAGACACGTTTAATTCTTTTGTATCCTCTTCGGTTCCGATGGTAACGCCCAGCGCCATATAAATATTACGAATTTCCTCGCTTTCCAACACCTTGTGCTGCATGGCTTTTTCCACATTCAGGATTTTACCGCGTAACGGCAATATCGCCTGAAAATTGCGGTCGCGTCCTTGTTTTGCCGTTCCGCCTGCCGAATCCCCTTCAACCAGAAACACTTCACAGCGTTCGGGATCTTTGTCGGAACAATCGGACAATTTACCGGGCAATCCGCCGCCTGAAAGCGGAGATTTCCGTTGTACCATTTCGCGGGCTTTACGGGCTGCATGGCGGGCGGTGGCGGCTAAAATCACCTTATCGACGATGGCTTTCGCCTCTTTGGGATGTTCTTCCAGATAATACCCCAACGCTTCGCTCACGGCCATATCCACCGCCCCGATCACCTCATTGTTACCCAATTTGGTTTTGGTTTGTCCTTCAAATTGCGGTTCGGCGACTTTAATCGAAATCACGGCAGTCAACCCTTCGCGAAAGTCATCTCCGCTGATCTCGATTTTCAGTTTTTCCAACATTTTCGAGTCTTCCGCATACTTTTTCAAAGTACGGGTCAATCCCCGGCGGAATCCCGCAAGATGCGTACCGCCCTCGATCGTGTTGATATTATTTACGTAAGAAAAAATATTTTCGTTGTAAGAGGTGTTATACGTCATGGCCACCTCCACCGGAACCCCTTGTTTTTCGGTGTTGATGTGAATGACATCTTCGATCAGTTTTTCGCGGGTTGCATCGATGAAATGCACAAATTCACTCAATCCTTCCTGCGAATAAAATTGTTCCGATTTGAATGATCCGTCTTCGAGTTTGACCCGTTTGTCGGTCAGTGTCAATCGGATGCCGGCATTCAAAAAAGACAATTCCCTCAAACGACCGGCCAAAATATCGTATTTATATTCGGTGACGGTAAAAATACTGACGTCGGGTTTGAAGGTGGAAGTCGTTCCGGTTTTATCCGTTTTTCCGATCTCCCTGACGACAAATTGCGGTTTCCCGCACGAATATTCTTGTTCGTAAATTATTCCGTTGCGATGCACTTCCACAAGCATGTAGGTCGACAAAGCGTTGACGCACGAAACACCCACCCCGTGCAATCCTCCGGAAACCTTGTACGTATCTTTGTCGAATTTACCGCCGGCGTGCAAAACGGTCATGACCACTTCCAATGCCGATTTTTTTTCCTTTTCGTGGTAGTCCACCGGGATTCCACGTCCGTTGTCGGAAACAGTAATGGAATTGTCTTCGTTGATGAAGACTTCAATGTGGGTGCAAAAACCCGCCAATGCCTCATCGATGGAGTTATCCACCACTTCATAAACCAAATGGTGCAACCCTTTCACCCCGGTGTCGCCGATATACATGGCGGGACGTTTGCGAACGGCTTCCAACCCTTCCAGTACCTGAATGTTCTCGGCCGAATACGAATTTGTCTTTTCTAATTTTTCTTCTTGTGTCATATTAATGAATTACATACCGTAAAAAACGAACAAATATATGAAAAATTCTCGAACCGGGAAAGCCGGAAATCAATCTTGTCTCCGGCTTTTTGTATTTGTCGTGTGCAAAGCGGCATAAATAACCTTACTTCTTTCATCTAAAATTAATATGCAATCTTAAAATACCGACTAAAGCATCGGGTAGTTTTGCGTCTGTTCCTGACGGATTAACAATATATTGAATATCGGGTTGAATAGCAAAATTTTCATTGAATCGCCATTTGTAATACAACTCTAATATGGTTTCGTGCTTATGGCTTGCCTTGTGCAAATCGAGACCGGCAACAGCAAGTCCTGACATATCTTTTCCTTTTTTGCTGAAAATTCCGTAATAATCGGCTCCAAAGCCAAGATAATAAGCGTGTTTGTTTTTCGGACAAAAGACTGCTTGGGCAAATAATCCGATTTTTTTGTTTTTCGCCTCGTTGTACCGGACAGTTTGATCAATCAAGGCATAAAATCCGTAGTTGTGTCGGAAAACATAATCCATACATTGGCTTTCAACATTAAATTCTTTGAACCCGGAATGATAAAAGGAGCCTAATTTATAAATACCTTCCAAGTTTTTTATTCGAGTATTGGCGTGAAATTCCGTAACGGCAAGCAGTCCGTCATTTTTGCAGAATTTCCAACGCAGATTGTAAGGATTATCTTCAAAAGGCGTTTGATTGCCGTCAAAAACAGCGGTTTGCCAACTAAACATGTCATTGACATCCCATTTTACGAAAATACCCGGCCCGGTAAGCGGAAAAACAGGCACGGGAATATTCCCCGAAACACCCGACGGAACACCAAATGAACTGTTGATAAATTCCGCCCCGTTCTCACTCACCATAAATTCTGCATTCAAATCCTGCACCCCTATTGTAAATGAAAATTCCTTAAATTTTTGTTTAATCCAAAGTTCGTGTAAATATATGTGCGTTCCGGCGTCAATATTTGAAGCAACCTGAAGGTCGCCCGTAAAATTCTCCGAGAGCGACTTTCCGTGTATGGTTGCACCATTGATAAAGAAACTTCCGCCTTTCCACCAACGAGCTTTTTCCGTATCAAAACCTATTGTCAAATTTCCCATACCCATATAGCCGCCGCCTCTTTTTAACCCTCCGACCGCATTAGTATAAACATCTCCGACGTATGACGCTTCAAAATGCAGGGGACATTTTTTTTCAGGGATTGAATCCTGTTGCCCGTACGATAGTTGAAATATACTTGATACAACAATAAATAACCCGACCTTTTTTTGCATTATTAAAAATTTTTACAAAGGTCGGGTTATCCGATCGGTTGAAAAATCCCTTATTTTAGGGAATTTTCGAGAGGCTATCCCTATTTATGGGGATTTTATAACAATTCATCCTGAGAAACCAGATTGTTGAACAGCGCATACAAGGTTAAACCGGAAACGGTTTTAATACCGGTTTTATGAACAATGTTTTTCCGATGCGAAATGACAGTATGTGTGGATATGTGTAATTTCTCCGCTATTTCCTTGTTTTGCAATCCTTTAGCCACAGCTATGAGTATATCTTTTTCGCGGTCGGACAGTTCTACGTTTTCTATCGGCCGGTTGTTTTTTTGTTGTGCCGTTTCAATGATTTTGATTACTTTTTGGGGAATCATCCGGCCTTCGTCGTAAATATCCAGTATGCCGTCAAAATTTTGAAGAGTTTCCGGATCAACATATTGATATAAAATAGCGATAAGGCAAACGCCCGGATAACCGGCAAACAGGTTACGAATGCCGGCCGGTTTATAAAATTTGATAATTGCCGGATTAAAAAGAATGATTTGAACGTCTTCTTTTATGATTTTATCTTCAAATGATTGTAAATCGGGGAAACAAGCCGTTACTTGAAAACAGGGATTCTTTTCCAGAAACAGTTTAGAGCCTTCTCTGATTATCTCTGAGGGTTCGATAATGATTGTTCGATATTTTTCAGGTTGTTTCATTGTTCTTTTCGACGTGTTTCACTAATGAAATCAAAATTTTATCCTCAAGCAAGGTATGTTTGCCCAGGTCGTATTCAAACATAAAGAGATTTAACAGTATATCCCTGCATTTTTCAATCGTACAATCTTGGGGAAGGTATTTTATCATGATGTTTTTGAGGTCGTTAAGCGCAGCGTCGATATCGCTGTGATTCGTTTCGTATTCTTTGATTTGATACGTGTTGCTTTTTACTCCGTTGAGCAATTGTATGATATAAGGAAAAACAATTTCTTCTTCGTATTTGAAATGGGCTATGACTTCCTGTTTATACTTTTCACAAAAAGAGTTCAGAATGTTTCCGTTTTTGAGCCGGCAAATAGTTGCTAAATGAAGAATGTTGTCGATTATTTGAGGCATACGGACTTCTAAATAATCTTTGTGTGAATTTTGTAAGTACATGATCATGCCTTCAATCGGTATTTGCTTTAAATACTGACTGTCAGGACAATAATCATCGAAAGTATAAATATTGCAAACAAGCAAAAGCAAGGGAACGGATATATTTTTTTCGTTACAGACTTGTTTTACTGTTTTTTCGCCGAATCCGAGATTAATTCCAAAATAAGGCAAAACATACAACAGTCGGATATTGGCTGATATTACATCAGCCATCTTTGTGTTTTCTGAAAATATAGCGTAATTCATCGAAATATTTTTTTAAAATGCAAAGGTACTGATTTCAAAATTAAAGTTACCGACGATCTTGCATATCTTATAAAAATAAAAAAGAAGGGAGAACCTCAACAGACATTCCGTCCTTTTCGAAATGGTCTTTTTGATCAAGTGTTATGATGAATCCGTTTTTCAGATCGAATGTTTGCATCGCTTCATACAATCCGGATAATTCCCGTTGCAAATTATCCGGATTCAAATGGTAACATGCTTGTATCGCCCGATGGATGATCCCCTTTTCCATGATTAGAAAGTCACATTCCCCTTTATTCTTATAATAATAGATTTCTTTATATTGCCGCCGAAGGGATAAAAAAATCAGATTCTCGAATTTATGCCCTGCGTCGGATTTAAAACTCGGAGTAACAATTTCAACCAACCCGGTGTCTATAGCATATATTTTTTTCGGATTTATATTCTGTTTCTTGAGAGAATAATCAAAGAGAGGTACAAAATTTAACAAATAACATTGTTCCAAATGAGAAAAATATTCCAAAATGGTAGTCGTTGAAAGAATGTTGAATGTATTTTTCAATTTATTCCCGGAAACATAATTCCCGACATTCGACAACAAAAAAAGAGTCAACCGTTGTAATGTCTTGATGTCTCGCAAATTATACCGGATTGCAATATCCCGGAATAAAATATCATCGAGAAGCATCATCAAGATTTCCGGTACATCATTTTTGAGGTATTCGGGAAAACCGCCTTTATTAAGATACTTCAGTACTGATTCTTTATTTTTTTCAAGCGAAAAAAAACGGCAAAATTCATTATAAGAAAACGGGAAAAGCTCGGATGAAAGATGTCTTCCCGTAAGGCTTGTCCCCGACTCTCCGCTCAACAAGGAGGTATTTGATCCGGTTACGAACACCCGGAAATTTTCTTCCGATTTTTGTCTGACATACCTTTCCCATCCTTTTATAATTTGAATTTCGTCAAACATCAGTACGTTCGATCGGGATTCGGCAATTAATTCGTCTAACTTTCCGGTATCGGATAACTCAAAATCAACTAAACGGGGATCGTCAAAATTGATGTAAACAGCTTGTGGATATTTTTCGCGAAGCATTTGAAACAATAAGGTACTTTTTCCGCACCTTCGTATGCCCGAAACAATGGTTGCAAAATTTTTCACATCAGGCAACAACAGCAATTGCTCGCGTGACAGACTTTTATCCTTTCGAACAATTGTCTCTTTTTGAGAGATCATTATTTCCTGTAAATATTGCTTTTGTAACATAATTGCAAAATGATTATGCTGCAAAGATATTATTTTCCGGTTATAACGGATATTATTATTCATTTTAAATGAATACTATTATTCGTTTGAAATGAATACTATTGAAAAGATGGAAGAATTTATATATTAAACGCCAAGTCGCCAAGACGGAAAGGCGCGAAGTTTAAATTCTTTGTGCCTTGGTGTCTTTGCCTCTTCGCGTTTGAAATAATAAATAATGATTATCGGATATTATGCCCGGCCCTCCCTGCAGGTAAATGTAAAAAATGTGTCAATGTTTCTAAAAATATTCGTTTTTTTTGTCCCGCTGGGGACATTATATCGGTAGAAAAACACCACCCCTTCACTCCCCGGCCCGCCGGGGACAAAATGTTTTCTTCTCCACATTACGTCCCTGACGGGACTTTGGTCACCGGCGGATTTCTCCTTTCTACCAATATGTTGTCCCCGGCGGGACAAAAAAACGAATATTACATTTTTACACCTCATTTGGAGGATAGGTAGGTGCAACATCCGATAATCATTAATAAATTATTAAATTCTGTCATAGTACATATCGTTCAATCATTTTATTGTATTTTTACCGCGAATTTTTCAATCGGGTTACTTGACATGAAGAGATTTATTCTGGGGTGGACAATTTTTATTTTTATCGGTTGTTTAAACATGCATGCTCAATCGATTTTTCTTTCCGATTCCGTCACTGTCAGTTTATTGACCTGCCGGCCGGGAGAAGAAGTGTATGCATTGTACGGACACACGGCCTTGAGGGTGCATGACCTGAAAAACGGTTTTGACTTTGCTTTTAATTACGGAGTGTTCGATTTCAACAAGCCTCATTTTATCTATCGTTTTACCAAAGGAGAAACAGATTATATTTTGGGGGTTGTCGAAACCGACCTTTTTTTGGAAGAATACCGGGAAAGAGGTTCCGGAGTGATAGAACAAATCCTGAACTTGTCCGGCGAAGAAAAACGGCGTCTTTGGGAGTCATTGTCGGTAAACAGTCTGCCCCAAAACCGGGAATACCGCTACAACTTTTTATACGATAATTGTTCGACGCGTCCCCGTGTCATGATTGAAAAATGTGTTTCGGGAAAAATCGAATATCCCGATATTTTGCCCGAAACAACTTTTCGGACATTGATTCATCATTGCAACCGGTATTACCGCTGGTTGACCTTCGGGATTGATTTGGCGTTGGGTGCGCCGATTGACAAGCCGATCGGACAAAATCCCCAATTGTTTTTGCCCGAAAAACTGATGACGGTTTTTGCCGGAGCGAAAATCGTGAACCCCGACGGAACCTCAAGAAATTTGGTGGAAAAAACGCTGTATCCGGTTTCCGGATTTCCGGTGAAAGATGAGCCGAAAGACAGCAATCCGACAGTAATCTGTTGGTTGTTTTTTGCCGTCGTTCTTATCCTATCGGCCGTTGAAATCAGGAAAAGAAAATACTTTCGTTGGTTGGATGTGTCCTTGTTTCTGATTGCCGGATTGACCGGATGCCTGCTTGCATTTTTGATGTTTGTGTCGGTGCATCCCGGAACTTATCCGAACTATTCGTTTATTTGGTTGCATCCCGTACATTTACTTTTGGTATTGTTGCTTTTGATCCGGTCGTTGCGGAAGTTTGCCGTTTATTATTTCGGTATTGATGCGATCGTATTGTTCCTGTTTATGTGCGGATGGAAATTTTTCCCGCAAAATTTCAACGCCGCATTTTTTCCGCCGGTATTAACCTTATATATTCGTTCGGCGGCATACGTGCTGGTTCAGACCAAGCTGTCGGCCGAGAGAAAAGAACATGGAAAAAATAAACGTATACGTCACCGCTGACGGCTCGCCGACGCTTTTTGTGCCGGAGTTGAACGAATGTTATCATTCGGTGAACGGAGCGCTGACCGAGTCGGAGCATGTTTTCATCGCAGCCGGCTATCGGGCGTTTGAGGCTTCGGACAAAGACATCAACATCTTGGAAATCGGGTTCGGTACCGGCCTGAATGCCCTGTTGACGGTTGTCGAATCGGCGAAACATTCCGGTGTTGTCCGTTATACAGGTATCGAATTGCATCCGTTGCCGGAAAATATCGTTCGTTTGTTGAATTTTAACGACGATGCCGATGTTTTCCGGCAATTGCATCAATGCGGATGGGGAATTTATACCGGAATTACCGATACATTTTTTTTACGGAAAATAAACACAAATTTTACGAATTACCGGTTAGACGAAAAATATGATGTGATTTACTTGGATGCATTTTCTCCGGAGGTACAACCTGAATTGTGGACGGAGGATATTTTCCGGAAATTATTTTCCGGCATGAATCCCGGCGGAATTTTAACCACCTATTGCGCCAAAGGGCAAGTTCGCCGCAACATGCAACAAGCGGGATTTACGGTGGAACGTTTGCCCGGCCCGCCCGGCAAAAGAGAGATGTTGAGGGCCCGCAGGATTTAAGTTACAAGTTACGAACAGCAATGATTTCATCTTAATATCCCGTAACTTAAAGAACAAACACTTGTCAACTCGTCAACTTTTCTTACATTTGTACTCTTTTAATTATATATACAGGTAAAAAATAAGCCGGTTTTACAATTTATCGATCGATTTTCGGTTATATAGTAGATGATAAATAATGCTTGTTCAGTTCGGGAATAATCAGAGTGACAGACTTTAAATGAGAAAGTTGGCGGTTTTTATTGTGGGTATGTTTTTGCTTGCATCTTCGGCGGAGGCACAATTCGACGCACAATTCAGTCAGTATTGGGTCGTCGAGAATTATTACAATCCGGCCAAAGCGGGAAGCGAACGGAATAAACTGAATCTCACGGGATTGTACCGCATGCAGTGGATAGGGATGCCCGGAGCGCCGAAAACCATATTTGTCACGGGAGAAGCCGGACTCGACTTTTTTGGAAGAACTCACGGTGTGGGGGCTTCTTTTTTCAGTGAAAAAATAGGACTGTATTCGTTGTCCACGGTTTCGCTTCAATATGCCTTTAAACTTAAATTGTTGAACGGAGTCCTCAGCATGGGCTTGGAAGCGGGACTTGGTGATCTGGCATTTGACGGTTCGGGGCTTTACACCCCTCAAGGAAATGAATACCACAATGCGACGGATGACGGAATTTTGAATACAGACGTCAAAGGTTCAAGATTGAATGTGAATTTCGGTGTCCGTTATGCCACCGAACATTATTATGCAGGTTTTTCTTCGACCAAACTGACGGAACCGATGTATGATTATACCGATTTGGTTTCCACGTATATCGGGCGTATATATTATTTGACAGCCGGAGGCAATATTACATTAAATAATCCGTTATATCAATTCCGACCCTCTTTTTTGGTTAAAACAGATTTTTTGTCGACGCAAATCGACGTAACAGCGAGGGTTTTGTACAATGAAATGTTTTGGGGAGGAGTTTCGTACCGGTGGAAAGAGGCATTGATTTTTTCGATCGGCGCAAACATCCGGAATATACAGGCCGGGTATGCGTACGACCATTCGATGTCGGCGATCGGCGGCGCCAACTCCGGGTGTCATGAATTTACGCTTACCTATACCGTGGATTTGAATTTTTCAAAAAACAACAGATACCGGTATAAAAGTGTAAGAATCCTGTGATTAAGATAAATTTAATATTCAGATGAAGTATAAATTTTTTCCGGTTTTAACGATAATAAGCTTACTTGTACTCTCTGCCTGCGGAGGCAGTTCGTCTTCTTCCAAAAGCGGAGGAGAATTAACCGGTGTTTCGGGATTTTCATGGAAAGATCCTGCTCCTTACGGAATGATCGGCATTCCGCAAGGATATATTTATTTGGGGCCGAATGAAACCGATTCGTTATGGGGCATTTCCACTCCTCATAAACCCATTTCCGTGGATGCTTTTTGGATGGATGAAACCGAAATCACCAATTCGGAATATAAGCAATTTGTATATTGGGTGAGAGATTCCATCATTCGGGAACGATTGGCTGATCCGGCTTACGGAGGAAACGATATGTTTAAAATCACCGAAGATAAATACGGAGATCCCGTGGAACCGTATTTGGATTGGAGTCGGGGAATTCCATGGAAACGTCCCGATGAAGATGAAGAACGCGCCATCAAAAGTGTTTTTATGAGGCATCCGGTGACAAAAGAAAACATGTTGGATGCTTCTCAAATGAACTACAAATACGAATGGTTCGACTACACACAGGCGGCCATGAGACGCAACCGGTTGGATCCTTACGAAAGAAATCTGAATACGGACATTCCGGTGAATCCCAACGAGCAGATCCTGATTTCCAAAGATACAGCTTTTGTCAACGAAGAGGGAATAATCATGAGGGAAACCGTCACACGTCCGTTGAGCAGCTTATTCGACTTTTTGAATACGTACATTGTGAATATCTATCCCGATACCACGTGCTGGGTAAACGATTTTAATAATGCGTATAACGAACCGTACATGCGGATGTATTTTTCGCATCCCGGATACAATGATTATCCGGTGGTCGGTGTTTCTTGGGATCAGGCTTCCGCATTTTGCGTGTGGCGGACTGTTTTTTACGAAAAAGGAATGGGAAAAGGAGGGCGTAAGATAGAACCGTATCGTTTGCCCACCGAGGCCGAATGGGAATATAGTGCAAGAGCGGGAAAAAACGAAAATAAATATCCGTGGGACGGAAACGGAACCATGGCGGCCAAAGGATGTTTTTATGCGAATTTCAAACCCGACAGGGGAAATTATGTGAAAGACGGAAATTTGATCACGTCGCGGGTAGCTTCTTTTACCCCCAATGATTTCGGGTTGTACGATATGGCGGGAAATGTTTCGGAATGGACGTCCACCGCTTATACCGAATCGGGTGTGCTGGCCATGGACGATATTAATCCCGAATTGAGTTATAATGCCGCCAAAGAAGATCCTTACCGGATGAAAAAGAAAGTGGTCCGCGGCGGATCATGGAAAGATGTGGCTACGATGATTCGTTCGGACCTGCGTTTTTCCGATTATCAAAATCAAGGGCACTCTTACATCGGTTTTCGTTGTGTAAGAACCCGTTTGGGATATTCAGGCAAGAAATGATATTAAAAAAGTAAGTCAATTAATATGGGTAAATATAAGAAATATAAAAACTCCTTGGAGAAATTCCTGTCGAGCGAACAAGGAAAACGATTCTTTAATTTCGTTTACAGTTGGGGAGCGGCGGTGGTGATTTGCGGTGCCATGTTTAAGCTGTTGCACCTTCCGGCGGCGAACATCATGTTGGGTATCGGAATGACGGTGGAAACCTTCGTATTCTTTATTTCGGCATTCGACCGTTCTTACGTCGAGAAAGAATATAACTGGGAAGAAGTTTTCCCGGTGTTGAAGACCAAAGATCCCGACGATCGACCCGATTTCAGCGGATCGGGCAACGAAGAAAACGGTGTGTCCGATTCCGTGATCGTGGGAGGAGTGAACATTCAGGGAAGTCCGTTGGCCGGAGGAGTGGGAGTTGCTCCGGGCGTTGTCGGCGTCTCGCCGAATGTCACGCAAGTCAAAGAATCGTTCGGCATCCCTTCACAAATTGATATTTCGTCCGAAGATACGAAAAATCTGGCCGAGAGCATCAAAAAATTGACCGATGCCGCCGAACAATTGTCGAAGATAGGCGACTTGACCGATGTTACGAAAGAATATTTGGATAAAGTTTCGGAAATGGTTGAAAACATGGGTAAATTCAACGAAGCGACCCATTCATTGACCAATGTCTCCAATACGCTGGTCGATTCGTACAAACATATCACCGACAATTCCGACGGAATCGGAGAAAGTTCGCGCGGATATGTCGAACAAATGGGAGCATTGAACCGGAATCTGATGGGATTGAATGCCATGTACGAAATCCAGTTGAGGGGCGTAAGTTCGCAAATCTCCATCGTGGAGAATGTGAACACAAGTTTGCAGCGTATCCGCATGATGTACGAAAATTCGATGGAAGGCAGCGACCGTTTCAAAGTAGAAACCGAAAAGATGGCCCGGAATCTGGCGGCATTGAACAATGTGTACGAACGGATGCTCAGCGCCATGCAAGGCAATATGTTCAACCGTCCGTCAATGTAAATAAATGCAATTTTGTATTATAATTTTTTGATTTTTAACTAAAAAAGATATATGGCCGGAAATGCTCCGAAAACGCCGCGGCAGAAAATGATAAACTTGATGTATATCGTTTTGACTGCCATGTTGGCATTGAATGTATCTTCTGATGTATTGAATGGTTTTACGTTGGTGGAAGAAAGTTTGAAACGTTCCATCAAAAATGCCCTTACACAAAACGGGGCATTATATGAGGATTTGTCCGAGTATTATCAAAAAAATCAAACCAAAGCACAGGAATGGTATGATAAAGGAACGCAAATCCATACGATGACCGATTCGCTTTACAGTTATATACAAGATTTGAAGGTGCTCATCGTAAAAGAAGCGGACGGAGCAAACGGAGATGTGAACAACGTCGATCATGTGGATGATTTGGAAGCTTCGAACCAAGTGATGCTTGCTCCCGGAAAAGGAATTAAAAATGGAAAAAAGCTGCGGATACAAATCGATAAATACCGCAATGTCATGTTGTCGATGATAACGGATTCGATCAAACGGAAAATCATTGCGGATAACTTGTCGACCGAACCTTCGGCAAAAGCCAAAGCCGACAATAAAAATTGGGAAGAAGGCTGGTTCGAAAATATGCCTGTGGCGGCGGCCATGACGCTTTTGTCGAAATTGCAGAGTGATGTATTGTATGCGGAAGGGGAAGTTCTTCATACCTTGGTGAATAACATCGATGTAGGAGATTTTCGCGTAAACGAGATCAACGCTTACGTGATTCCCAATTCGCGGAATGTGATTCGCGGCGGAAAATACAGCGCAAAAATCATTCTTGCGGCGGAAGATACCACACAGCGGCCTTCCATTTATGTGAACAATGTGTTATTGCCGCACGAGAGAGGCGGATTGTATGAAGCGCCGGCAACCACGACGGGCAGCCATACCATCAGCGGATATTTGGAAATCTTGCGGGGAGGAACAGATGAGGTGTTGAGGCGGAATTTCACCGACACGTATAACGTGGTGGAACCTTCGGCAACCGTTTCGGCAACCATGATGAATGTTTTGTATGCGGCGTACGACAACCCGATCAGTATTTCGGTGCCGGGAGTCCCCACGAATGCGGTGACGGCTTCGAGCAACGGAAACGGTACGTTTACGTCCAAAGGAAACGGACAATGGATTGCCAAACCTTCGAAAGTGGGCGAAGATTTTGTGATTACCGTTACCGCCCAATTGGAAGGACGCAGCCAAGTGGTTGCAAATTCAGTGTTTAAAGTGCGTCTGTTGCCCGATCCCACACCGTTTATCGAATACAAAGACGAGGGCGGAAACGTAAAACGATATAAAGGAGGAACTTTCTCGAAAGCAGCTTTGATGAACGCCGACGGTATTATGGCGGCAATCGACGACGGATTGTTGAACATTGAATTCAAGGTGGTGCGTTTCGAAACCGTACTTTTTGATTCGATGGGAAATGCAATGCTCGAGCTGTCGAACGGCAGTAATTTCAGCGACAGACAAAAAGACCAGTTTCGCCGGTTGTCACGCGGCAAACGTTTTTATGTTTCCCGTGTCACCGCTGTGGGGCCCGATGGCAGGGAACGGACGATTTCCCCGATTGAAGTGATTGTGAATTAGTATAACCATACGCTTTTATCTTTTACTTAAATATGAAACGTTATTTTTCAGCAATATTGATTTTGAGCTTTACATGGATCAATGCGTATGCTCAACAATTGTCGGGACGGCGGGAGGCGGCAGCGGCAGCAGATAATAATTCCCCGATGGTTTCCGTGCGTGCCCAAAATATGTATGGAAACACGGAGACCAATACCGATAATGTCATTTGGATGCGTGAAATCTATCGGAATTTGGATCTCAAGAACGAAAAAAACGGCCCGTTATATTTTCCGGTGGAACCGGTTGACAACCGCATCAATTTATTTACGTTGATATTCAATGTACTGGCCGAAGGAAAAGTATCGGCATACGAATATTTGGATGGTCGGGAGATTTTTACCGATAAGTATAAAATCAATTTTAAGGATATTTTGGATAAATACGGCATTTATTATGAAGCCAAATTTTCGAGATCTTCGAAAAATCCGATTTATGAGGTAAACGAAAGCGACGTGCCGAGCAATGAAGTGTTGGATTTTTACATTAAAGAGATGTGGTATTTTGATCAGGCCAATTCCACGTTTGATTCCAAAATTATCGCGCTTTGTCCGTTGATTTCCGTGACGGGCGACTTCGGCGGAGAACCGGCACGATCTCCGATGTTTTGGGTGACGTATGAAAGTATTCGTCCGTATTTGTCGCAAGTTCAAGTGATGACCAGCAATTACAACAACGTCACGAGTTCGACGTATGACGATTATTTCCGTCAAAAATTATACAAAGGAGATATTTACAAGGCCACGAATCTGGCCAACCTTGCGTTGATGCAATATTGCCAGACGGATTCGGCCATGCATGAGGAACAAAAACGCATCGAAGGGGAAATTGCCGCATTTGAAAAGAAACTTTGGGAGCAACCGGATTCGGTAAATATTTCAGCCTTGAAGAATAAAAAGAATCTGACGAAAGCGGAACGGGATTTACTGAGAAAATTGCAAGCCGATGAAAAACCGGAGGCGACGGCAGCAGCAACTGAGGCAACGACGGCGGTAAATACCGAAACGACTTCGCCACCGAACAAAAGTGTGAAAAATTCTTCAAAATCATCGACAAAACAATCCTCCTCGTCAAGTTCGAGCAAAGCCTCAAAGCCGAAGTCGGCTCCGACAAAATCGGTGCGGAGGACACGTTGATATATGGATCTTGATGAATTATACTACGATGCGGTCGATTTGTTAAAAGAATTGATCGCTGTTCCGTCTTTCAGTAAAGAAGAAACCAGAGCGGCGGATGTCCTTCAATCCTACATCGAACGGCAGGGAGTCGCAGCCTTTCGTGAAGGGAATAACGTGTGGTGCGTTTCTCCCGGTTTGGATTTGAAAAAACCCGTCATCCTGTTAAATTCCCACATCGATACAGTAAAACCTGTTGCGGGTTGGACAAAAAATCCGTTTGAAGCATTCGAATCAGACGGTTTTTTGTACGGATTGGGCAGTAATGATTCCGGAGCGAGTTTGGTTGCTTTGTTGCATGCCTTTTTGTGGTTGACCCGAAAGACACAGCCCTTTAATTTGATTTTTTTAGCTTCCTGCGAAGAAGAAATTTCGGGGAAAAACGGTATCGAACGTGTTTTGCCGATATTGCCTCCGATTGCTTTCGCCGTTGTGGGAGAACCGACGCAAATGCATGCCGCCACAGCCGAAAAAGGATTGATGGTATTGGATTGCACCGTTCGCGGAGTTTCGGGACATGCCGCCCGGGAAGAAGGGGACAATGCCATTTACAAAGCCATGAAAGTGGTCGAACGGTTCCGGACGTATGAATTTCCCGACCGGTCGGAAACGTTGGGAAAGGTAAAAATGAGCGTTACGCAGATTCAAGCCGGCACCCAACATAATGTCGTCCCCGACCGATGCACGTTTGTGGTGGATGTGCGAACCACCGATCGTTATACCAACAAGGAAATATTTGAAATGATCCGGAAGGCTGTTGATTGTGAAGTGGAGGCTCGTTCTTTCCGGTTAAATTCTTCGGGAATCTCCCTCCTGCATCCATTTGTCAGACGGGCCGTCATGCTGAACCGGAAAACATTCGGTTCCCCGACGCTTTCCGATCAGGCATTGATTCCTTATCCATCCGTAAAAATCGGGCCGGGCGATTCTGCGCGTTCACATACGGCCGATGAATACATTCGATTAAACGAAATTCGGGAAGGGTTGGAATTATACGTGAAATTATTGGATGATCTTATCCTGTAACCGGTAATGAATCGATCCCGACATGCAACCGGAATATTCACGACATAGGCGTAAACGGGTATTGATTACCGGCGCCGCGGGAAACCTCGGAAGTTTGTCGGCCCGATACCTGAAAGACAAACCGCTTGAGTTGAATTTGCTGATACACCGGAAAGAGGTCGATCCAATGTTGCGTTTCAAAGAAAACATCCGGATTTTCAGAGCGGATCTGGCCGAAGCGGAAACGTTGTATCCGGCACTGGAAGGAGTCGATGTCGTCGTTCATTTTGCCGGAGTGTTGTTTAAAGCACATCCCGAAAAATTTCTTCCCGTAACCAACATCGATTATTTCAATCACTTGCTTGATGTTGCGATCAAGCAAAACGTAAAACGAATCATCCTGATCAGTTTTCCTCATACAGAAGGAGAAACCACTCCTCAACATCCGGCGACGGGAAGATTGGATCAAACGCCTGTTTCCGTTCATGCTCAAACCCGCTTGGAAGAGGAAAAAATTTTATTTCGGAAAGGAGCCGAAACGGGAATCGAAACGGTTTCGCTGCGTGTGGGGATGGTTTACGGAAAGGGGATTTTAATGATAGATACCGCACAATGGTTTGCGCGACATTATTTGTTGGGGATCTGGAAAAAGCCGACGTTCATTCATCTGATCTCCAAAGAAGATTTTGCCGCAACGGTAGCCGCAGCCGTCGAAAGACCGGGCATTCAAGGCATTTATCATGTCGGAGACGAAGGCATTCAAACGTTACAGGAGTTTTTAGATGTCATTACAACATTCAAAGGAAATCATAACCCTTGGCGCCTGCCGGTTTGGATGATCCTGTCGGCGGCCCGCATTTTCGAATGGTTCTCGGCCGTATTCGGAACAGCAAGCCCGCTTACCTGCGATTTTATCCGCATCGGAATGGTGTCCTATTACGGCGACACCTCACGCATGAGAAAAGACCTTCTCCCGGAACTCAGATACAAGACATTCCGGGACGGGCTTGAAACAATGTAAAGTCTTTATAGAGGGTTGTTTGAATTATGTTACCTGCTAAAATTTTAAATGCTTATTCGCAAAAATTCATCGGGTATGAAAGATGTAGGTCTATTTTTTTGAAAATACGTTCTTTTTGTATTGCCCTCATTTTTAAAAAGTCCCCTTAGCAGCAAAAACAACATATACAACCTCCCTTATTTCCCTCTTATTAAGAGACTGAAAATAAGGGAAATAAGCGAAAGACAAAAAGGATGTCCAAGGCTGCTAAGGGTATTTTAAGGAATAAAGGTTTTCTTGGATGTATAAAATATTTGTATTGAATATTTTTTTGATTTTTGAATATAACTAGAAATTTAATCGTATGCCCAAATAACTCAAACAGCTTCTAAATTCTTTGTGACTTCGTGTCTTTGCATCTTCGTGTTTGAAAAATAGACATTAAATGCTGTCCTGTTAGAATTTCACCATAAAATTCGCTCCGATTTGAAACGGTTTGCCTAATTGGGCAAAAGAATTACCCATACTTTCGAAATAGAATGTTTCATAATCGGTATCTAACACATTTTTTGTCCAGATATCAAGTTGGCAGATGCCTTTGACCACCGATATTTTTCCGTTCAACAAGCCGTAAAAATTTTGATAGGCATCATTAGATTCATTCCAGTAAATTCTTCCGGCGCCGGTATATTGAGCCCCGATGATTAATTTGTCGATGCACGAATTTTTAAAATCAAACGTATAATCGGCGGCAATCGAAAGCGTATGTTCGGGCGCCATCGGGGAATAATTTCCTTTGTAATTGATTTGGCTGTAAGTACCGTCACCATTTTTGATGCTGTCGGTGTATTGCTTAAACGTTGCATGTGTGAATCCGTAAGAAATGTTCGTCCTGAATTTATCGAAAACCCCGTTTAAAGACACTTCCGCGCCGTAGCTTGTCGTCCGTCCTGCATTTTTCATCATTCGTCCCATGATACCGGCCGATTGAACAAATTGCATATCCCGGCAATCAATGTAGAATAAAGAGGCATCGGCAAAAAGATGATCTTTCAATGGTTGAACCCTTCCTCCGATTTCATAATTCCAAGAATATTCCGGCTTATACGATGTCAGGTTACCGATATCAGACTCGTCGGGATGTTTAGGATCACCGGGTTTTCCCTTCATCCGGTCTTGCATGATGTCGGCAAAGATCTGGATATTGTACCCCCCTGCTTTATATCCTTTGGCAACCGAAGCATAAATCATGTTGTTATTATCGAATTCGTATTTTAATGTGACTTTCGGCAACAATTCAGTAAAGTCCATGTTTTCATTTCCCGAAATTGTATCGGGAGCCAAAACTTGCGTGGGCATGGGTCCACGCCCCGTTTGCACGGTACCGGATGCGGCGGTGGAGGTAGAATAATAATCTAATTTTACTTTTTCATAGTCAAAACGCAATCCTAAGGTCAAAGACAGTCCTTTCGTCAGCAGATTATTGAATGTCGATTGATGAAAAAGAGCGGCTCCGTGGCGCGGTGTCTTATGAACCCCGTCGATTAAAATGCTGTCGGACGTAATTTGTAACAACGGCATGCCCGGATTTTCATCTCTTAAATTAACAAAGATCGGATTAATCAAAGAAGTGATTCCGTCTTCCTTAAATAATACGGGAACATCAGTTTTCAAGCTTTGATAAAAACCGAATGCTCCGAACAACCATTGATAATTATTCAAGGTTTTTGATTTGAAAATAACTTCTTCCGTAAGTGCATTTTGGTATTGTTTTTGATCGAGGGTGAAAATATTTTCCGGAGTAAAATCCTGATCAAGGAGCATTTTGTCGTTGAAATATTGATAAGAAGTGGTGGCATTCATTTCAAACTTATTTCCGAGGTATCTGAACAACAACGAATTGGTCAATAAAGAACGTCTATATGAACCGGGATCGTTATAATTTACCGACGCCGTTTTTCCGGTCGTTTTATCGTAAGCGCCGTAAGGAAAACCGTCCTGATCGCTGTATTCGTAAGAAAACGAATAATTCAATTTCCAGCGGTCGGAAATATTCCAATCGAAACGAATCCTGCCACCGCCCGATTTCAGATCATCGGCTTTTTTACCGGTATAAGCATTGGTGAAGAACCCGTCTGTTTGGTTATAATTCAAGCCCAAAGAAATTCCCATGTTCCGGTTTAATTTCTCGTAATGAGAGACATTGGCCCGAAATGTATTTTCCTTTCCGTAAGAAACCAATATTTTTGTTCCTTGGTAAAACAACGGAGAAATTGTATTGATATTAATGATTCCGGCCAGCGAATTTCGTCCGTACAACGTACCTTGCGGGCCGCGCAAAACCTCGATACTTGCCAAGTCGTACAAATCGAAATCGAAAGCGCTTTTATCCAGATAAGGCGCATTGTCGACGTAAAGCCCGACAGCCGGTTCATTCATGCGGGAACCCAATCCGCGGATATAAAGGGAAGACGTGATTTTCGATCCGTATTCGGGCATATAAAGATTAGGAACAACCGATGTCAAATCATTGGGGGAAAGAATTTCCCGGTCATTTAATTCGGCTCCGTTGATGACGGAAACCGAAGCGGGAATTTTTTCGATCGGGATTTGTTCTTTAATTCCGATGACGGAAACTTCATTTAAAGTGTAATGCCTTGATATTGTGTCTTTTGAAGCAACATCCGAATGGTCGGTTTGGGCATAAACGGTCAAAGAAATTCCTGTAAGAAAGCATACCAAGTAGATAAATTTTTTCATGTGGCGTTTTAATTTTGTTAAAGGTAAAACCAAACAGCTGTTTGATGTTGTAAAATTACGGTCTTCCCGGAAAAGAATCAATCGCTACTTTTAGTAAATTTTAAAAGAAGCAGCCGGAAATTCAAATAATTAAAACCGCTCATTATCAATGATATGCAAACAAACGCGTACTTTCGGATAGCTATATCCGGCTATAACCGCCATTCAATTAATTGTCGACATTCTCAAAGTATTTATACAATTCGGATTGAGATCGAATCCGTTTTTCATTGTTTTTAGGAATGATGTATGTGTTTAAAAGTTGGGGAGACATGTTGCGGGCTTTCACGTTGTCGCTCCATTGGATTTCGAAAATGTCGCGCAGGATTTTTTGTATTTTTTTATCGTACACCGGAGTACCGACTTCGACCCGACGGTCGAGATTACGGCTCATCCAATCGGCGCTCATGATGAAATACTTGTTTTTGCCGCCGTTGCAGAATATAGCCATTCTGCTGTGTTCCAAAAGTTTATCTACGATGCTGATGATTTTGATGTTTTCGCTCAATCCTTGAACTTCGGGACTTAAGCCGCAAGTTCCTCTGACAATCATCCGTATTTTCACTCCGGCTCTCCCGGCCTTATAAAGAAGTTCGATCATTTTTTCGTCGACCAGACTGTTCACTTTTAATAAAATAAACGCCTCGTTTTTATTTTTGGCATTTTCAATTTCGCGTTCGATGTAATGCGCCAATTTTTGCCGCATGCGGTAAGGCGACACCAACAAATGGTCGCATTCAAACCGGGTGTGAGGATTTTCGAGAAAATGAAAAACCTTTTCGACATCTTCGACGATACCCGGATGAACGGTAAACAGTCCGAGATCGGTATATAATTTGGAAGTCGATTCATTGAAATTACCGGTTCCCACATAAGCATATCCGCGAATATTTTTTCTTTCTTTTCGTTTGATCAACACAATTTTGCTGTGTACTTTCATGCCTTCCACGCCGTGTAAAACGTGGGCGCCGGCATTTTGCAGCACTCTCGACCAATAAATATTGGCGCTTTCATCGAACCGGGCCTGCAATTCGAGCATCACCGTGACTTGTTTTCCGTTTTTGGCCGCATTGGCCAGCGCATTGATGACTTTGGAGTTTTTGGCGACACGGTACAAAGTGATGTAAATTTCCTTGACATTCGGATCGATGGCCGCTTCTCTCAGAAAATCGACGAAATGGATAAAATCTTGATACGGATAATTCAGTAAAATATCTTTTTTGCGGATGACATTCAAAATGCTCGAATATAATTTCAACGAAGGATGAAGCAACGGATGATGAAGCTCGTCTTCCAAATCGGGACGAACGCGCGGAAAATCCATCAAATCCCGCAACCGGTGGTATCTTCCGCCGGGAATCACATTGTCCGTTTCCTTGATGCCCAACTTTCTCATGATCAACCAATGGAGATCGTCGGGAGTGGACGAGTCGTACACCAACCGGATCGGCCTTCCGTAAGGACGTTTTTGGAGGCTGTCTTTCATTTTTTCCAGAAAACTTTTGGACAAATCGTCGTCCAAATCCAATTCGGCGTCGCGGGTGATTTTAAATGTGTATGCCTCGATTTTTTCATAATCGAACATGAAAAATATTCTGTTCAGGCACAACCGGAGAATATCGTCGATAAAAACAATTTCCGTCGTATCCTTGTTTGTTTGAGGCAGAACGACAAATCGCGGAATGGTTGAATCGCCGGGAATTTCGATGATAAAATATTTGAAAGACGGTTTCTCTTCAGAAAGATCCGACATTTTAATTCCCAAATAAATGCTGTCGTCATTCAACAACGGCAACTTATTTCTGTTGTTTAAAGCCAGAGGAACCAGTTGCGAACGGATGTTTTCGGCAAAATACTTCTTTACCCGGTAAGCCTGCCCGGCGTCCAATTGTTTTTCGTTCAGCACAAAGATCCCGTTTCGCTCCATTTCTTTCAGAATGCCGGCATAAACGACTTCGGATTTTTGTTGCAAAGTCAGGACTTTGTTTTGTATTTCGATTAACAGTTCCTGTGGATTCAGTTCGTTCGGGTTTTTCTTTTTGGAAGGAGTCAAAGCGGCAATTCTTCGTATTGATGCTACACGAACTTTAAAAAATTCATCGAGATTATTGGAAAAAATGCCCAAAAAACGAAGCCTTTGTATCACCGGAACGGCAGGATCCATGGCTTCCTGCATCACACGTTCATTAAACGCGAGCCAGCTTAATTCCCTGTTATTGAATATCGGTTTTACTTTTGCAACCATGCCTTATCAGATAATTTTTACATAAATTTAAAAAAGCGCATAAAAATAGCGGTTTTATCGGATGTTATTGTTGAATTTTTGTTAAATATTGATTCCGGCCGGTCAAATAGTCCGATACAGACATAGCCGTTGGAAACATACTCTTATTTATCGGACAACATGTCCTTCCGAATAAAATAGCGACGAATAGCAAGCCGAATGCACCCGTTCAGCTTTCTGACATCCGAAACTTGTTTACTGTGTATGGAATCGGGATAATAAAAAAACAATAACCCTTCCACCCTCCAATTCTTCACTCTTAACTCTCCACTCTTCACTCCCTTAAAGGGCCGGCAGGCTCATGCCGGTGATTTTCCGGTATAAATCGAGGGCGTAGAGGTCGGTCATGCCGGAAACGAAGTCTAATACCGATTGTACCTGAATATACGGATCGTCGGAATTGATTTCGTATTGTTCGGGAATGCGGTTGAGGAGAAGTTTTGAATAAGCCTTTTCCGGGTAAAGAACGGCATCGATCAATTTGTCGAGCAACGTGGAAATGATTTGATAACCGGCCAGTTCTATTTCCAAGACATCGGGCGATTTATAAATTTTTTTGAACGCCGTTTTTGAGCAGGCATTATACGCTTCCGCAATTTCCGGACTGATATAATCCATCAGGCAACCTTGGAATTTTCCTGCCAAAATGAGTGTTTCGTTTTTCACGAAAACATCGGCGCATTCATCAATCAAGATTCCGATGATTCTTGAGCGGAGATAGGCGATCTGTTCGTTCACATCCGTCACCAGATTCATGGTTTCTTGAATGCGGGAATGTTTTTCTTCCGGAAAGAAACCGAGCAATAATTGCTTGACTTCTTCGGTGGAAAGCAGTTTCAGTTTATAAGCATCTTCGAGATCCATGATTTGATAACAGATATCATCGGCTGCTTCCACCGGATAAACCAGCGGATGACGGGCATATTTCGGCGGGTCGTCGGTTAACCGCATCAAACCCATGTCATCGGCGATTCGGGCAAAAGACTCCCGTTCGGAAAGAAAAAAGCCGAATTTCTGTTTTCCGCCGCTGTGAGCCGACGAATACGGATATTTGACGATGGAAGCGAGGGTGGCGTATGTCAATACGAATCCGCCTTGGCGACGACCGTTGAATTGATGCGTCAACAACCGGAATGCATTGGCGTTTCCTTCAAAACTAATAAAATCATTCCATTGCGCTTCGGAAAATTTTTCCCGCAATACCTTTCCTTTTCCTTCGGAAAAATAAGTGGCAATGGCTTTTTCGCCCGAATGTCCGAAAGGCGGATTTCCCATGTCATGAGCCAGACATCCGGCGGCTACGATGGAGCCGATTTCGGAAAAATACCCGGGCAGATTTTCTTTTTGATACTTCAATTCTAATTGCCGGGCGATATTCGTCGCCAAAGAACGTCCGACGGAAGAAACTTCAAGGCTGTGTGTCAGTCGATTGTGAACGAAGATGCTGCCCGGAAGCGGAAAAACCTGCGTTTTGTTCTGTAACCGACGGAAAGGCGCCGAAAAAATCAACCGGTCATAATCCCGCTGAAATTCGGTGCGTCCGTCTTTACGATGATCGTGAAATTCTTCCAGTCCGAAACGTTTGGAAGAAAGCAGTCGGTGCCAATCGGATTGAGACATTTCAATTTACAATTTACGGTTTTGTGAATCGCGAGGATGAATGAGCTGCAAAATTAAGGTTTATCCTTCGGATAGGAATTTTTTTCTCCGGAAAATGTTTTTTCGGAATCGCCGTTATTTTCATTGTTGATTATTGCCGTGATGTTTATTTTGTCGTATCTTGCAGGCGTTTTATGGAGGATTCAAACCAATCCGCATACAAAAAATGAACGTCAAACACATTTTATTATCGTTAAGTTTATTGTTTTCCGGTTTTATGGAGGCAAATGCCGGAATAAGACCGGGTGGGAAGGTCGGATTAACCTTTGCAAAAGAATCGGTTTCATCGAAAGGAGATGTTCAATACGACATCGGCATGCAATACGGAACCATAGTCGAATTCCTGCTTGAAGGCTCATTTCCGTTTGAAAATTTATACTACGAAACGGGAATTTCCTATTTTCAAAAAGGTATAAAAACGTCTTTTGAATCCAGGGTTCCTCCGGATGATGTCGGGTCGTTTTCAACGGTATCTGTCTTTGACCGGGATCGGCTCGGATATATCGACATTCCTTTTGATTTGAAATATAAAATACCGTTGAACAATCACTTGAAAGTGTACGGAACTTTCGGCGGATATTTTGACATTGCCGTTGAAGGAAAAAATGCTTCCGGATGTGATTTTTTGCTGAAATCGGATCTTGTTTATCCCGGGCATTCCGGGCAATTATCCGGTTATGAAAATGACACAAAAATCAAATTCGGAACCGGAAGCAACGACAAATATAAGCGGATTGATTGCGGATTTCGTTTCGGCGTCGGGTTTGAAGCTGTAAATCATATTTTACTCGGAGTTACTTACAGCATGGGACTGAATAACATTTACAACAACAATTATCAACCCGGGCCGGCAATAAATCCCGTTTATTCTTCCGTAAAAAACCGGGTCTGGTCGCTCTATATAGCTTATTTGTTTTAAACAATTTGTTCGAATATAAAACCCTGATGATAAAAATAGGTCTTTTGTCCGATACACACGGTTATTGGGACAATAAATACGTGAAATATTTTTCTTCTTGCGACGAAATCTGGCATGCGGGAGATATCGGTTCGATGGAAATTGTCGAAAAACTGTCGAGTTTAAAACCGTTCAGAGCCGTATACGGAAATATCGACGGGCAGGACATTCGTAAACTGTTTCCGAAAAATGCGCGTTTCACCGTCGAAAATACGGAGGTGTGGATAACACATATCGGAGGTTATCCGGGAAAATACGACAATGAAGTGATGCCCGAAATTCTGATGCATCCGCCCCAATTGTTTATTTCCGGACATTCCCATATTTTGAAAGTGAAATACGACCGCACGTTGAATTTGTTGCATATCAATCCCGGTGCTGCCGGAAAGTACGGGTTTCATGTTCAACGGACATTGGTACGTTTTTGCATCGATAACGGGAATTTCAAAGATTTGGAAGTGATTGAATTGGGGGATCTGTAAATCCGTTGAAATAATAGTATTAAACAATACCATATACTTATAATTATTACCTTTGCAGCAATTTTTAAATTAACGTTATGTCAACGGGAACAACAGATAATATTCGCAAAGTGACGACACGCCGTTTGATCGAAATGAAACAACGCGGCGAAAAGATTTCAATGTTGACGGCTTATGATTATACGATGGCTGCCATCATCGATCAGGCGGGAATAGATGTTATTTTAGTCGGAGATTCGGCCTCGAACGTCATGGCCGGAAATGTGACGACGCTTCCCATTACGCTCGATCAGATGATTTATCACGGCAAATCGGTGTTTAAAGCCGTAAAACGGGCTTTGGTGGTGGTGGATTTGCCTTTCGGTTCTTATCAGGGGAATTCGAAAGAAGCCTTGTCATCGGCCATTCGTATCATGAAAGAAACGGATGCAGATTGCGTGAAACTGGAAGGCGGCCGGGAGGTGCTGGAATCGGTGAATCGGATTTTATGCGCCGGCATTCCCATTATGGGGCATTTGGGATTGATCCCTCAGTCGATCAACAAGTTCGGGTCGTATACTGTTCGGGCACAGGAGGAAAATGAAGCTAAAAAGTTGATTGAAGATGCTCATTTGTTGGAAGAAGCGGGATGTTTCTCCATCGTGGTGGAAAAGGTGCCCGCCAAATTGGCCGGACAAGTTGCTTCGGAATTGAAGATACCCGTCATCGGAATCGGTGCCGGCAGGTACGTTGACGGACAGGTTTTGGTCATGCACGATATGCTGGGGCTGAACAAAGGATTTTCTCCCCGTTTCCTTCGTCGTTACGCCGATCTTTCCGGCATCATCACCGGTGCCGTTCAAAATTATATCCACGACGTTAAATCCTCTGATTTTCCCAACGAACAGGAGCAATATTGAATCAAGAAAAAAGATTTGTATCAAGAAAACGAGCTGCCCGCTTGACGCACAATTGCGGAAAGTTGGGCGCTTACCCTTTCCCCTTATGGTAACGCACAATTGGTGTTAAAATTTTCATCTTACATTCAGTTTATTTGTATCATTAGCCTTTATCTGTTACCTGTAAACAGACTTAAAAGTCTTGGTGTAAACCGTTTCATTAATCGATAAATACACAGTATTATGCCTGCACAAACAAAAGGTACGGTAAAATATGTTATTAATAATGACAATGTGTTGTTCGTGCCTAATATTTTCATGAATGCCCTATAAGTAAAACCCAATATCAATATGCCATGTGCGCAATAAATAAAGAAACTTGCCTTTGACAGTGTTTCTCGAACTTGCAATTTTCCATGCTCCATAAAATAAGAAGTGATATTTACTGCCGAAATCACTCCTGACAAAATAAATACTGGCGAAAAGAATTTAGAATGAATGGTTCCATAGAAATATGTGTTTAAAATCATTGTTATCAATGAGATAATTAGCCAAATGATTTGATATTTACGCAATGAAACAACAATATTTTTTCTATTAATACTGAAAAATGCTCCTATGCTGAAAAAGAAAAATGCCGTTAAGAAAAGTCTTGCACTATATCCAGGTATTTCAACCCAAATTTTGGTATAATAAAACAATCCCAAAATAATAAGTCCCCAAATTTTGGTGTGTTTTACCATATAGTAAACGATTGGCGAAATAAATACCATTATGATTAAATCGCGTAAAAACCATAAATGCAATACAAAAGGTCCAAAATTCGGTTGCAATGGCAATCCTATCATATTAGAATTACCTGCACTCCAAGAAGTATAATTCCAAAATATACGATACCAATTTTCGAACAATTTGCTCAAGAAAGGATAAATACTGCCGTCTGCTTTCAAGATTTTTGGTAAAGCAGAGAGAATTATCGCTGATAAATTGAATAAAATATAAGGAACAACTAAAGTTTGCAACCGAGTTTTAACCTTCGCAAAATATATCGTCATATTCCATTTTTTCATCTTATTGTTATTGAAAAACAAATAACCCGAAAACATAAAGAAACAAGGGACTGCAATTAGCCCTATTACTTTGCTTATTAGTGTTCCGATAATAACATACCAACTATTCAAGTTAAGATTTAGATAATCAATGGATTGAATGTCTACTTTAGGGTTCATGTGAATAAAAATCACAAATATTGCTAAAGGAAAGCGTAGCCAATCTATTGTTTTCGACTGCAATTCGAGTTCGTTTAATTTTGCCATGTTTTAAGAGTTTGCGAGCATTAAACTCTTAAATTCTTTGGCAAACAAAAAGCGTGAAACTGTTCGCTGATCGCTTGTAAATTACCGTGGCATCGCCAAACGCCTTCCTACACTACAAGCACGAACAGTTCACGCTTTTTAGAGCGTGAACCTCCGCTACTTATTCTTGTGTAGAACCTTTATTTGGCGATTTTCGGTAATTAAGAATAAGAGCTAAAAGCTCAATTATTTTAAAATCAATGCTTTATTTTCTGTTTCTATATATTTTATTACTTTTTATTGTTTCATTTTTGTTTTAATAATTCATATATTTCAGTCCAATCTTTTTTGTAAAGTCCGCCATTTTCAAGACAATCCGCATACAGATCTCTCAACGTAAAATATTTATCGTCGGTGTGCAATGCCCACCAATGTTTAAAAAGAAAATCCAACCCGACATATTTTTTTAAGATACCGATAGTCATCGCGCTTTTTCATTTTGAATGACTCTGCAAATTCTATGATAATAAAAGTTACAAAACTTATCTTATCACTCGTTTCTTTATATTTCTTTTCTATTTTCGTATAGAAAATTATTCTGTTCGGTTTTGCAAATTTACACTATTTTATATATTGACAATCATTCAAGTCATTTTTTGCGGATTACTTTTGCATCTCCTCATTTTTTTTAACTTTTTCTATTCCGGAGCTTGCCAAAAATAAGCCGGGTCATGCGTAACGATTTTTTGTCCGGACCTGTTGAATCCGTCAAATTCGCCGGGCGTTAAAGATATATAGGTGTTTGCATTATTCCTGTAAGGACTTTCCGCGTTGAAACAACTGTAAGCCGGACACTGTATCCAATACAGATTTTTAGCCATGTAAATGTCTATATAATAGCTTTTTGTTTGTTTATTTTCATTATTCCAATTTGCATCTTCATTCAAGACAATCGGTTTGTTTTCGATTAAACGGCCACGAACTTCTTCAATGCTCAACAACGTTCCGTTTTCATCTGTCGGACAGGCATTGAAGGTCGGGTCCATCCAGACCCACTTATTTAATGTTTGAGAATACACGCAGGTAATTACATGACAATCCGCGTCGTTTTTATCTTCGGGTAAACAAGTCACATAACGGGATTTAAAACCCATCGACAAATAACATTCATTTAATACGATGGCCAGCATCCTGCAATTGACTCCCCGTCCGGTCGTCTTATAGTAATTGTACAGATCCATTGCGTCATATTCGCTGCATTCCGGGCGATGGTTTCCGTCATGGCGGATCGTGTTGTGTACCCAAGTTTTCAGACGGATGATTTTTGAGATTTCATCACCTTGTCCCGCAACGGAATCCAATTTGAAATATTCCCTGACCGATTTCAGACGTCCGTTACTCATCGGCTCGTAGGTGAAACGAGGCAATCCGGCAGTATCTGCCGGAGCATATCCCGCTGCTTTTTGCAAGATTTCGATGTAACTGTCTTTCTTCGGCATTCCGGCCAAAAGTTTTATAAAGCGCTTATCTTTCCGGATATTATCCAAATCCGTATCTGCTTCAATATAAGCACGGTCATCATATCCGAGGCTCAACGCTTTTTTAAAATAATCAACCGCTTTGTCTTTTTGATTCAGTAAAGAATAAGTACAAGCCAAATTATAATAAATTCCCTCGCCTGCCGAAGAGGAATAGATTTTCGCCTGTTCTTGCGGCAATGCCGTATATTGCTTTTCCCAATCGAGCAATAACGATAACAACAAGTCATAGTTCTTGTCATTAAAGGCTTTAGTAACAACCTCTGTTTGTTGCCGGGAATAATTTTCAAATTCCCGATTCCCTTCCGGGGATTGTGCAAGTGCCGGAACGAACGGCAAAAGACAAAACAACATTCCTATTACTTTTTTCATGGTTTTATTTTTTATTGATTTATTTGAATTTATATAGAATAAGCAATTTTTATATAAGTATGTCGAAAAAATAATTTATATTTTAACCGCCAAGTCACAAAGACGGAAAGACGCGAAGTTTAAATTCTTTGTGCCTTTGTGTCTTTGCATCTTCGCGTTTAAAATAGCAGCTATTAAACACTGCCCTATACTCATTAAACAAATTAAATGATTATCGGATGTTGTCCCCGGCGGGACGGAAAACAACATTTTTTAGAACATAATTTTTAAAAAACGAATATTACATTTTTATACCCCACTTGCGGGAAGCCGGGCATAACATCCGATAATCATTATAAATTGATAATCAGTATAGCTATCATTTAATCAATATAATGTCTCTTTTTTTATTGATGAATTATTTCACTGCGCTTCCGTCCGGAACTTTTTCTCCGGGATGAATCAACACCAATTTTCCGTCCGGCGTTTCGGCGGAAAGGATCATCCCTTGCGATTCGATTCCTTTCAATTTCCGGGGTTCGAGGTTGGCAATGAAACAAACTTGTTTGCCGATCAGACTTTCGGGTGTGAAATGTTGAGCGATTCCCGAAACAATGGTGCGTTTGTTTATTCCGTCGTTGATTGTCAGTTGCAGCAATTTGTCGGTTTGAGGAACTTTCACGCATTCCGAAACCGTTCCGACGCGAACATCTAATTTTACAAAATCCTCGAACGAAACATCCGGCTTTTGAGGAGCGGCCTTCATCTCTTTCAATTCATTCGCTTTTTTAGTGTCCAACAATTTTTGCACTTGAGCATGAACGGTTTCATCTTCTATTTTTTCGAATAACAATTCGGGTGTTTTCAACATTTGGCCTTTTGTCAGGATGGTGATTTTTCCCAGATCGGCCCAGATGCACGAATCCAATCCGACGAAATCCCGTATTTTCGCCGCGCTGAACGGTAAGAACGGCTCAAATGCGATTCCCAGATTGGCAACGATCTGCATACTGAGATTTAATATCGTAGCCACGCGCGGCATATCCGTTTTGGCCGATTTCCACGGTTCTGTGTCCGCCAGATATTTGTTTCCGATGCGGGCCAGACTCATGGCGTCTTTCAATGCATCCCGGAAACGGAATTGATCAAGATTTTTTTCCAGATCTTTTTTGATGTCGATAAATTCATCGACGGTCCGATTGTCGTAATCGGTCAATTCGCCGCAAGGCGGAACTTTCCCGTCGAAATATTTATGGGTGAGCACCATTGCCCGGTGGACGAAATTACCGAGAATGGCGACCAATTCATTGTTGTTGCGGGCCTGAAAATCTTTCCATGTGAAATCGTTGTCTTTGGTTTCGGGAGCATTCGCCGTCAATACATAACGCAACACATCCTGTTTACCCGGAAAATCTTCCAGATACTCATGCAACCACACCGCCCAATTGCGTGAAGTCGAGATTTTATCGCCTTCCAGATTCAAAAATTCATTGGCCGGCACATTATCGGGAAGTTGATAACCGCCGTGCGCTTTCAGCATAGCCGGAAAAACGATGCAGTGAAAAACAATGTTGTCTTTTCCGATAAAATGAATAATGCGTGTGTCTTTATCTTTCCACCAGATTTCCCACGAATCGGGCAACAATTCTTTGGTGTTGGAGATATAACCGATCGGAGCATCAAACCACACGTACAATACTTTTCCTTCGGCGCCTTCCACAGGAACGGGAATCCCCCAGTCCAAATCCCGGCTTACCGCACGAGGTTGCAATCCCATGTCGAGCCACGATTTGCATTGACCGTACACATTGGATTTCCATTCTTTGTGGCCTTCCAAAATCCATTGACGCAGAAATGCCTCATAATTGTCCAACGGCAGATACCAGTGTTTGGTTTCTCTCCGTACCGGTGTGCTGCCGCTGAGCGCGGATTTCGGATTGATCAGATCCGTAGGACTGAGCGATGTTCCGCATGCTTCGCACTGATCGCCGTAAGCATGTTCGTTCTTGCAATGGGGGCATGTTCCGGTGATATAGCGGTCGGCCAAAAACTGTTTGACCTCTTCGTCATAATACTGTTCGCTTGTTTTTTCGATAAATCCGCCTTTTTCATACAATGTTCTGAAAAAATCGGAAGCCGTTTCGCGGTGAATTTGAGAAGTGGTACGGGAATAGATGTCGAACCAGATGCCGAAATCTTCAAACGATTTTTTGATGAGATAATGATACCGGTCGACAATATCTTGGGGCGTAACCCCTTCATTCCTTGCTTTTATGGTGATGGGAACTCCGTGTTCGTCGCTTCCTCCGATAAAGATCACGTCGTCTCCCTTCAGCCGGAGATAACGGACATAGATGTCGGCCGGAACATAAACACCCGCCAAATGACCGATATGAACGGGTCCGTTCGCATACGGCAATGCCGTGGTGACGGTAGTGCGTTTGAATGTCATACAAAAGAATGGTAATGATGCGTTTAAGAAAAAGAATGCAAAGATAAGATATTTCCGGAAAAGAAGGATAAAGAGTGAAAATAGGTGCCTATCTTTGAAAAAAAAATAGAAGAAAAGTATAATATGTCACTCCTTCAACTTTTCCGCAACATTCTGCCTTACGTCAAGCCGTACAAATGGCCGGTGATTTTGGCGTTGGTACTGACTTTTATCGGGGCTTTGACTGCGCAGATCAATGCCTACGTGCTGCAATACACCGTCAACAGCATCGCCTCGCTCGTGGAGCAGCACAAACCGTTGAGAGACGGCCTGCATATTGTGGCGATTATATCCGTCATTCTGCTGAGCAAGGAGCTGATCAATATTTTTATTTCTTTCGGACAAAAATTTTTCGGTGAAAAAATCAGAATATTAATTTCACAAGAGCTTGCACAACAAGTAATAGAAAAAATTTTGACTTACCGGATGGCGTTTTTTACCGCCGACGAAAGCGGCTCGGGCAAACTGCAAACCCGCATAGACCAGGGCGTTTCGAGCCTGACGCGCACCGTGCAAAGTTTTTTCATCGACATTTTCCCGCTTTTCACTTCGGCGATTGTGGCTTTGGCGGGCATGTTCAACGCCAATTTCTACGTCGGTTTGGTAGGACTGTGTATCGTGCCGGTTTATTTTTTCATCAGCCGGAAACAGGCGCAAAAACTCAAAGGCCGGCGGCGTAATATCCGTACTTACCGCGAAAACAAGTCGGGCGGAATTATCAATATTTTGGAATCGATCGACGTGATAAAATCGTTTAACCGCGAAGACATCGAGGCAAAAAAACAGTTCGATCTGCAAACCGCACTGACCGATACGCAAATGCGTACCCGCTCGACAAACTTCAAGTTTGACGGATTGAAAACTTTTATCGAGCAGTTCGGCGTGGTGATTATCATTATTTTAACGGCGTATCTGGTGTTGATCGGGCAGATGCAAATCGGTGCGATCATGCTGCACATCATGCTGTTTAATAACGTTACCGCCCCCATTCGCCAACTGCACCGTATCTATGACGACATCAACGATGCGCTGATTTACGCCGAAGGTTTTTTCGATATTATGAATTCCGATCATCAAAAAGAATCATCGGGCGACTATCGTCCCGAAAAAATCCGCGGCGAATTTGAGTTACGGCATGTTGATTTTACCTATCCGACAGGCACACAGGCTCTATTTGACGTGAATATGCACATTTATCCGGACAAAATCACGGCACTGGTGGGACTTTCGGGTGCGGGCAAAAGCACGGTCATCAATCTTTTGGACAAATTTTACGAGCCGCAACAGGGTGAAATCCTTCTCGACGGGGTACCGCTCGCCGATTACGATACAAAATATTTGCGCAAAAATATCGGTTTGGTTTTGCAGAAAAATCACATTTTCAGCGGTACCATCGCCGAAAACATCCTCTACGGCAACATCAATGCCACACGCGAACAGATGGAAGACGCTGCAAAAAAAGCGTATATTCACGACCAGATCATCGTCCTGCCCAACGGATACGAAAGCTCGGCTCTCGCGCTTTCGGGCGGGCAGCAGCAGCGCATCGCCATTGCCCGGATGTTCCTCAAAAATCCGCCGGTCATTTTCCTCGACGAGCCGACAGCCAGCCTCGACGCCATCGCCACCGAACAAATCAAAAACTCGCTCGATGCGATAAAAGAGAACAGGACGGTCATCATTATTTCGCATTCCATTTCGCAAATCATAGACAGCGACATGATTTTTGCAATGAAACGGGGGCGCGTGGTGGAAAGCGGCACGCACGAGCAGGTTTATAAGCAGGGCGGGGTTTATAAAGAGATTTTCGACGCTTCGGCAAGAAGTTTGAATGTCGAAAAGATTAATGATACGATAGAGGAAAACTCCATGAAGAATTAGAAATCATGAAATAATATTTTGTATTAAAGTTTATAATATTATGCAAATAAAAAACGAATCAGAGAGTAAATTGAGTGGGGTTATGAGTTGCACAAACGGACAAGCTACAGCGAACAAAAATAGAAAAACGAATGAAATTTATTGAATTAAATATAAATATAATATTATGCAAGTGTCAAGAATGATGAAAATAATAGTGTTTTTTTTCAAAGAATTATATCCTAGAGTTTTAAGAAATTGGGTGTTTTTTGTTACCGTATTTGTGTTTTTTACACTAATTATAATGTGGATATGGAATCCGCAGGGTATAGTGGATAATTTTTTTGGAAAACCCCAAAAAACGCAAGCTGAAATACTTTCTTATATCGGACTGACTTGTGGCGCCATTTTATTACTTGGGAACCAATATACAGCCAATCGTCGGAACTTAATAATGGAAAAGGGAAATCTCGATACCCGTTTCAAAGATGCCGCTTTGCTCTTGGCTGATGAACCCACCGGTGCGAATATTTCGGGAATCTACGCACTGCACCGGATAGCTGTCGAAGCTTCGAAAGGCAATAAAAATGAACAAGGATATGTAAAGATTATTCATGATATTTTATGTGCATTTGTCCGAGAAAACTGGAAAAAAACTCAAGACGGCAATAAGGTCGGCAATAAACCGACTATTGTTTTACAAACCATAATGGACGTGCTATTCAAAAACAAAAATGATATTTATAAAGAATATGATTCCGATTTTTTGAATTGTATTTTTCAGGAAATAGACCTTGATAAAGCCACATTAACAGACGTGAGCTTCTATGAAGCCAAATTTACAAGAGTGGATTTTGGGGAAGCAATATTAAAAGGAGAGATTAATTTTTCTAATGCCACATTAACAGACGTGAGGTTCAATAAAGCCACATTAACAGGCGTGAGCTTCGATGAAGCCACATTAACAGACGTGAGGTTCGATGAAGCCACATTAACAGGCGTGATGTGGTTCAATAAAGCCACATTAACAGACGTGAGGTTCAATAAAGCCACATTAACAGGCGTGAGCTTCGATGAAGCCACATTAACAGACGTGAGGTTCTATAAAGCCACATTAACAGACGTGAGCTTCTATGAAGCCAAATTTACAAGAGTGGATTTTGAGGAAGCAATATTAAAAGGAGAGATTAATTTTTCTGGAACCAAGCTTGATGGTATACCAAAGGAAGAAATAATCTTGCCAGGTCGTTCATTGGAACTTACAACTTAGGAATAATATATAATGATTATCGAATGTTGTACCTACCTATCCGTGTAGGAGGGTATAAAAAATATTTTGATATTCATAAAAATATTCGTTCTTATTCTATGTGCAATTATTGTGGTTTGTCATTCCTGCGACAGGAATAAGGCTGAGGATATTATTTCCTCAGCCGAAGCTGTCGTTTCTGAAAATCCTGACAGCGCTTTATTGATTTTACAAAAAATTAAATCTCCAGAAAATCTTCCCGATTCGACTCATGCTCACTATTGGATCGTTTACGGGCAAGCTGATTATAATGCTTCTCGTTCTATGGCCGATGATTCGATGCTTCTTTTTTCAATGAAATATTATACAGATACTAAGAATGTTAAAAAACAAATCCAATCATATCGTCTTGCAGCACAATATAAATGGTGGAAAAGGCATAAAGAAGATGCTTACGATTTATTGGAAACCGGGTTACGTGTTGCCGAATCCGTTAAAGATACCGATGCTATGGTTAATCTTTACCAGTCATTATCTAATTTATCCGAAAAAGATTATGATATAGAGCGGTCTCTCATTTATACTAAAAAATTAATTGAACTGGATTCATTATCTTCAAAATATGCTGAATATTATTCTGATTTAGGGGATATATATTTTTATCGGAATCAAAAAGACTCATCATTGGCCGCTTTTGAAAAAGGACTCCATATCGCTGAAGAGAGAAAAACAACAGCTACTCATTCATACTATAATATGCTTCGAGACTATGCTGATGCACTCAATGAGTTCGGGGAATCTCAAAAAGCAATCAAATATCAAAAAAACGCGCTGAATTTTTATATTAAAAACAAATACGACGAAGAATCTTTGTCGTATTTTTCCTTATCTATTTATTATTTAAATATTCATCAAATAGATTCCGCCGACTATTATATGAATTTAGCGGAACGATCCCGTCCGGAATATTTTAAAGATGATCTTGCGCTTGGTAACTATTATATCGTTCAAAGAATTCTGTTAGATTATGCGACTAAAGGCCGGTATGGCATCAGAAATATCGCTCTGTTTTCCAACTATTTTTTTGCCGACTATATGGATAAAGAAAAATCAATCATAGAAAAATCAAAAACTAAACTATACTTAGAACAACGTAATTTAAATCTTAAAATAGAAAAACAAAAAACAGGAATCATTTTACTGATTATTTCCATCACTCTTATTCTTACCATAGGAATCTCATTTTATTCTTATCGCAAAAAAGAGCGGAAAATAATTCAAAAAGAGGAAGAATTAGAGACTATCAATCGTTTATTATCTACGGCTACCAACAATAACGATAAAGACAACCGTTTTTTTAAACGGATTCTTTTACAGCAATTAGGAATTATTCGTTTGGCGGCAACATCTTCTACTGCACAAAATCAAGATTTTTTGCAACAGATGACGCGAATTACCAATAAAGATGTACCTATCGACACGTTATTGGTATGGGATGATTTATATCAAGTGATTGACTCGATCTATGATAGTTTCTATTCGAAACTAATTGCAAAGTTACGGTGATATCCTTGCAGAAAAGGATATTCAATTATGCTGTCTTTTAACGGCCGATTTTTCTACCAAAGAAATTAGCGTGGTTACCCGGCAAAGTGTAAGAACCGTATATCAACGAAAAACGACAATAAGACAAAAATTGAACTTGGATGAAAAAGAAAATATCGTAGATTTTTTAACTCGTTAATTCAACGGATATAAATCAATAAGTGATACAAAGTTCAAAAATTTTATTATATATCCCTACTTTCTAATAATACAAATAGGTTTCCATCCTCCATATAACTCGCCGGACGTATTATCATCAAGCACTTCTATGCTTACACTCTCATTTTTCAGAATATCCATTAGTGATACTGATTTGATAAGTTTGTCTAATTTTTTATTATTCATAATAAATTACATTTATTGCCAGCTTACTCTTTTCAGGATTTTCAGCATTCTCCTTTTTTTCTATGCTAAACTCTATTTACTATATTTTTTCCCGGATAAAATGCCGGAATTAGTATCTTCATTTTGAATGGATCTGCCTTTGGTGTTATATTTTCTGCCGAAGTTTAAATTCATTGAAAAATTAACAATAAACAATTGCTTTAATTTATCTGAATAAGCCGATTGTTCACTATATATTAAAGAAGAGAGCAATTTTGTTTTCAAATCATAATTTTTTGAAAACGGGTTTATAGCCCTGGCTGAAATACTCCATCGATCGGTGTTATAGCCGATCAGGATGGTATGAAGGCGTTCTCCATAAGTGATCGTTTCTCCCCACAGGTCGTTATTGCGGGTATTCATCTCCGCTGTTAAACTCCAGTTTTTATACATGGCCGTTAAACTTCCTTTTATGCCAAAATAGGAGTACGTATGCGTATACTCGATTCCTTCGCTGATGTAACGATTAAACCAGGGAGTAACACTAACAGCTATATAATCGCATGGTTGCAGCTGCGGGGTTAAACGAAACATTAAGCGATGAAATCCTTTTTGATTTTCATTGCTCCTGATAAATATTCCGTCTTCATAGGTTATACTTTCCATGACCGGTTTATAATCATAGCTATAGGAGGAAAATAACTCCAACGCGAATATTCCCTTTGTCCAATTCGCAGATATAGCATTGCTGAAATATGTTACCGACTTTAACGCGGGATTTCCCCGTTTTATTTGCAATGAGTCAATCGTCTGCTCGACATCATTCAAATCAGATAATGAAGGGGAATATCCTGATACATAGGCATTATACCGGAGAAAAAGATGATTGTCGGCATGATAAGCCACACGAAAAGTCGGACGAAAAATATATTTTTCATCATGAAACCTGTCCTGACTGTTATAGGTTCTCATTCCTCCAAGTCCGAAAGTATAATTCAGTTTGTTAAAATTCAATTGATATTCAATATAGGCATAGGTTTCGGCAGTATTCATATCTACCAAGGCATTAGTGTCGCCGGTGTAATTATTTTTGAGGTAGGATTGAGTATGTTTTATTCCTCCCGATATTTTTCCGTTTTTTAATGTCTTCTCATAGTCGGCTTCCCCAATCAGGGAGTATTTGTCTCCCATGATGTGAGAATAGATATCGGTCGTTATTTCATCGCCTCTGTTCTCCTGATAAATACGCGAATTCTCCGTATTAATATAGGTGCCTACAATATTAAATATTAATTGTTGGTTGTTTTTTAATTTTTGCAGATAGTAAATATCCAATGCAGGGCTTTCCGAGAAGGTAGAGGAGTGATCGTAAATGTTAAGTTTTTCGGCATTTTGTAGGATATAACTCACTCTGTCTCCTAATTCATTCGGTGTATTATCATCTGTATATCTGAATTTAACATTAAATAAATAATTGTCATTATTCTGCAAGTTATAATTCAAGGATAAATCAATATTATCATATTTAAATTTAGTAGGTTCTCCGCTTTCTATCCGCTCCAAACTTTGATCCGGAAAATTAAATATCTCCTTGTTTTCCCTTGTCCATTTGAGGCCTCTGCTTTCCCAATAGATATTGGTACTGAATTCTGATTTTTTATGATTATATTTTGCAGCCACAAAATTTTCGCCAAACCTTACATCAGATACGGCATTCATTAAATTAACGGCGATATTGCCTCCTGATTCTTTTTTCCGGGTGATAAAATCAAGGACAATCGAGGCATTTTGATACCGTAAGCCCGGATTGTCATAATAGTCGATCCGTAAAATATCATTCGGAAGAAGTGCCGCAATATCTGTTTTTGAGGCCTGCACTCCATTTATTCGTAATTGCAATTCCCCTCCGTCAACAGAGGTAATGCTGTTATCAACAGGATTGATGACCACACGGGGCAGTTGAAGGTTGCGAAGTAATGCAATCCCGGTATTTGCGGCTTTGGTCTGTAGGGGCGAGGGAAAAATGACTTGTTTGTCGGCCTTCCTTATCACAGGGCCGGCGGAAACAACAACGTCATCAAGCATTACAGCCGACGGTGCAAGATTGATATTCCCGATGTTTACACTTTTATCTATATTTTCAAGTAAAATAAATGATGTGGCATATCCTACAAAACTTGCCGAAATAATATAATTTCCTTCCGCTATATTATTGATTGAAAATTTACCTTCTTTATCAGACCGGGTTCCCTTTACAAACGATGAATCCTGACGCAATAAGGATATGTTCACAGATTCTATCGGCAAATTCTTTTCAATATCCGATACGGATCCTTCTATTCTTATTTGAGCAGACAGTGAAAAACAACCCATAAGGAGAAGAAGAGTCATCAGTATGTTTTTAAGTTGCAATAAATTCGTCATTGTTCTAAATTTTTTTATTCGCACCGCGAATTTAAAAACAGAACGTGACTTATTGATTTATATTTTGAAGTATTTAGTATGCATATCATTTTATAAACAGGTGTATATCAAATATATACAAGAATAGATTCAGGAAAAAGTTTATATTTTACAAAAACGGATTTATATCCATTGAATGAACAATCGAAAAAGTCTGTGATATTTTCTTTAACAGCCAATATCTTATTTTATTATAACAAAAACTCGCGAACAATGGAGGGTACAAGCACCATCGGCACATTCTCCGTCACCTTCTGATCAAGACATTCCCGAGTTCGGCGCAACAGGAAGTCGGCCTACGGCCGGTAACACGCCGTAGGCATGAAACCCGGATAACCCCGAGTAAGCCGACAAGCGCAGCTCGGGGTGAAGAAAACCTATCCATATCTCAACCCCGTAGCAGGTTGAATTCATTCCCCGAGCTGCGCTACGACGATAAATCGGGATAAACTTTGAAGGGGTTCTATGTCCTTGTGATTGTTCTTTTTATTATGTCGGATTGTCGGACAACATGTCTTTCCGGATAAACAAGAGGAGGGACAGCATATCCGCCTCGGCGAAGGCATCGCTTTAGTAAAGATTTTCAAGAATTTAAGGATTACTTGATGAAGAAGATCGTTTGATATTTAATATTATTGAATATTTATTTTACTTTTGTATTTGAATTTTAAAGATTTATCGCAATGAAAAAAGGAGATAAAGCAAGAGTTTCTCCGAAGTTGACAGGAGAATCGGAATGGATAGAAGGTGAGGTTATCGACATTGAAAAAAATCCATTCAAAGGAATCGTGATTGCCATTAAGGACAAATTAGGCAGAATTTTTTTTGGAGAAGAAAAATATTTTTTGTCCGTATGATGATATTTATAATTAGATAACTTATTAATTATCATGTATGCAATAGCTTTTGATCTGGTTGTTGCTGACCTTAAGGAATATTACGGTGAACCATATAACAATGCCTATTTTGAAATAAAAATGGTACCCCTGCCGAGATGGACATGTTGTCCGTCCTCTTTTTTTATTTAAAAGAACTTGCAGTCTGTCAACAAAATTTCGATCTATTCCCTCTGACTTTGACACTTCAAAAAGTGCTATTTTTTTTAATTGGGTAATAATCAATGGTTTATAAATTTTGCAACATCAATTTGGGTGACCCGACATGAAATAACGCCGCAGGCGTGAAACATGGATAACCTCGTACAAGCGTAGCGCAGTGCGGGGTGAGGAAGTCCCCGCGAGTATGGAACTCCGAACGGAGTTCAACGTAATACGCTGATGTACAGTACTATATATTGAACTGCTACGCAGTTCTAAGGAGTGAGAGGTACATTAACAACCCCAAGCTGCACTACGTTTGCATGGGGTTATCAATGTTAAAGTCCATACGGACTTTTTTAGGGTGACGCATT
>WRGA01000116.1 GCA_009787405.1 Candidatus Azobacteroides sp.
GACATTCTTAACGTATCAACGGAATAATCCGATATAGATTTTTCCCTATTAAAGTTCATGTTATCTGTTCCTGCGGTTAAATAATAGGAATTAATAAGAATACCGAAACCGGAAATAATCAGCAGCCTAAAAACACATCTACACATAATATCATTTTTTTAACATTATTCTTCTTCAAAAAGATTGTATTGAATAGCCGGATATGAAAGCTCTTTTCGAACTGTATATTTAACTCTTTCCTTTTTAACCGGTACTTCTTTTACATTATTTGCTGAGGCATACAGACTGAATTTACCCGGAAAGCCGGCAGCTTCGTTTCCTATAAAACCCGGATCTTCTTTCCGGTCTTTTTCAACGCCTGTGTTCTTATTTTTCTGTAAGGATACGCAGGATGCCCACTGAAAAGATGCCGTAATTTTTGTTGTAAATTGAATCTTATTTTCTTTAGTTGAACGATAGTTTTTTTCTTGAAAATATCCATCTTTTCATGTGGAAATAGTTTATTTTTTTACTTCTATCGGCATAGATAAGTTTGTCGTCTGTTTTTCTATAACCTGTAATTGTTACAAAAATAAAAATAATGGATGGTAAAATCTGCCGGGTATTTATTCATGAATTAAGGCTGACGCAATTTTTCTTGCTTCTCGATCCGTTGCCACGTATTCTTCATAACCGGGTTTTCGGATGTGACTGATTTTTTGCATGGTTTTTTCGATGATTTCCGCCATTTGCAAAAATTTTATTTTTTCCCGGAGAAATGCATCCACCACCACCTCGTTTGCCGCATTGAGCACACACGGCATATTTCCGCACAGACGCATGGCTTCGTATGCGAAACGCAGTTGCGGAAATTTATGGGTGTCGGGTGGTTCGAAAGTCAGATTCGGATATTGTGTGAAATCCAGACGCGGAAAATTCGATTTGATTCGTTTGGGATAGGAAAACGCATACTGAATGGGCAGCTTCATGTCGGGAAGTCCCATTTGGGCTTTGATCGACCCGTCTTCGAATTGAACCATCGAATGGATGATCGATTGCGGATGCACCACCACGTCTATTTGTTTGGGTTGCAAATCAAACAACCATTTGGCTTCGATCACTTCAAATCCTTTGTTCATCATGGTTGCCGAATCGATCGTGATTTTGGCGCCCATCTCCCAATTGGGATGTTTAAGGGCTTCATGTTTGGTGACGTTTGCGAGTTCTGTTATTTTCCGGGTACGGAAAGGCCCGCCCGATGCCGTCAGGATGATTTTTTCTATTCGATTGTCCCATTCTCCCGCCAAACACTGGAAAATGGCCGAATGTTCGGAATCTACGGGCAGAACAGGAACTTTATATTCGTGTGCCGACCGGTTAATCAATTCTCCGGCAACCACCAATGTTTCTTTGTTGGCCAATGCAATCGCTTTCCCTGCGCGAATGGCGTGAATGGTCGGTTGCAGTCCCGCATAGCCTACCATAGCCGTAAGTACCATGTCGATCGGTTCGGCTTCGACGATTTGGGCAATGGCGTTTTCTCCCGCATATACTTTGATCGGCAAGTCGGCCAATGCTTCTTTCAGTAAGGTATATTTTTCTTTGTTGCCGATGACAACGGCGTCGGGGTTGAATTCCCGGGCTTGCCGGATCAATAAATCGACGTTGTTTCCTGCCGTAAGGGCATAAACCTCAAATAAATCGGTGTTTTCCCGCACAACGTCCAATGCCTGTGTGCCGATGGAACCGGTTGAACCTAAAATTGCCAGCCTTCTCATAAGAAATTAAGAGTTAAAATGATGAAGGTTCAAGATTGATATTTTTTTTCCAAGTCGAGGAGAAATTGCTTCATTTCCGGGCCGAAGGCATATCCGCCTGATTTGCCGTCGGAGTTGATAACGCGGTGACAGGGTATGATGATGATGATTTTGTTTTTGCCGTTGGCTGTACCTGCCGCGCGATATGCTTTCGGATGATCTGTTTTTTCGGCTAACCGGGCATAGCTGATGGTGGTGCCGTATGGGATTTTTTGCAGTTCATTCCATATTTTTTGCTGATAGGTTGTTCCTTTTTGACAGACGGGAACGGTAAATTTTTTCAGTTTTCCCGAAAAGTATTCGTTCAATTCTTTGACGCATTGCTGCATCACTTCCGGTATTTTGTCCGACCCGGTGTTTTTACCGGCATTTTCGACCGGAACAAGCCGGCAAACGGATGTATCGTCGGAGGTTATTTCGAGTGTTCCGACGGGAGAGGAAATATAATGGGTGTAAAGCATGATGATGGAGTTAATTCGTTCGTTTTTTGTATGGAGGATAAAAGGATTGATTTCTTCGGAAAATAAATTCAGCCGAATCTCAATTCCATTCCTTGTTCTCCGTTATCGATGATTTGTCCGTTGTCATAAACGATGTTGCCGTTGACGAATGTTTTGGCGATGCTTGAAGAGAAAGTATATCCTTCAAAAGGCGACCATTCGCATTTGTACAAAATATTCTCGCGGGAAACCGTGAAGGGTTTATTCGGCTCGATCAAAACGAGATCGGCATAGTATCCTTCCCGGATGAATCCTCTTTTTTCGATGCCGAATAACAGGGCAGGAGCGTGGCACATTTTGTTGATTGCCAGATTTTCGGATATTTTTCCTTGATGAGACAATTCCATCGCCACAAGTAATGAATGTTGTACCAACGGGCCTCCCGATGCCGCTTGCAGACAAGAACCTTCTTTTTCCGATAATAAATGCGGAGCATGGTCGGTGGCAATCACATCCAATTTGCCGTTTTTGACTCCTTCCAGCAAAGCTTCTTTGTCTTTGGCGGATTTAATTGCCGGATTCCATTTAATGCGGTTCCCGTATTTTTCATAATCTTGGCTGTCGAACCAAAGGTGATGGATACAGACTTCGCCCGTGATTCGTTTTTCCGTAAGGGGTTTGGTTTCGAATAATGTCAGTTCTTTTGCCGTGGATAAATGGAGAACATGAAGTTTGGTATTGTATCTGTGCGCTAATTCAACCACATAAGAGGATGAATGATAACAGGCTTCTTCGTTTCGTATCAGCGGATGAAATTTGATGGGCAGATCTTCTCCGTATAACGTTTTATAATGTGCGATGTTGGCTTGTATAATCGCGTCACTTTCGCAATGGACGGCGATCGGCATATCGATTTCCGAGAAAATCGCCCGCAACGTTTCATCTTTGTCCACCAACAGATTTCCGGTGGAAGAACCCAAGAATGCTTTGATCCCGCAAACTCTTGTTTTATCGGCTTTTTTCAGTTCGTTAATATTATCGTTCGTTGCTCCGAGATAGAAGGAATAATTGGCCGAAGAGGTTTCGGCTGCCCGGTCGAACTTTTTGTTTAATTCCTCGATGGTTGTCGTTTGCGGATTGGTATTCGGCATTTCCATGTACGACGTGATTCCTCCGGCTACCGCCGCTCTCGATTCGCTCCGGATGTCGCCTTTATGGGTGAGGCCCGGTTCGCGGAAATGAACCTGATCATCAATGACGCCGGGAATCAGAATCTGTCCGGTCGCATCAATGATTTCGGCGTGTTGCAGCATGTTTTCCGGAACCTCACCGGTATAGATCGTTTTGATGAATCGGTCCTCAATCAATACAGAGCCGGTATATTTTTTCCCTTCGTTAAGAATTGTTGCGTTATGGATCAGTTTTTGTTTCATGATGAGGTTGCTTTCGGATATTTTTTAAATAAACTGTTTATTTTCATGGAAATCACTCCGATAACTCCTTCCTTGAAAATTCCCCTGCTCATTTTGGATTCTCCAAATTGACGGTTGATAAAGATGATCGGAACTTCAATGATTTTGAATCCGAGTTTATAAGCCGTAAATTTCATTTCAATTTGAAATGCGTATCCTTTGAATTTAACAGCATCTAAATCAATGCTTTCCAATACTTTTTTTCGATAACATACAAATCCGGCCGTAGTGTCTCTGATATTCATCCGGGTAACGAATCGCACGTATTTTGATGCGAAATAAGACATCAGCACTCTTCCCATCGGCCAATTGACAACATTGACGCCGGTCAGGTATCGGGAGCCGACGGCAAGGTCTCCGCCTTCTTTCGTGCAGGCTTTGTATAGCCGGATCAAGTCGTCGGGATTATGAGAAAAATCGGCATCCATTTCGAAAATATAATCATACCGGCGTTCCATTGCCCATTTAAATCCGCGGATGTATGCCGTACCCAATCCGAGTTTGCCTTCCCGTTGAATCAAAAACAGCTGCCCGGGATATTCGGATTGTAATCTCTTGACAATATCGGCTGTTCCGTCCGGTGAACCGTCATCGATCACCAGAATATGGAATTTTTTTTCCAAACGGAGAATTTCACGGGTGATCGCTTCTATATTTTCTTTTTCGTTGTAAGTCGGAATGATAATCAGGCTGTCTGACACTTGCTTCTAATTTTTGTCAAAAGTAGGTATTTTTTGCAGGCCGGATGTGGCGTTTTTACATATTTTTCGTTAAACTGTAAAAAATTATAGTAAAAAACTACCGGCCGATTAAAATTTGTAACGTAAAAAAGGTGATTTTCCCCTATTATCCCGGAAGGAGAAAATATTGGTCAAAAGAGGATGAAAAAGGTTGTAAAATTTTTAAAGCCGGCACCGCGCCGTAGGCGTGAAATCCGGATAACCCCGAGTAAGCGGAGCGCAACTCGGGGGATAACGGCAAAATAAAAAAGGAAATCCCCAAACGGATTCCCTTTTTTATAAAATATTTGATACTCTTAATTCTTAACTTAAGCTTTTCCTGCGCTTCCCAAAACGCTTACTACTTTGTGTTTATATAGTTTTTTCAGGTTTTCGCGGGCAGGTCCCAAATATTTTCGCGGGTCAAATTCCGCCGGTTGAGTCGCAAAAACTTCGCGAACAGCCGCAGTCATGGCCAAACGTCCGTCAGAATCAATATTGATTTTACATACAGCCGAAGAAGCTGCTCGACGCAATTGATCTTCCGGAATGCCGATGGCATCTTTCAATGCACCGCCGTATTTGTTGATGATGGCCACTTGGTCTTGCGGTACGGAAGATGCTCCGTGCAGTACGATCGGGAATCCGGGAATCCTTTTTTCGACCTCTTCCAAGATGTCGAAACGCAACGGAGGCGGAATCAAAATGCCGTCGGCATCGCGTGTGCATTGTGCGGGAGTGAATTTGTTTGCTCCGTGGGAAGTACCGATGGAAATTGCCAATGAATCGACACCTGTTTTGCTGACGAAATCTTGTACATCCTCCGGTTGTGTGTAGGTGTGATGTTCTGCAACAACATCATCTTCGATACCGGCTAAAACACCCAATTCACCTTCCACCGTCACATCATATTTATGCGCATACTCCACGACGAGTTTTGTCACTTCAATGTTTTTTTCATAAGGATAATGCGATCCGTCGATCATGACGGAAGAAAATCCCATGTCGATACAATTCTTGCACAATTCGAACGAATCACCGTGATCGAGGTGGAGAACAATAGGAATCGCGTATCCCAATTCTTTGGCATATTCAACGGCTCCTTGCGCCATGAAACGAAGCAATGTTTGATTGGCATATTTGCGTGCTCCGCTTGAAACTTGAAGAATAACGGGCGATTTTTCTTCCACACAAGCTTGGATAATCGCTTGCATTTGTTCCATGTTGTTGAAGTTGAATGCCGGAATGGCATATTTTCCTTCAAATGCTTTTTTAAAAATTTCCCGACTGTTTACGAGTCCTAATTCTTTGTAACTTAACATTGTGTTATATTTTTAGGGTTTTAAATATGATTTGTTTTTTTAAATTTTGCACAAAGATAGTAAATTAAGCGTGAAAAATTTTCTTTTTAATTAATTAATATTCTGAGTGTGCAATTTTAAATTGTTAATAATGGTTAATAATTGTCGTCTGTCGAAGCTCGCACAGATTTGACTCCGTCGATTTTCAATTCACGGATTTCACGGATTTTTTAACTCTTAACTCTTAACTCTTAATTCTTAACTCTTCCCGCGTCTCCCGCGTCCGTTTCATCAAAATATATGATCGTATATTTAAACCCCAATGTTTCGAAAAAAGGTTTCAATAAAACGATGGCGTTGGTTTTGGTTTGCTCTAGGATCCCGGCTTTGAGAACCGTCTGCCTCAATTGTTTTTCCGCTTCGGCGTATGCGCCGTCGACCAATTTGGCTCCCGATAAAAATTCGTTTTTGGTTTCGAAAACCTTTGATTTTTCATGATCTATTTTACAATAACAGATTTCGGGGTACGGTAGTTTGATTTTCAAGGTATCTTTTGAAATAACGACGTCACCGGATTTTACTTTTTGCAGATCGATGCATCCGGCGGCTTCTCCGTTGATGATCAGCAGTGCTTGTGCATTCGGCAGCCATTCCCGTACTATTTTATGTTCCAGGACATCCCGGATGTTCATTCGCACCAATTCCAATTTCCCCACGGCTTCTACTTTTTCCACCACTTCCCGGTGTGTTGAAACCGTGTGTTCGGATTTTTTACTTTTCCCGGATATAAAAAAGACAAGCAGGCAAATCACTATTCCGATTGTCGTTCCGATAATTATTTTGAGGATGGATTTCATTTTTTCGTTTTTTCTGAATGTACAAAAGTAACTAAAAAATAAATTCCGGATATTCATGTTTCATTCTCCGTTCATCGGTATCTTTGTACGATGAATAATTTTAAATTGACCGATTGGCTGCCGACCACCAAAAAAGAGCTGGATTTGCGGGGATGGGAATCCGTGGATGTCATTCTGTTTTCGGGAGATGCGTATGTGGATCATCCGTCTTTCGGTGCCGCCGTTATCGGGCGGGTTTTGGAAAACGAAGGATTGCATGTTGCCATAGTTCCTCAACCGAATTGGAGGGATGATTTGCGGGATTTCAAGAAGTTGGGAAAACCCCGGCTGTTTTTTGCGGTTTCTCCCGGAGCCATGGACAGCATGGTGAATCATTATACGGCGAATAAACGGTTGCGGTCGGATGATGCCTATACTCCCGGTGCAAGAGCCGGAATGCGGCCCGATTATCCGACGATCGTCTATTCGAAAATTCTGAAAGATTTGTTTCCGGATGTTCCGGTGGTGGTCGGAGGTATTGAAGCTTCATTACGCCGGCTGGCTCATTATGATTATTGGCAGGATAGGTTGAGGCCTTCCGTTTTGTCGGAATGCGGCGCCGATTTGTTGATTTACGGAATGGGGGAAAAGCCGGTTGCTGAATTGGCGAAAAGAATGCGGTCGGGTGAAAAAATCGGTGAAATAACGGATTTGCCGCAAACAGTTTATCTTACGGATGAAAAAAGTTTTTCTTCGAAAAAAGAGGATGTGATGCTGTTTTCGTATGAAGAATGTTTACAGGATAAATTAAAACAGGCCCGGAATTTCAAGCAGATAGAAGAGCAGTCGAATCGATATGAATCCGCCCGGATTGTTCAACGGGCCGGAAATTTGCTGACGGTCGTAAATCCTCCGTATCCGCCCATGTCGGGTGACGATTTGGATGCCGTATATGATCTGCCTTTTACGAGACTGCCTCATCCCAAATATAAGGATAAGCCTATTCCTGCTTATGAGATGATTAAATTTTCGGTGAATATTCATCGCGGATGTTTCGGCGGTTGCGCTTTTTGCACCATTTCCGCACATCAGGGTAAATTCATCGTTTCCCGAAGTAAGAAATCAATATTGGAAGAAGTCGGGCTATTAACGAAACGTCCCGATTTCAAGGGATATTTGAGCGATTTGGGTGGACCTTCGGCAAATATGTACAAGATGAGCGGCAAAGATGAAAAGATTTGCCGTTCCTGCAAAAAGCCGTCTTGCATTCATCCGGTTATCTGCCCGAATCTGAATACAAACCACCAACCTTTGTCGGACTTATATAAGGCTGTGGATAAAATCGGAGAAATTAAGAAATCTTTTGTCGGGAGCGGGATTCGCTATGATTTGCTGTTATATCGGGATAAAGATGAAAAAATAAATCAGGCTGCAAAAGAATATACCGAAGAATTAATCACCCGTCATGTTTCGGGAAGGTTGAAAGTTGCTCCCGAACATTCTTCCGAAACGGTTTTGCAATGTATGCGCAAACCTTCGTTCAGGCAATTTGAACAATTTAACCGGATATTCGAAAAAATAAATCAAGAAAAGAACCTCAACCAACAATTAATTCCGTATTTTATTTCGAGCCATCCGGCATGCAGAGAGGAAGATATGGCTGAATTGGCGGCAGTGACAAAATCCATGAATTTTAAGTTGGAACAAGTGCAGGATTTTACTCCGACACCGATGACGTTGGCCACTGAAATGTATTATACGGGATATCATCCGTATACCCTGGAAAAAGTTTTTACGGCAACAACCAAGGAACAGAAATCGGCTCAACGGGAATTTTTCTTTTGGTACCGGCCCGAATATCGGCAATCCATTATAAACAAATTGAAAAAAATGAAACGGTTTGATTTGATCAAGAAGTTGTTTTAGCTCCCCTCCCGGGTATTGCTAATCTTATATAGATTTAAAAATAAAAACTTTGCCGTGGCGGACATGTTGTCCGCCTGTTATTCTATTCGGAAGAACATAAGGAAATTACAACCATATTCCTCCTTGAATTAAAAAAATCATAGTACTTTTGTGTGAATTTTTTCCGAAAAGCATTTTTATGACCGTTACCACTGATGAGAGTTTTTTTTATCATGACAATGGTTTAAATAACGACGGCAAGAAGATACATAAATCGTTGAAAAATAAAAACTTATACAAATGGATGTAAAAATCGAACAGTCGTGGAAAGAACACTTGGCTTCCGAATTTGAACAATCGTATTTCCGGGGATTGACGGATTTTGTCAAGCAAGAATATGCTACCCGGCAGATTTATCCTAAAGGAAATCAGATTTTCAATGCATTTGAAAAAACACCTTTTGAGCAGGTTAAAGTGGTGATTCTGGGACAAGATCCGTATCACGAGCCGGGGCAGGCGCACGGATTGTGCTTTTCGGTAAATGAAGGTGTTGCGCTTCCGCCTTCGCTTCAAAATATTTATAAGGAATTAGCCGATGATTTGGGTATTCCTCCCCGAACTTCCGGAAATTTAGAACGCTGGGCGGAACAAGGAGTTTTGTTGCTGAACGCCACCTTAACCGTTCGTGCGCACCAAGCCGGTTCACACCAGCAACAGGGATGGGAAAAATTTACGGATGCTGTTATTCATCGCGTTGCCGAAGAAAAAGAGCATGTTGTTTTCATTCTTTGGGGATCATACGCGCAGAAAAAAGGAGAATTTATCGATCCGTTCAAGCATCTGGTGTTGAAATCGGCACATCCTTCTCCTCTTTCCGCTTACCGCGGCTTTTTCGGAAGTAAACCGTTCAGTAAAACCAATCAATACCTCATTCAAACCGGACAAACTCCGATAGAATGGTGACGAGTGACGAATTATGACCATTACATTGATCATTCTGCTTCTTTCGGCGGTTTTTTTCGTAAACGGGAAAATCCGTTCGGATTTAGTAGCGCTTTGTGCGCTTCTTTTATTACTGATATTTGATATATTAACCCCTGAAGAGGCTTTGTCGGGATTTTCAAACTCGATTGTCATTATGATGGCGGGATTGTTTGTCGTAGGCGGAGCGATCTTTCAAACGGGATTGGCCAAAATGATCAGCAGTAAAATATTGCGTTGGGGAGGAAACAGCAGTACGAAGTTGTTTATCCTTGTGATGTCGGTGACTTCTTTTATCGGTGCTTTTGTCAGCAACACGGGGACTGTGGCTTTGATGCTGCCGATTGTTGTCAGTCTGGCATTAAGTGCGGATACGAATCCGGGACGATTTTTAATGCCGATGGCTTTTGCAAGCAGTATGGGAGGAATGATGACATTAATCGGTACTCCGCCTAACCTTGTCATTCATAATGTATTGTTGGATGCGGGTTATGAAGGATTGTCATTTTTCAGTTTTTTACCGGTCGGATTAATTTGTATTGCGATCGGTATCTTGACCTTGTTGCCTTTGAGTAAATATTTTCTGTCTAAAGATGATAATGGATTAAATAACGGTAAGAAGAAACATAAATCATTGAAAGATTTAGCGAATGAATATCAACTTTCCCGTAATTTGTTTCGTTTGCGCGTAACAGCCGGATCTCTTTTGAAAAACAAAAATGTACGGGAATTGGATGTTCGCCGGAGTTATAAGACGAATGTGTTGGAAATAAGACGGAAACCGGCTTCTCAGAATCCGTTTTTTAAAACGGTTGAACAAAAAATAGTCGGTCCGGATACCATCATTTTGGAAGGAGACATTTTGTATGTCAGGGGAGATGTCGAAAATGTACAGCGGTTTTCCGAAGATACGCATACGCCGTTGATTGACACACAGGAACCGGAAGAGGTGCATCCGAAGTTTTCCGGTAAATTACGGTTTGATAAGATCGGTATCGCGGAGGTTGTTTTGATGCCTAATTCCAAATTAATCAACCGTTTGATCGAAGAATCGGGCTTCAGGGAAAAATATCATGTCAATGTTTTAAGCATTCAACGCAGTCAAGAATATATTTTACAGGGACTGAAAGACCAAAAATTGAAAATCGGAGATGTATTGCTTGTTCAGGGAGAATGGGCGGACATCGACCGGTTGAATGAAGAACAATCGGAATGGGTGGTTGTGGGACAACCTTCGGAGGCGGCAAAAGAAATTACGTTGGATTATAAAGCGCCGATTGCCGCCGTGATTATGATTTTGATGGTTTTAGTCATGGCGCTTAATATAATGCCGGCTGTCATGGCCGTACTCATTGCCGCGGTGCTGATGGTGCTTTCCGGGTGTATCCGCAGTGTGGAAGATGCTTACAAAACCATTAATTGGGAAAGTATAGTGTTGATTGCGGCGATGTTGCCGATGGCGTCGGCATTGGAAAAAACCGGAGCGTCCACAACGATTTCTTCAACGTTGGTCAGCGGATTGGGCGGTTTCGGGCCTGTTATTTTATTGGCTGGAATTTATTTTGCCACATCGCTTACGACGATGTTTATCAGCAATACAGCCACAGCCGTGCTGTTTGCTCCCATTGCGCTTCATTCGGCTATAGGATCGGGTGTCAGTCCATACCCGTTTTTGTTTGCGGTGGCCGTGGCTGCAAGCATGTGCTTTGCCAGTCCGTTTTCAACACCGCCGAATGCGTTGGTAATGTCGGCCGGAAGATATACTTTTGCAGATTATATTAAAGTCGGATTGCCGTTGCAAATTATCGTGGGAATTGTGATGATATTGGTGTTGCCGTTGTTGTTTCGCTTTTAAAGTTAAGAATTAAGAATTAAGAGTTAAGAGTTAAGAGTTGATGTGAGTATAATCTATTAATGGATTGATAATAAATTATATATGAACGCGAATTCAAACTTAATTTAGATTATTATAAAGTACTGAAAATCAATTGTTTGTTTATTAAAATAATATAAATTGTTTAAGAGAGTGTTTGAATTATGTTGCATGCTGAAATTTTAAATGCTTATCCATTAAAATACCCGGGGTGTAAAAGATGAGATCTATTTTATTTGAAAATATGTTCTTTTTGTATTGTTCTTATTTTAAAAAAATCCCTTAGCAGTAAAAATAACGTATATAGCCTTCCTCTTTTATTTCCCCTTATTAAAAAACTGAGAAAAAGGGAATAAGTGGGAGTACTAAAAGGACGTCCAAGTCTGCTGAGGGTATTCTAGAAAATAAGGATTTTCTTGGATAGATAAAAATCTTTGTGTTGAATATTTTTTTGATTTTTGAATATAAATAGTGATTTCATCGGATGTTCAAGTAACTCAAACAATTTCTGATGCTATGTATTTATAACAATAAATATCAATTTTTTACTATGCTGAAAAACTCTTAACTCTTAACTCTTAACTTTTAATTCTTAACTTTTAATTCTTAACTTTTACCTCCTGACTTGACAAAGTGAGAATAGACATCATAACCGTATTGCCCGAATTGCTGCAAGGGCCTTTTGATTGCTCGATTATTAAGCGGGCGAGAGATAAGGGTTTGCTGGAAATTGAAATTCATAATTTACGGGAATACGGACTGGGAAAACATCGACGGGTGGATGATTATGCATTCGGCGGGAGTGCCGGAATGGTCATGATGATCGAACCGATTGACCACATTATTTCCGATCTGAAAAAACAACGGGAATATGACGAGGTGATTTACACATCTCCCGATGGCGAAACATTCAACCAGAAAATCGCCAATTCGTTGTCGTTGTTGAAAAATATCATGATTCTTTGCGGACATTATAAAGGAATCGATTATCGGATTCGTGAGCATTTAATCACCAAAGAAATATCGATCGGCGATTATGTATTGACCGGCGGGGAATTGGCGGCTGCGGTGATCACGGATACTGTCGTGCGCATTATTCCGGGTGTTATTTCGGATGAGCAATCGGCTTTGTCCGACAGTTTTCAGGATAATTTGCTGGCGCCTCCCGTATATACTCGTCCGGCTGATTATAACGGATGGAAAGTACCCGAAGTGTTGCTCTCGGGACATGAGCGAAATATCAGAGAATGGGAATTTCTGCAAGCTGTTGAGCGTACACAAAGGATTCGTCCCGATTTGCTTGAATAATCAAGAATTTTTTAATTTAAAAAGATGAATATTTTATTGTTGGGTTCCGGCGGAAGGGAACATGCGTTGGCATGGAAAATAGCACAAAGCGCTGAAGTGGAAAATTTGTGGATTGCTCCGGGAAATGCGGGTACGGCGAATGTCGGAAAAAATGTTCCTGTTGCGGCGGATGATTTTGAAGGAATCAAACGGTTTGCGACGGAGAATAAAGTCGATATGGTGGTTGTCGGACCTGAAATTCCTTTGGTGAAGGGTATTTATGATTTTTTCAAGAACGATCCGGCATTGAACCGGATTCCCGTGATCGGGCCGTCAAAAAGCGGGGCCCGGCTGGAAGGAAGCAAAGATTTTGCCAAGGCTTTCATGATGCGGCATAATATTCCAACAGCCCGTTATTTCAGCGTGACCAAAGAAATTTTGAATGAAGGGGTTGCTTTTTTGAAAAGCTTGAAAGCTCCTTATGTTTTGAAAGCGGACGGATTGGCCGCGGGAAAGGGGGTATTGATTATCCGGGACTTGGAGGAAGCCGAACGGGAACTTGATTCCATGCTGAACGGGATGTTTGGTGATGCCGGCAATACGGTGGTTATCGAGGAATTTTTGTCGGGAATCGAATGTTCTGTTTTTGTGATGACGGACGGAAAATCGTATAAAATTCTTCCCGAAGCCAAAGATTATAAGCGAATCGGCGAAGGCGACACCGGATTGAATACCGGCGGAATGGGTGCTGTTTCTCCTGTTCCTTTTGTCGATCAAACGTTCATGCAAAAGGTGGAAGAACGAATCATTATTCCTACTGTTCGCGGGCTGCAACAAGAAAATATCGATTATAAAGGATTTATTTTTTTAGGATTGATCAACGTGGACGGTGAACCGTATGTCATCGAATACAACGCACGTATGGGTGATCCGGAAACGGAAGTGGTCATGTTGCGGATTCAATCGGATTTGGTGGATTTGCTGAAAGGCATTGCCGATCAAACGATTGCCGAAAAAGAATTGATTGTCGATTCCCGGAGTGCTGTCACTGTTATGTTGGTTTCAGGCGGTTATCCCGGCAATTACGAAAGCGGAAAAGTCATTACGGGTTTATCGGAAGTAAAAGACAGCATCCTTTTTCATGCCGGAACAAAAGAAAAAGACGGGAAAATCGTCACTGCCGGCGGGCGTGTTCTTGCGGTCAGTTCATACGGTAACGATAAAAATGAAGCGCTGAAACACTCTTTTGAAAATGCTCGACACATTGATTTTGAAGGGAAATATTTTAGAAGCGATATCGGGTTTGATTTGTAAAAGAGAGCATAGTATTACGATACACGAATGGATTCATTTTAAAATAAAAACTATTTATCAGATCGTGTATCATGCTCCCCTTTAATTAATGTTTTCTTGCTCTTAGTTGTGCCTCGAATAATGATTCGGGTTCCAAATTTACTTTATTTTGACCTTCGATGTAACCGGGAGCATACGTTGATGACATTGTGTATTTTCCCGTAATTTCTTTGGCTTTGCAGCCGATGGCGTAATTTTGTGCCGTCGGTGGTTTTTGAATGACTATTTTTCCGTAATTTTTATTGACGTCGCAATTCCAGCAAACTGATTGTACGGCCGACCATCCGTGTCCTGTACCGATGTTTTCCCGGTTGTAAAGTCCCAATACACATTGGGTGTGGTACACTATTTTTCTCCATCCGGTGACGGGGCGTATGTTGATTTCTTTCAAATTATCGTAAAGCATGCCGGAAGTCCATTTCCGGTGACCTTCGTTGACATTATACGAAGCGTCCGAAATACACCGCAGGAATACAATTCCCGAAGCAGTTGATGTGCCGTTCGAAACATAATGATGCCTTCCGTTTTTTGCGTAACAGTTTTTTAATAATATTTGTTGGGAATAGATATAAGTGTTGAAATTATACCTTCTGTCTCCGATAATAAGTGAGACAGGGTTTATAGCCTTACAGTTTTCAATGGTAAAGCGGCTCGTAAAATTGGTGATGATTCCTGATTGTCCGAAATGCAACATAGTGCAATTCTTGATTCGTCCGTTTTCCGCGGATTGTACCCGCACACATTGCCAAGCATGATTTTCGTCTTCTTTTCCTGCGGTTTCGATGTTTATCTGCACATTTTCCAATCCGATGTTATAAACGGTTCCTGTCATGTCGGGTTTATAGACGTAGGATTGACTCAATGTCCTGTTCAATGTATAAAAAACGGGAGCGTCGATGGTTATTTGATTCCCGTCTATTTGGGTGATGTAGCGATTATATATGATCGGCAACAAATTTTCCGTCCATCTTTCATCTTCTTCTCCGGAGAAAGGGGCAGGAACACCTCCGTAATCAATGGATTTCAACCATTTATCTGTGCAGGGATGATAAATCATGATTTGATCACCGACTTGGTATGGTCGGACATCTTCTACTTCAAACGTGAAATCTCCGGGATTGACTTTCGGGGTTATAATGTTTTGTTTACTGCCTGTTTTAATCATTTCCCAATGATTGACGGAATCATTTCCCAATACGATCACGTCTCTTTGTTTGGGGGTATTTCCCCGTGCCCGGATAATCGTGTTTTGAGTAGGATCGTAGTCGTCGCCTTTGCCACGTAAAACAATGCCGTCGTGCTTGACATAAAGAGTACCGTAAATATCGTAAATTCCGGCATTCAGTAATATGGCACCTCTGAATCCTTTTTCATCAAGAGGTAATGTTCCCACAGAATCAATGATTTGCTGTATATACGCAGTATTATCTCCCGGTTGCGGTTGAATGATCTTGATTACTGGAACATCCGGCATTTCCCGGTTGCCTCCGTCATATCCCGAATGGCTGAAGTCCGGAATGACAAATCCGTATTCGTCTTTTTCATATAATATTTTTCCATTGTTGTGGATGGATATCAGTTTGGACTGCCATTTTTCGTTTTTTTCTTTGACAGGCGAAAGATGTGTCTGAATGATAACAGAAATGAGTAGTAAGGCTGTGATGATTGAAGCCGGAATTCTATTTTTCATACGGAACTAATTTTTTGTTAAATGTTGTATGTAATCTACAGTTATTTTTATTCTTTTTGATGAATGTTAGTTCATGCAAGTTTCATGTAATAATTGTATTTTATTAAGATTGATCCATTTGTTTTTTATGGCAATAAACGCATATATAATACAAAACAAAACACCTTCGATAATATAATATGTATTGGGTAGCGAATAATGCCTTGAGAGAAAATGTATTCCCGTTTGTACGGACAATAGTAGGATGCAATATTTGAAATTCCTGCTTTTAAACAATACAGAATAACATTCGATTTCCGGATTTTTGTACCGGAAAATAAGTAATAAAAGAAGATTTGCGGCTACGGTTGTGATTGCCGCTATTTGATATCCTAATAAAGGTATGAGGATTACGTTGAGGATGATGTTTACCGTTAAAGCGAGGATAAAAGCACCGGACAAAATTTTCAGTTCGTTTTTGAATTTCAAATTGGAAATGTTTAAAAAGCACAGTCCGCTTACGAATTCGCCGACGGCAGTCCATAAAATAACCGAATAACCGATACGGAAATCTTCTCCCAGCATGATTTCGGCAATGTTTTGTGCATATAAAACGAAATATAACGTAATCGGAGTGAAACAGTGACAGTACATTTTGAAGAATTCATAAATTTGTTGTTTCATATTCGGAGGTCTGAATTCCATCACCGGCAATAAATAGGGATTCAGCGTTGCCCAGAATACCTGAATGAGCATGGCGATGGATATTTGTGCGACATTGTAATTCTGATTGTAGATTCCGACTTCCGACAATCCTGTAAAATATTGGATGATAAATCGGTCTGACGATACTAATAATGTCGTGCAAATGTTGATGACAATTCCTATTTGTCCGTATTTATACAAAACGATCAGTTCTTTTTTATAAATGAGTCGGGGGGAAAGTTTCATCCGGAAGTAATCGGGAATAACGATAAATGCGATGATGATTACATTAAATACGATGTTACTGATCAGAAATGCTTCTATGCCGAAATCAAAGACAAATGTGAGCAACAGCAACAACCCGAAATTACCGATTGCTCTGACGGTTTGAATCATATTGTAATAAAAAGTTTTTCCTTCCAGTCTCGGGCGGATGAAAAAGAGCCCGGATATCTCAGATGTGAAAAACTGTAGAAAGCACCAGAATATAAGTTTTTTGACAAGCATGTTGCCGGATGTTCCGATCCAAACGCATGAAAAAATAAAAATGACGAATGAAAAAAGGAGATAAAGGAATGTTAAGTTGGAATATAGAATGTCGAGGCTGTTTTTCTGTTTGTATTGATAATAAAACCGCCAAGCACAACTTACAATCCAAGAATAACAAATAATGGATAGATAGCTGAATATCAAAAAAACCAAAGAATAAGCTCCGTAATCTTCGGTGGAAAATATGCGTGTATAAATGGGGGATTTGATCAATCCGACAATCAATGGTGCGATATTTCCGATCAAATACCAAAAAATATCTTTTATTATGACATTTTTATTGTTTGCCATTATCTTTCAATAAATCTTCGTAAATGTGAACCAGTTTTGCTTTTTGACTTTCCCATAAATAGTTGTTTTTTACACAATTGATGCATATTTGAGTGTATTTTTTATAGTTGTCGCCTTCAATCAATTTGATAAGTGCCGACGCAACTTCTTTGGGGTTGTGTGGGTCGACCATGATTCCAATTTTGTTTAATTGTATGATATTTTTAATGTGTCCGAAATTTGACCCGATAATTGGCAATCCGAATGCCGGATATTCGAAAAGTTTGATCGGAAGAATCAACTGATTGGTTCTGTTTTTCGGAAAAAGACACAACCCTATTTTGCTTTTTGAGTAATATCCGCTGACGTCCTCCAGCGGTAACTTGCCTGTAAAAAACAGATTATGTTCCAGTTTTTCGGTTTTTATAATTGCATCGATTCTTGATTTTAAAAGAGGATGATTGTAGTCTCCGACAATCACGAGTTTATATTCATATCCTTTTTTCTTGCAATGAATCAGTGCGTCAATGATTAAAAATATGCCCTTGGATTCGGAAATAGAACCACAATAAATAGCGTCATATTCTTTGATTTTGGAATTGTAAGATGAAAATTTGGGATAAAAATAAGAGTAATTATAAATGACGGATGTTGACGGATTTTTTTTTCGGAATCGGGAAGCCACATTTTCTTCGGTGGCAATCAGATGATCCGCTTTTTTCAATACCTGCTTTTCGGACAGAACAGCTGGAATATCGATGAAAATGACTTTCATGACGGAACGTTCCCGCCAATAATCTTTCAAATTATCGCAAAAAGGCTCATGAGCATCATATATAATTTTCGGATGAAAAGGCAGTTTTTTCAATTTACCGGCAATTCGGCACAGTTCCACATCGTGAAGATGATATACATCGGCCGATACGTTTTTTGCGACATTATATAAATCAGTCAGCATAGTTTGTCTGAATGCTGAGAATTTGGATCGGAGAGTTGTTCCTTTTTTATTTTTTTTCAATTGAATGATGCGAATGTGATCTTCCGTGATATAGTCCTTGAAACAATCTCCATAGCCGATGTGAATGACCGTATAACCTGCCCGGGAAAGGGTCAATGCTTCTTTTTTGTATATACGGTCGTCAAGCATCCTGTGTTGACAAGAAATCATGCATACGGTTATCTTATTTTGGATCGACATGGTTTTTGATTATATAAACAGCAAAAGGAAAATCCCGGTTTCAAACAACAAAAATATACAATAATTTGGATTTGACAATTGTATTTAATTAATAGAGTTTATATAGAATAACAAATTTTAGATATTAAACAAATTGATAATCAGCATAGTTATCATTTAATCAATATAATGTCTAATATTTTGATTATTAGTATTTTAATAATTGTTAATTGTCAATTATAAGTCTGTGTTTTTTCAAAAAAATTCTTACTTTTGCCTTTGATTTGGTTCCGCTTTCTTTTTCAAGAAACGGATGAAAAGGGAATCCGGTGAAAATCCGGAACAGTCCCGCTGCTGTAAGCTCTTTCAAATTGTTTGATGCAATTCTTTTGCCACTGACTTTAAAGTTAAGAGTGAAGAGTTAAGAATTAAGAGTTAAAAGTTCCTTGTCGAGCTTCTAACTCTTAATTCTTAACTCTTCACTCTTAACTTTGGACGGGAAGGCGCATCAAGCTGAGTAAGTCAGAAGACCTGCCAAATGTTGTTTTTTTAAAGCTTTCGAGGAATAAAGCTTGAAGTTTGTATGGCACAATTTGGTGTTTTATTTCTTCAAAAATTTTCCGTCGGCTGTTTGGTTTAATCAAATGTGGTTGAACGGTCGGGTATGTTTTGCCCGGCGGTCAACCGGCAATTCAATGGAACCGATATGTTGCGAATGTTCTTGTGTGCCGTTTTGTTGTGCCGTGGGTTGATGCTCTGCGGACAATTGTCCGATTCTGCCCGTATTCATAAGATCGATGAAATTTCGGTCACGGAGCGGAAGGCGGATAAAAACATGCGTTCAGGAATGCCGGTACAAAGTTTGGAGCATGAAACGTTAAAAGATATGAATGTGTTGCAATTGTCTGATGCCGTGAAACATTTTGCCGGCGTTGTCGTGAAAGATTTCGGCGGAGTGGGAGGAATGAAAACCGTTTCCGTCCGCGGAATGGGAGCGGCGCACACAGCCGTGGGATACGACGGAATATTGGTGAGCGACGTGCAATCGGGAACTGTCGATATCGGTCGTTTTTCTTTGGACAATGTGAAGCTGATTACGTTGAATAACGGGCAAAGTGAAGATATTTTTCAACCGGCCCGGTTATTTTCTTCGGCAAGCGTGCTAAACATACAACATCTTGATCCGGAATTTGTCGGAAATCGTCCTTTTTCGGCCGGAGTCATATTAAAAACCGGGTCTTTTGATTTTTGGAATCCGTCTTTGTGCTTGAATTATAAGCTGAACGACATGATTTCAATGTCGTTTTCGGGAGAATATTTACAAACGGACGGCGATTATCCTTTTCGTTCCGACTTCGAAGGGAAAGATTCGCTGTATTATCGTCAAAATTCGGATGTTCGTTCTTTCCGTGTCGAACCTGCCATATATGCAGATTTCCGGGAAAAAGGAAAAATGTATGCCAAAGCATATTATTTTCAGTCGGAGAGAGGATTACCCGGCGCAATCATCCCTTATTTGTATGTGTCGCATCAACGACTTTGGGATAAAAATTTGTTTATTCAGACACAATATAAAAATGATTTTTCCCCACGGTTATCATTTCAATTTAATGGAAAATATTTTTGGTCTTATCAACATTATTTTAATCCTGATTTTCCTGTCGCGAAAATAGCGGAAGACGGGAACACTTATTATCAGCAGGAGTATTATTGCTCTGCGGCCGCTTTATATAAAGTTTTTCCCGGATTGAGTTTTTCTTTGTCGACCGATGGTTTTATTAATCAATTAAATACGGATACCGTCGGATTCGTTTGTCCGACCCGTTATTCTTGGCTGACCTCTTTGGCCGGAAAATATGTTACGGATAGATTTACGGTTACGGGAAGTTTATCGGCTTCGGCGGTGAATGATGAGGTGAAAGTCGGTGTTGCGGGCGACGATTACCGGAAAATAACACCGGCTTTGAGTTTTTCGATTAAACCGTTTGCCGAAGAAAAATTCAGAATGCGAGCGTTTTATAAAGAAATATTCCGGATGCCGACGTTCAATGATGTGTATTATACGCAGGTCGGAAACAGGAATATCAAACCTGAATCTACGACGCAATATAATCTCGGATTGACGTGGGTAAAATCTTTCGGCGGATTATTTTCCGATTTGAATATTTCTGTCGACGGATATTATAACCGGGTGAAAAATAAAATTGTCGCTTATCCGGTCGGCGATTTGTTTTTTTGGCGGATTCTCAACCGGGGATTAGTCGACATCAAAGGCATGGACGTGACGGTGGAAAGCAAATTAGTTTTCAATAGTCGATTAGCGATGGATGTATCGGCAAACTATACGTATCAGAAGGTATTGGATAAAACAGACCCGAATGGCAAAACGTATAACAACGGACTGCCTTATACTCCCGAACATTCCGGTGCGGCTTCGGCAAGGATTGTTTTCCCTTGGTTTGTTTTGGGGTATAATTTGTTGTTTTCCGGCGAACGATATTCCGGTGATCAAAATGCAAAAGAAAATTTAATGCCCGGTTATGTTGATCAAAGTATATCGGTACGGAAAGATTTTATCTTTCATGATATCCATGCTTTTTTACAGCTTGAAGTTCTGAATGTCGGAAATGTCCGGTACAGCGTGGTCAATGCTTATCCGATGCAGGGCCGATCCTTTCGTGTTGCAGTTTCCGGAAAATTTTAATTCAAATAAATTCAATACATTATGAAACTTAAAGGATGTTATTTTTATCTGATTCTCACGGCGTTTTTTATGGCGGGTTGTAGTGATGACAATGATGTAAATGTCGAAACCATCGATTTGCCCGGTTTTTATGTTTGTAGCGAGGGCGTAATGGGTCAGTTAAATTCAAGTTCATTGTCTTTCTATTCGTTTGCGGACAATGATTTATTTTTCGATTGTTTTTCCCGGATCAATAAGAGTCCGGTCGGAGATACCCCCAATCAATTGGCCCGATACGGCAATAAAATGTATTGTGTTGTCACCGGATCGGGAGTGATTCACGTGTTTGACGCCCGTACCGGAAAATCGGTGAAGCAGATTGACATGAAAACGGGAAGCGGAGCAAGCAAATATCCTCGTGCCATTGCTTTTTATGAAGGCAAAGCGTATGTTTGTTCGTTCGACAATACCGTTTGTCGTATCGATACCGTGACGTTGGCCGTTGACGCGACATTGAATGTCGGAAATAATCCGGATGGAATTTGTGTCGCAAACAAGAAACTGTATGTTTCCAATTCCGGGCCGTATACTGCTTATGACAATACGGTTTCGGTGATTGATCCGGATACGTTTACCGAAATAAAAAAGATCACGGTGACTGTGAATCCGGGAAAAATGATGGCCGATCAATACGGAGATGTCTATCTGATTTCGAAAGGAGATTATGTGAATGTGTTGCAATCCTGCTTTCAACGGATTAATTCGGATACGGATCAATTGGTATATACGTCAGATTTCAGCGCTTCTAATTTTACGATTGATGATAATTCAGCTTACATTTATTCGTATGATTATGATAATTCAGGAAATGTTGTTAATCAAAAAATATTGGTTTATAATGTAAAAGACGAAAAAATAGAAACAGAAAATTTTATTACAGACGGAACTACGGTTAATATTCCATATGCGATTTCTGTTCATCCTCAAACTAAAGATATTTTTATTGCCGATGTAACAAACTATACCGCAAAAGCCGATATTTTGCAATTCGGTTCCGACGGCAAATTGAAAAATAAAATTACGGATGTGGGAATCAATCCCAATTCTATAGTGTTTGTGGAAAAGTAAAAACAATTATTGAATGAAAGCTGCTTAAAAGTTTCGGTTTTATAAAAGCAAAATCGGGTTCTTGACTTTTAGGCGGCTTTTTTGTTTTTGATGAGTTTTTTGTCAGAAAATGTTTGGATTTTTCAAAATGAAATGCCTCGTAGGGACAAAATATTTTATTTTTAATATTCCTATTTATATTGCGTCTCTACAGGACTTTAGATGGAGGCGGCGATCTTTTCTTTCTGCTAATATTTTATCTCTGACAGGACATGTATAATCCACCACCCCTTTACCTTATTTCATTAGGGAATGAAATATTATTGCGTTTTTTTTTAATCTCTCTCTATTTTTTGCATATACTTCGTCGCTGACTATTAACTGATATGAGGCGGGAAGTCAGAGTATTTCGCTATCTTTACGCATCGTTGTAATTTTGTAATGCAACAGCAAGATTTCAACTTCGGGGACGATTTTATCCGGTCATCCTATTCGGCATTGTTAAATAGATATAGACAATCCTTATTTTTTATGGTTCCCTTAGTAGCCCGGTAATACATCCGGTTTCTGCCCTTATTTGTTTATTTCGGAAGATTTTATCGACATTCTATTAAAATAGAAGGAAATAAGGGTGGGATTGGTTAACATTGCATCGGCTACTAAGGGGCCTTTTAGTGAATGAGATTTCCATTTTAAATCTATATAAAATTAACGATACTAATATTGTATAGATACAAATTAAAGGTAGTGTCATAAATTAGCTGATAGTTTATTATAAAACGCCGGCTATCATAGTGTTTATCTCTCAAATCAGTCAATTCATGACATTCCCCGATATTTTAAAAAAGATCTTTTTGTAGAAATCGGACTGCAAGTCCTTTTGAATAAATAAGCAGACGGACAACATGTCCGCTGCGACGAAAATCCGTGAAATCTGTGAATTGAAAATCGACGGAGTCAAATCCGTGCGAACAAGAGAGGTAACTTTCCGATACTCAAAATAAGTAATGCCTTAAATAAAAGCAATTTACAACTTCAAAAACCGAACAGAATAATTATCCCATAAATAAAAACTTTAAAATTAAAAGTTTTTATTTTTAAAATCTCTTGCAAGTTAATTTCTTTTATTTTATATTTGTCGCAAGTTATTAATTACAAAAATATGAAATACATTTTCTTCATATCTCCACGTGACTGGGTTTAGCTCCTACTCCAGAAAGAAAGGCGTGGAGGGGGAAACGTTATTGAGGTTATAAGTAAATCTATAATTTTAAATGTTTTATTTATCATGAGAAAGTTTATTTTATTGGTATTGTTACTTGTTACCATTGGGTGCAGTGAAAGTAAAGAGTCGAATGTAATTGAAGTTGAAACGTTTCTAAATAAATTGAAATCAGTTCCATCAGTTAATGTACCTAAGGAAAGTCTTCCCGAATGGATCATAGTTAAGATAAATGAAATTGAAGTCATACATAGTAAAGATATTTCTATTGTTAAGATTAGAATTTTCAAAGGGGAATGGAACAAACAGACGGTTTATTTTATAATAGATTCACTCAATTCATGTTTGCTTTGTGAGATCTACGATGAAGACGGGAAAAAGTTAGCTTTTTCGGTCAATGACAGTGAAGTGTCTGGTAATTTCATGACGGAAAGTCAGAACTGGGAAAAAATCTATGAATTTGGAGAAGGAGTAATTTAAAAGAATAATTTATCATGTCTAAAAATATTTTATTTATGAAATGTATATATTGTCTTATTAGTATTATGTTTATGAATGGGTTATCTGTTCATGCTCAGATGAAAACAAAAGATATATATGAATATCCCGTCAAACCAGGGACAAAAGAATGGGGGCAATTTGAAACGATTGAAAAACGCATTGCAGCTTTACAAATACCCGATGCTGTTTTAGCAAATATTTCTACTGAAGGTTTGTTAGAAACGTGTCTTGAATTTCCATACTTAACAGACATACTTTTTTGTGATAATTATCAGCAAGGTTTTGAAGCATTAATGGCTGAATTCAATGGATTTCAAGAACTCATTAAACGTCATGATTTGACAAATGTGCTATTGGAGAAATACCAAAATTTAAGTGTGGATATAAATAATATTCTGTTACAAAAAGAAGTAGAACAGGGTAAATTTACCTTTCGCCATTTTGTTTTAGAATTTGTTTTAACTCAAGATGTTGTTTTAAAAAATTTAAATTCTGAACAAGATAAACAATTATTTTTATTAAGTTTTGAGTATAATAGAATTAAAAAGAATTATTCATATATTTTTAGTAATCTGAATGACTTACCTACAAATTTGCTCTATGCAAAGAAAGTAATGAGTGATCCTAATTTTAAATTTGAAAACACCGAGCTAAAGAAGACATTGTTGGATTTTATACAAGCACCTACATCTGTTGATCAACGAATATTTGATTTTATTGAAAATTATATTAGTATTGAATATAAATAAATTTACTTTATGAAACGAATTATAATAATCCTAAATATTGTATTGTGTAGTCTTAACATGGGTTTTGCCCAGACATATTCGCTTGTCACAAATGTGAAAACTCCTAATAATTCTGTAGTTCAAGATACCTATATTCTTACAAGTACAGATATTTCTTATACTTCGGCCCAATTGTCGGCACTGGCCAACGATTTGCAGGTGAATTATAATGGAGCTGAACTTATTGATGCGCCTTCTTATAAATACAATTGTCACGCTTATGCATGGCATGTTTCGGAAGGAGGTGATAAAGTGTGGATAGGGTTAAATACAGTTACATCCGAAGACATTTATTGGACAGATGGAAGTTACATGGAAGTTTCTGAAAATATTGCTACAAAAGTATCGTATCATCAAAACGGAAATCATTCCGCTATTAGGTTAAATAGTACTTGGTACCAATCTAAGTGGGGAGCAAGTGCATTGGTTAAGCATCACCCAAATGATGTACCTTCTATATATCAACCGTCAATGGCAAAGAAGTATTACATACGACAAACTCTAACGCCCACCCTCTCCGGTTCCGCCACCTTGTGTCTCAATTCATCTGCTACCTATACCATCAATAATTTTCCGACAAACGCGACCGTAACATGGAGTCAGAGTTCCAATTTACAGCAGGTAAGCGGTTCCGGAGCTTCCAAAGTTTACAAGGGAATTGCCAATGGTGCCGGGTGGATACAGGCTACTGTTAACGGAACGGTTTTAAAACAAGATATATGGGTTGGAGTGCCTCCCACAAATATACCGGTCAGAATAATAGGAAAGAACTCCGACTATATATCCTCCGGTATGCTATTAGTTTGTCCCGGAGAACTCATCACTTTGATCCCTCAATTTCCCCAATCTGCCGGTTCAATCTTAGAGGTTGAATCTCAGGCAACCAACTGTAACCTACTTGCAGCATCATCAAGTATGGTCAAGTTTACCGCGCCAAGCGTTGCCAAAAAATCATTTTCGATTCGTTATCGCTACAGGAATGAATGCGGGTGGAGCGCATGGGATCAAATAACGGGAAATACGATGAATTGTGCCGGAGGGGAAGAGCCGTTCAGTGCGTTGCTTCCTATAATTCTTATCCCCAACCCCGCTTTCGATCAAGTATCCATCGAGATAAATGACAATACCGACAGCCGGTCGGATACAATGTCCGGAGAATTAAGTCGGGCGGGTATCGTAGAACCGGCCTATACCGTTACGATCGTTGACGCATCCGGAATACCGGTTTATACCGGGAAAAAGAAGGGAAAGACGTTCGATCTGTCTGTCTCATCGCTTCGTAACGGCTTTTACTATGTGATTGTTTCCGACGGAGTAAACACTTACCGGGAAAAATTGATGATCAACCATTAAACCGTTCACGCTCAATAAAAAGCCAAGCTTTAAAACTTGGCTTTTTTCAGATTCGCTTGTTCGCGCCGACTCTGATCAGTCAAAATAAATATCGGATTCGGTGCGTAGTGAATAAGGAATAGTGCACAGTTTACAAAACCATACGAGCGAGAGGGAAGCTGAGCAATAAAGAGTTGAGGGAAATATTCTGGTAGAGTAAATTATTCTAAAAAAATCTATTAATTTTGCACTTCAATTTGCAAAAGAGTCGATATGATTAAAATAACTTTTCCCGATCATTCGGTCAGAGAATATCCCGACGGAGTCACCGCCAAAGAAATCGCCGAAAGCATCAGTCCGCGGTTGGCGCAAGAGGTGTTGGTTGCCACTGTCAACGGTACGGTTTGGGACTTAAGCCGTCCCATTCACGAAGATGCTTCGATCAAATTACATAAGTGGGAAGATAAAGAGGCACAACATACTTTTTGGCATTCTTCCGCACACTTGATGGCCGAAGCGTTGCAGGAATTGTATCCCGGCATTAAATTCGGTATCGGGCCTGCCATTGAAACGGGTTTTTATTATGACGTTGATCCGGGCGACGGGATGGTGATCAAGGAGAGTGACTTGGGCGCCGTTGAAGCCAAAATGGTTGAGCTGGCCGCCAAAAAGGAACCGATTGTTCGTTCCGAAGTCAGCAAAGCCGATGCATTGAAATTTTTCGGAGATAAACACGACGAATATAAAGTCGAATTGATTTCCGATTTGGAAGACGGAACCATCAGTACCTATACACAAGGTCATTTCACGGATTTGTGCCGGGGGCCTCACTTAGCCGATACCTCACCTGTCAAAGCCGTTAAATTGACAAGTATTGCCGGCGCCTATTGGCGCGGTGACGAAAAACGGAAGCAATTGACCCGGATTTACGGCGTTACGTTTCCCAAAAAGAAAATGCTCGATGAATACCTGGTGCTACTCGAGGAGGCAAAAAAACGGGATCACCGCAAAATCGGAAAAGAACTGGGTTTGTTTATGTTTTCGAAGGCGGTGGGACAGGGGTTGCCGATGTGGTTACCCGGAGGTACGGCGCTCCGGAATCGCTTGGAGGATTTCTTGAAACGGATTCAAAAACAATTCGGGTATGAGCAGGTGATTACCCCGCATATCGGGCAAAAAGAATTGTATGTGACTTCGGGCCATTATGCCAAATACGGGAAAGATTCGTTTCAACCGATCCACACTCCCGAAGAAGGCGAGGAATTTTTGTTGAAACCGATGAATTGCCCTCATCATTGTGAAATATTCAAAGCTTTTCCGCGCTCGTATAAAGATCTTCCGCTTCGGCTGGCTGAGTTCGGAACGGTGTATCGTTACGAACAAAGCGGCGAATTGCACGGATTGACTCGTGTACGCGGGTTTACCCAAGATGATGCTCATCTTTTCTGTCGTCCCGATCAATTGAAGGGCGAATTTTTAAAAGTCATGGACATTATTTTCATCATTTTTAAAGCTCTTGATTTTCAGGATTTTGAAGTTCAAATATCGTTGCGCGATCTGAATAATAAGGAAAAATATATCGGGAGCGATGAAAATTGGGAAAAAGCGGAACGCGCCATTGTCGAGGCTTGTGAAGAAAAGGGATTGAAAGCTGCGGTGGAGTATGGTGAGGCTGCTTTTTACGGCCCGAAACTCGATTTTATGGTGAAGGATGCTTTGGGTAGACGTTGGCAGTTGGGAACGATTCAGGTGGATTATAATTTACCGGAACGATTTGAATTGGAATATACCGGAAGCGATAATCGGAAACATCGCCCGGTTATGATTCATCGCGCTCCGTTCGGCTCCATGGAACGTTTTGTGGCTGTTTTGATCGAACATACCGCCGGTAAATTTCCGTTGTGGCTGACGCCTGAGCAAGCCGTGATTTTGCCGATCGGCGAGAAATTCAATGATTATGCTTATCAAGTGGCGGAAAAATTGAAAATGCAGGATATTCGCGTGATTGTTGACGACAGAAATGAAAAAATCGGAAGAAAAATCCGGGATAATGAATTGAAAAGAATCCCGTATTTATTAATTGTCGGAGAAAAAGAAGCAGAAAATGGAGAAGTTTCTGTAAGAAAACAGGGGGAAGGTGATAAAGGTTCGATGAAAATCACTACCTTTGCCGCTCTTTTAAATGAAGAAGTGGAAAAAGCAATGCGTTTTTAAGATTATTCATTAATCACGCAACGTAAGTAGCCTGTAGGGTGAAATCCGATTAATAATTAACTGAAAATTTGTAATTTAAAAAATAAAAACAGGAGGCATATTTTTAAAGTTTTTTGAATGAGAAATGATCGATTTAAAAAAGACAATGCTAAAGATCAATACCGGATCAATAACCGTATTCGGGAAAAAGAAGTTCGTTTGGTGGGTGATAATGTACAACAAGGAGTTTATCCTATAGCTGAAGCGTTGCGTATTGCTGATGAATTGGAATTGGATCTTGTCGAGATTTCACCGAATGCCGTTCCTCCCGTTTGCAGAATCACAGATTATCAGAAGTTTCTTTATCAACAAAAAAAGCGACAAAAAGAACAAAAAGCAAAAGCGACCAAAATCGTCGTCAAAGAAATCCGGTTTGGTCCCCAGACCGATGATCATGATTACGACTTCAAGTTGAAACATGCCAAAAGTTTTTTGGAAGAAGGTGCCAAAGTAAAAGCGTATGTTTTTTTTAAAGGCCGTTCCATCCTTTTCAAACAGCAGGGAGAAGTACTTTTGCTTCGTTTTGCCAATGATTTGGAAGATTACGCCAAAGTCGATCAGCTTCCTTTATTGGAAGGGAAAAGGATGATTATCATGCTCAGTCCCAAAAAGAAGGCTGCCGGATCGGGGATTACGTCTTTATCCAAGCCTTTGCTCGAAAAACCGGTGAAAAACACGCCGGAAGTTGTTGACGGAGACGAATCTGCCAGAGAATAAATTTTTATTATCATTAAATAAATAGAAACCAATGCCTAAGATGAAAACGAACTCCGGTGCCAAAAAGAGGTTTGCCCTTACCGGAACGGGAAAAATCAAGAGAAAACATGCTTTTAAAAGACACATTCTCACAAAGAAAACGAAAAAGCAAAAACGAAACTTGACTCACATAACTCTTGTCAGCAGCGCAGACCAAAGAAACGTCAAGCTTTTGTTGGGGATGAAATAATGTATAAATAAGAGCGAGTTTATTTAATTTTATTAACCGAGTGTTTAGCAGGAAGACCGCCTTGATAAGGCGGCGCTAACAATCAAAAAAACAAAAAACATGCCGAGATCAGTCAATCATGTTGCGTCGAGAGCGCGCAGAAAAAGAATCTTAAAACTTACGAGAGGATATTTTGGAGCAAGGAAAAATGTTTGGACAGTAGCCAAAAATACATGGGAAAAGGGGTTATTGTATGCTTATCGTGACCGTAAAAATAAAAAACGCAGCTTCCGCGCTTTGTGGATCCAACGGATCAATGCGGCGGCCCGCTTGGAGGGAATGTCTTATTCTCGTTTGATGGGCTGTATTCATAAAGCCGGAATCGAAATAAACCGGAAAGTGTTGGCTGACTTGGCCATGAACCACCCCGAAGCGTTTAAAGCGGTGGTCGATCAGGCAAAAAAAGCCTGATTTTACCGGTGATGGATGAAAAAAAACGGCAAATTTGATCTTTAACGTTTTTTTTATGCAAAAAGTTTGGTGATTTCAAAAAAGGATTATACCTTTGACTTAGAAAAGTCAAACAGACTTTAAAATTGTTTTTCATCAAAGTTCTTTGATAAACATATAGTCGCATCGATATTATTGGTAAACTCATCAAATAATGCTGAGTACCGAGAACAGCTTCTGCAGTCAATGGCGGGCCACACTCTTCGGAGTTGTTTTTTAACACGGTGGATTACAAAGATTGTAGACTTCTCAAATCCTGTAATTAGGAGTTTTACTCATGTTTTATTCGATGCGGCTTTTTTTAAGGGTATTCCGGATATTTTATCCGGGATGCCTTTTTTTGTATAGATACTATCTATAACAAATACAATGAAAAGTTTTGCGAGTGACAATAATTCGGGAGTACATCCGAAAGTAATGCAGGCATTGATCGATGCAAACAAAGAACATGTTGTGGCGTATGGCGACGACGAATATACCGGAATGGCAATCCGGATTCTTAAAAATTATTTCGGAGAACAATCCGATGTTTTTTTTGTATTTAATGGTACGGGAGCAAATGTGATTGCTTTACAGGCATGCGTGAAAAGTTTTCATGCCGTGATTTGTGCCGAAACGGCTCATATCAATGTCGACGAATGCGGTGCTCCGGTAAGGTTTACGGGGTGTCCGTTATTTCCGCTTTCCACCGTTGACGGGAAACTGACTCCCGGATTGATCAGGCATAAACTTCACGGATTCGGCGATCAACATCATTCGCAACCGAAAGTTGTTTATATTTCTCAATCGACCGAATTGGGTACGCTGTATACTTTGGATGAGATAAAAGCGATTTGCGATTTGGCGCATGAATATGATATGTATGTGCATGTCGACGGCGCCCGGTTGGCCAATGCCGCTGCAACCATGAATGTTTCGCTGAAGAATTTGACGGTTGATTGCGGGGTCGATATGTTGAGTTTCGGCGGAACGAAAAACGGAATGATGATGGGAGAGGCGGTTGTGAGTTTCAGAAAAGAACTGACCGAATATCTGCATTTTTACCGGAAACAATCGGCGCAGTTATTTTCTAAAATGCGGTATCTTTCGGCTCAATTTATAGCCTATTTTGAGGATGATTTGTGGTTGAAAAATGCCGGTCATGCCAATGACATGGCCAAATTGTTGGCCGGGGAATTGCACCGGATTCCCGGGATTCGATTGACTCAAAAAGTCGAAACCAATGCTTTATTTTTGACGATGCCGCTTGATCTGATTAACAAATTGCGACAACATTATTTCTTTTATATTTGGGATGAAGAAATTAATGAGATACGCTTAGTGACGTCTTTTGACACTTCCGAAGAGGATGTCCGGAATTTTGTGAATACCGTTAAGTCTTTTATTTAAAATTATTTATGTATGAAAATTGAAATAATAACCATAGGAGATGAACTTTTAATCGGTCAGGTTGTCGATACCAATTCGGCATGGATGGCCGGCGAATTGAATAAAATAGGGGCGGAAGTATATCGTGTGACAACGGTCGGGGATAACCGAACCGATATTTTAAATGCGATCGATGCCGCTGTGAAGCAGGTCGATGTTGTATTGCTTACAGGAGGTATCGGGCCTACAAAAGATGATATAACGAAAAATACGTTGTGTGAATATTTTGATACGAAATTGATTTTTGATCAAGATGTTTATGAAGATCTCAAATTGTTTTTTACCGTTCGCGGACGGGAACCCGATAAATTGTCCGAAAGTCAGGCGTATGTACCCGAAAAATGTACGGTTATCCGTAATCCGGTGGGAACGGCTCCGATCACTTGGTTTGAATGGGATGGAAAAATATTGGTGTCGATGCCGGGCGTTCCGCAAGAAATGAAATGGATGATGACGAACGAAATTTTACCTCGATTGGTCGATCATTTCGGACGGGATTTGTTTATTCTTCATAAAACTTTCCTGGTGAAGGGATTCGGAGAGGCGCAGTTGAGCCTGTTTATTTCCTCATGGGAGAATCAGTTGCCGGAAAATATCCGGTTGGCTTATTTGCCTTCTTTGGGCTTTATGCGCTTGAGATTGTCCGTTCACGGGAAAAACCGGGAGGAGGCGGAGCATTTGTTGTCGGTGGAAAGTGAAAAGTTGAGAACGTTGTTGGGCGAACATATTTTTTCCGAGAACGATGTGCATCCGGCAGAGATTATCGGCGAACGATTGAGAAAAAACGGAAAGACGTTGGGGGCGGCCGAAAGTTGTACCGGCGGGTATGTTTCTCATTTGATTACCTTGATTCCGGGCAGTTCCGATTATTTTAAGGGTAGCGTCATTTCGTATTCTAATGAAATAAAACAATCGATATTGAAAGTCGGAGAAGCAGCCTTAAAAGATTATGGCGCTGTAAGCAAGGAAGTTGTCGAAGAAATGGCAAAAGGCGCGCTATCGTCTTTGAATGTCGATTATTCGATTGCAACCTCCGGAATTGCGGGACCCGGAGGCGGAACCGAAGAAAAACCCGTCGGAATGGTTTGGATCGCTGCGGCAAATAAAGACTCTGTGATTGTTCGAAAGTATTATTTTGGATTGAATCGGGAACAAAATATTATTCGGGCTGCCAATACCACCTTGTTGATGTTGTTGGAAATTTTATAACAGTTGTTAAATTTTATCTAAAAAACAGTTAAAAAATAATCCGGCTGTTAAACCATGATTTTCTTAAATGGTCTTACTTTCAAAATAATCGTAAAAAATAAACAGACATTTTATTTCTAACAATTTTAAAACATTTAATTATGAGAAAGTCAGCAATGGTAATGGTATCGGTTTTGATGATATCAGCAAGTGTATTCGGACAACAACGTCAACGTTTTTCTCCTGAGGATATGGCTAAAAAGCAAACGGAACAGATGACGGAAAGTTTATCGTTGACCGATGAGCAAAAAGCAAAAGTAGAGGCCATTAATTTGAAGTATGCACAAAAACAGCAACAAGCTTTTCAATCCGACAAAGTAGAAAGACAGGCGCGGATGGAAGAAATGAAGAAAAATCATGACGACAAAGATCTGGAACTTAAAAGTGTGTTGACGTCTGATCAATACACCGCGTATCAACAAAAACAACAAGAACGGATGAAACAAGCCGGCGATCAAAAAGGAGGAAAAGGTGATTGGAAAGGCGGGAAATGTGACCGAAAAGGAGGAAAGGAAAAACCCGCTGATGCTTCTCAAAGTGAATAAATAACCGGCATCAATCAAAATCAATAAAAAAATCCGATTCATAGTGAGTCGGATTTTTTTATTGATCGATTTTTTTCGATTACATTCAGAAACTAATATTCAGGGATATACTGTATGTTAACTTTCCTGATGGTTGAACGACGGGATAGGATGTTAATAAGATGTCCCCTGTATTTTTTTTCTTTTTTTTGAACTTACCGGTGCATAAATCCATGACCTCATTTATAGGATCCATCAAAAACGTTACGGTATGGCCCAAGATCGGAGAGTTCAACAGTCGATGATCATGGGCGACGATTTCCCGTTTGGCCAGATAAAATCCTTCGCCGAGGATTGATCCGCATACAGGGGTAATGATCAGGTCTTGTACCGACGGGACTTCGGCAAAGGCTTCAATTCCGTACTCCCAAAAGAACGAGGAGAATGCAATGGAATACAAAAATGAATAAGGGGCGCTGAGTCCTGCCGAGCGGGCTCCCATGTAATAGACGGCTCCGAAATAAGGATGTGAAATATAATTGAGTATCCAGTCGTCCCGGTCAATAACAGGCCCTTCGCTGACATGTTTCCACCAGTCGCTGAAAATAGTTTTCATCGACATTTCTTCTTTATTCCAATTACTGACTTTTTCGGGCATTAGATATAAAATTCCGGCTGCAATGAATGAACTGCCGAATACAATGATCGCATTGGTTTTCAATCTTTTGTAGTCGGGGTTGTTTTCCCAGAAGGAATAGGGTCGCTTATAAATGTCGTTCGGAATTTCTTGTTTCGTCCGGTTAAATTCAGTCGAAATTGAATCTGTCGGAGAATCATAAAACATGCTGTCTGTCCGGATAACGAGGGCGAATGCGTGGTTTATCGACAAACTGAATATCAAAATGACCGGAAAGATATATCTGACGGATGATCGAAACATTTTTCCTGTGTTTATTGTAAATTGATTACAGTTGTTTCACGGCGATGACTTCAATTTCGACCAACGCCTTTTTCGGCAGTCCGGCCACAGCTACGGTCGAACGCGCCGGATAATCTCCCGTAAATTGCCCGGCATAAATTTCATTCATTTCCGGGAATAAAGACATATCCGATAAATAAACGGTTGTTTTTACAATATGATTCATTTCGTATCCCGATTCATTCAGAATGGCAGAGATATTTTTAAAAACCCGGGTGGTTTGTTCTTTTATTCCTCCCGGAACAAATTCGCCGGTTTCCGGGTCTGTCGGTAATTGTCCCGATAAAAACAACAGGTTGCCGGATTTTATGGCCTGACTGTACGGGCCGATGGCTGCCGGAGCGTTAGGAGTGTGTATTATCTTCTTCATATTTGTTCTCTGTTTTTAACGGCTTCATACATTAATATTCCCGCTGCAACGGAAACATTCAGGGATTCGATGACTCCGGAAAGCGGAATTTTTACGATTTCGTCGCAAATTCTCAATCGTTCCGGAGCCACGCCGGTATCCTCGGCTCCCATTACAATGGCGATGGGGTTGGTGTAAGTTGCCCGGGTATAGATCATGTTTCCTTTTTCGTTTGCCGCAATGGTATGAATGCCCGAATTTTTGAGGAATTTAACGGCATCCGTCAAATTTTTTTCCCGGCAGACCGGAATGGTCAGCAATGCTCCGGCCGAAGTTTTTATGGCATCGGAATTAACGCTTACGCTGCCTTTTTCGGATATGACGATGGCATCGACTCCGGCACATTCGCAGGTGCGGGCGATCGCTCCGAAATTGCGGACATCGGTGATTCCGTCCAAAACGACAATGAACGGATTTTTTCCTTCTTCATACAGCATCGGAATGATCTGTTCGAGCTTTTGGTATCCGACCGCCGACATAAATGCAATCACGCCTTGATGGTTTTTCATCGTGATGCGGTTCAGGCGTTCAAGCGGTACTCTTTGTGACGGAATGTCGAATGTTTTGATCAAACGGAAAAGTTCGCCCGACAATTCGCCTTTCAGGTCTTTTTTGATCAGAACCTTATCGATTTCTTTTCCGGCTTGTATGGCCTCTATGACGGCTCTGATGCCGAATACGATTTCATTTTTTTCCACGTGGATATTGTTGTTGATTATTGGTTACTGATTGGTTGCGCTTCTGTCGAGCGAATGACTCAACAGCGCTTTGGCATTGTTGATTGCCGCATCCGTCACTTGTGCGCCGCTGAGCATTTGAGCCAGTTCTGTGATTCGTTCTTCGGGCGTCAATTGTTTGATGTTGCTGTTGGTTTTATCTCCCGTATCTTCCTTGTACACTTTGAAATGAATGTCTCCCCGTGCGGCGATTTGGGGCAAATGCGTGATGGTAATGACTTGCATGTATTTGCTCATTTCATACATGATGATTCCCATTTTGTCGGCGATTTCACCCGATACGCCGGTATCTATTTCGTCGAAAATAATGGTCGGCAGTGCGGTTGCGTCGGCAATCAGCGCTTTGATGCAAAGCATCAGCCGGGCTGTTTCTCCGCCGGATGCAGTTTCAGCCACCGGTTGCAGCGGTATGTTTTTGTTTGCCGAGAATAAGAACCGGATGTCATCCAATCCGTTGTCGCCGGGTTTTTCTTTTTTTTCGATATCCACACTGAAACGGACATTAGGCATGCCCAAATAGGATAACCGTTTGATTAGATTTTTTTCCAATTCGGCGGCTGCTTTTTTTCTGTTGACGGAAAGTTTTTCACCGCTTGTTTTGACCGATTCAAGTTGTTCGTTTATTTCTTTTTGCAACAAGGCTATTTGTTCTTCGATATGTTCCGAAGAATACAACTTTTCTCCGAGGCTTTTTTCGATTGCAATCAGTTCTTCGATGGTTTGTACCCGATGTTTTTGCTGAAGGGAGTAGATTGTATTTAAGCGGTTGTTGATTTCATCCATTCTGTCGGGGTTGAACTCGATGTTTTCCGTCTTGGTTTCAACTTCCGATGACAAGTCCTTTAAATCAATGTAGGCATTTTCGATGCGTTCCTTGATTTCATTGGCGGAGGAATATATTTTCTGTAAACCGGATGCGGTATTTACGGCATTTCTTAAAGCATTTAAGACGCCCGATTCTTCGCCGTCCAGCAGCCGGGAGATTTTGTATAATCCCGACTTGATTTCTTCGGCATGCGTATGGGTTTCCAGCTCGGACTCCAATCCGGCTTGTTCTCCTTCTTTTAATTTGGCTTCGGACAGCTGGTTGTATTGAAAACGGTCGTATTCTTCGTCGGCTTTGCTTTTTTCGGCTTCTTCCGTTAATTTTTCCAGTCGGTGAACCAGATTTTTGTATCCGGCATACCGGATTTCATATTCGTTCAGCAGGTCTTGATTACCTGCCAATGCATCCACCACTTTCAGTTGAAAACGATTGTCCGACAAAAGCTGGTTTTGGTTTTGCGAATGAATATCGATCAAGGCGTTTGCCAAGTCCTTCAACGTGCTTAACGAAACAGGAGTGTCGTTGACGAAGGCGCGGGATTTTCCGGATGCGTAAATTTCCCGTCTCAAAATGCATTCATCGTTGTAGTCGATATCATTTTCTTCGAAGAAATGGTTTAAATGATAGGAGGAAATATCGAATGTTGCATCGACGATGCATTTATCTTCCGATGATTTGATGGATTTTGAATCGGCCCGTTGTCCCGAAATCAGAGACAATGCACCGATGAGAATGGACTTTCCGGCGCCTGTTTCGCCGGTCAGCACATAAAATCCTTTTTTCAAGTCAATTTCCAATCGACTGATCAAGGCATAGTTTCGGACATGCAGCTTGGTCAACATGTTATTTTTTCAATAGGTTGTCGATTTTTTCGAGATAATCGAGAGAATCGTCGATATAAAAAGAGAGTTCGGGTACGATTCGTAATTGATACCGGATGCGCTGCCCCAATTCATGCCGGATTTGTGCCGAATGTTCCTTGATGTTTTCCAAGAGGGCTTGTGCCTTCTCCGAAGGAAAAATACTGAGGTATACTTTAGCCATTCCCAAATCGGGCGTGATTCTTACCGCACTTACCGAGATCAGCGTTCCGGGCATTTGTTTGGCTTTCAGCAGGAATATTTCTCCAAATTCCTTTTGCAATAACCGGTTTATTTTTTTTTGTCTTGTTGTTTCTTCCATTAATGCTCCATTGAATTTTTCGAACACTTAATTTTTGAATGTTTTTTTGCTTGCCGACAATGTATTTTTCATCAGAGAGACAATGGTCATAGGCCCCACGCCACCGGGAACGGGGGTGATGTATGAACATTTGGGAGCGACTTCTTCGAAGTTGACATCTCCGGTGAGTTTGAATCCTGATTTTGTTTTGTCCGAAGGAACACGGGTTGTTCCGACATCAATGACCACTACGCCCGGTTTGACCATGTCGCCTTTCAGAAATTCGGGTTGTCCCAATGCCGCGATAATGATATCCGCTTGCAGACACATTTCTTTCAGGTTTTTTGAACGGCTGTGGCAAACGGTGACAGTCGCATTGCCCCCCGAATCGGATTTTTGCATCATCAGCATGGCAACCGGTTTTCCCACGATGTTGCTTCGTCCCAAAACGACGCAATGTTTTCCCTTGGTGTCGATATGATAACGCTTGAGCAGTTCCATGATGCCTGCCGGTGTTGCCGACACAAAACAAGGAAGCCCGATGGACATTTTTCCCACATTGATCGGATGAAATCCGTCGACGTCTTTTCGATAATCGATCGCTTCGATGATTTTTTGTTCGGAAATATGTTTCGGCAACGGAAGTTGAACGATAAACCCGTCGATGTCGTCATCGTTGTTCAGTTCATGGATTTTTTTCAGGAGTTCTTCTTCCGTAACGTCGTCTTCAAAACGGATCAGCGTCGATTTGAACCCGCATTCGGCACACGCTTTTACTTTATGAGACACGTATGTTTCGCTGCCGCCGTCGTGTCCGACCAATACAGCGGCCAAATGGGGTATTTTTCCTCCTTGCGCTTTTATTTGTGATACTTCTGCCGCTATTTCTGCTTTGATCTGCCCGGCTGTTTCTTTTCCGTCAATTAATTGCATAATCAGTGATGTTGTTGGAATCAGTAGGTTTGTATAGATATTAAATTATGATATTGTTAATCTTAAGTATGTCGCAAAAAACAATTTATATTTTAAACGCCAAGTCGCAAAGACGGAAAGATGCAAAGTTTAAATTTTTTGCGATTTTGTGTCTTTGCGTTTGAAATAATTTAGATTAAATTCTGCCATGTATTTATATAGATTTAAAATAAAAACCTTATTTTCCCTTATTTAATATAATAAATAAATGTCAATACCCTTCTGAAATAAGCGGATAAGGGCAAAAATTAAATGTATTCCCGGACTATTGAGGAAACTATAAAAATAAGGATTGTCTATACCTGTTTAATAATACCTCTTTATTTAATGCTTGCCTTCTCATAATTAATGCTTTAAATTTTTAAATGCCGGCACTCTGTCAAATCCGACGAATGTCTTTGTCCGGGTGACGGCTGACATGGTTTTTATCGTTTCATTTTTTTCATTAATCCTGCACCTTTGGCTTGGGAAACCATTTTCATCATTTTACGGGTTTCGTCGAATTGTTTGATCAGACGGTTTACTTCCTGTACGGTGGTTCCGCTTCCTTTGGCAATGCGTTGACGGCGGCTTCCGTTCAGAATTTCGGGATTGGTGCGTTCTTTCGGCGTCATGGAATAGATGATGGCTTCCACGCTTTTGAACGTGTTGTCGTCGACGTCGATGTCTTTCATGGCTTTGCCCACGCCGGGAATCATGGAGGCCAAATCTTTCAAATTTCCCATTTTTTTGATTTGGTGAATTTGACCGATGAAATCGTTGAAATCGAATTGATTTTTGGCGATCTTTTTCTGCAAACGGCGGGCTTCTTCTTCGTCGTATTGTTCCTGCGCTTTTTCAACCAACGAAACGATGTCTCCCATTCCGAGGATGCGGTCGGCCATCCGTTCGGGGTGGAAAACGTCCAGTGCATCGGGTTTTTCGCCTGTTCCCACGAATTTGATCGGTTTATTCACCACCGAGCGGATTGATAACGCCGCTCCACCGCGAGTATCACCGTCTAATTTGGTCAGAACGACTCCGTCGAAATCCAACCGGTCATTAAATTCTTTGGCGGTGTTGACGGCGTCTTGCCCTGTCATGGCATCGACCACGAACAAAATTTCCTGCGGATTGACCGCTTTTTTGATGGCGGTGATTTCGTTCATCATTTGTTCGTCGACGGCCAATCGTCCGGCCGTATCTATAATAACAAGGTCTTTCCCTTGTTTTTTGGCTTCTTTGATCGCGTTTTCGGCGATTTGAACCGGATTGTTGTTGCCTTCTTCGCTGTAAACGGGAACGTTGATTTGGGATCCGAGTATTTTCAATTGTTCGACGGCGGCAGGACGGTACACGTCGCAAGCAACCAGCATCGGATTTTTGCCTCGTTTGGATTTGAGCATGTTGGCCAGCTTTCCGGAAAATGTGGTTTTTCCGGATCCTTGCAGTCCGGACATCAATATGACAGCCGGATTTCCTTTCAGATTGATGTCGACCGCGCTTCCGCCCATTAATCGGGCTAACTCGTCGTGGACGATTTTGACCATCAATTGTCCGGGTTTTACGGCAGTGAGGACGTTTTGTCCCAATGCTTTTTCTCTGACGCTTTCGGTGAAATTTTTGGCGGTTTTATAGTTGACGTCGGCATCCAGAAGCGCTTTGCGAATGTCTTTCAATGTTTCGGCGACATTGATTTCGGTGATGCGGCCTTCGCCTTTCAACAGTTTGAATGATCGTTCCAGTCGGTCACTTAAATTCTCGAACATAGGTTATTTAATTTTTAGTTGTCGGTAAACGGAGACAATGAGATTTTTAAAATTTGTGTTTTTATCCTGATGAAGGATTTGGACGACAAAAATATAAAAAACATCAAGATAAACCTATTTTTGGATGGTATTGTGTGGGGTTCCGTTTGCCGGTGATGGAGGCCCTGCGTGAGGGATTGCAGCGGGTAGCGGGCGTTTTCGGGGCTGATACAAGGGAGGTACGACCGCAGGAGAAGCCGCCGGAAACTGCCCGATACGAGCGGAAAGCCCGACCCCGCCGTACAGGACGTAAAGAAATGACAGGAAGGCCCGGACGGCGGGGGCACGCCCGAGAAAATCTGCTTTGATTGATTAAGACAAGTGTTTTTCAAATTATTTTTTTTACATTTGCAATCTTGTAGAATTTTTAAATAATAATAAGGTCTTATCTGATTTGAAATGAGTTTGAACATTATTGTATTGGCAAAACAGGTTCCGGACACGAGGAATGTCGGGAAAGATGCGATGAAAGCCGATGGTACCGTGAATAGAGCGGCACTTGCGGCTATTTTTAATCCGGAAGATCTGAACGCTTTGGAACAGGCGTTGAGGTTGAAAGATAAACATCCGGGTTCTAAGGTTACGGTGTTGACGATGGGGCCGGGGCGTGCGGCGGAAATCATCCGTGAAGGATTGTATCGCGGCGCCGACGGCGGGTATTTATTGACGGACAGGGCTTTTGCCGGTGCGGATACGTTGGCTACTTCGTATGCGTTGGCTTGTGCCATTCGCAAAATCGAGCAAGTGGACATCATTATTTGCGGCCGTCAGGCGATTGACGGGGATACGGCGCAGGTGGGTCCGCAGGTTGCCGAAAAATTGGGATTCCCGCAAATTACGTATGCCGAAGAAATCATAGAGGTAAACAACGGTAAAATCATCGTGAAACGTCGTCTGGAAAGAGGTATTGAAGTTGTGGAGGGGAGTTTGCCGATGGTGGTGACGGTAAACGGAACGGCGCCCGATTGTCGTCCGCGAAATGCCAAGCTGATTCAAAAATATAAATATGCCAAAACTGTGACGGAGAAACAGGAAGAATCGGAAGATTATACTGCATTGTTCGATGCGCGTCCATATTTGAATTTGACGGAGTGGAGCGTGAACGATGTGGATTGTGATGTGAAAAAGGTGGGTCTTGCGGGTTCTCCGACAAAGGTGAAAAAAATCGAGAATGTTGTTTTTCAGGTTAAAGAAAGCAAAACAATATCCGGTTCCGATTTTGATGTGGAAGAATTAATTAAAGAATTGATAGCGAATCATACTATCGGGTAATGGTCGATATTGACAGCTTAACGACATCAAATTAACGACTCCTTAAATATAAAAAAATAAAAACATGAATAATTTATTCGTATATTGCGAAATAGAAGACGGAGTAATTGCGGACGTCAGTTTGGAGTTACTCACCAAAGGCCGTTCTTTGGCCAATCAGTTGAAATGCAAACTGGAGGCTGTTGTTGCCGGATACCGGTTGGACGGCATCGAGTCACAGGTTTTTCCGTATGGAGCGGATGTTTTGCATGTGGCGGACGATGAGCGTTTGTACCCGTATGCTTCTTTGCCTCATACGTCTTTGCTGGTGAAACTCTTTGAAGAGGAAAAACCGCAAATTGCGCTGATGGGCGCCACAAGCATCGGACGTGATTTGGGACCCAGAGTTTCTTCGGCGTTGGGCAGCGGTTTGACGGCCGATTGTACTGCTTTGGAGATCGGCGATCATGAAGAAAAGAAAGAAGGGAAAGTGTATAAAAATCTTTTATATCAAATTCGTCCCGCTTTCGGCGGAAATATTGTTGCTACGATTGTCAATCCCGATTGTCGTCCGCAAATGGCGACCGTTCGAGAAGGGGTGATGAAGAAAGAAATTGTTTCTCCCGATTACAAAGGCAAAGTGAATCATTTGGATACTTCCGGATACCTTTCCGAATCTGATTTCGTGGTGAAAGTGATTGAACGTCATATCGAAAAAGCGAAAACCAACATCAAAAATGCTTCGATCATCGTGTCGGGCGGGTATGGTATGGGTTCGAAAGAAAATTTCGATTTGTTGTTTGACTTGGCATCCGTTATCGGAGCGGAAGTCGGCGCTTCCCGTGCCGCCGTTGATGCGGGGTTTGCCGATCATGACCGGCAAGTCGGACAGACCGGCGTGACCGTTCGTCCGAAATTGTATATTGCCTGCGGAATTTCGGGACAAATCCAACACATTGCCGGGATGCAGGAAAGCTCGATGATCATTGCCGTGAATAACGATTGTAATGCTCCGATCAATTCCATTGCCGATTATGTGATTACCGGCGAGGTGGAAACGGTGATTCCGAAAATGATTAAATATTATAAAAAGAACAGTAAATAATGCGGATTGTTTTCGACTTGGATATTGACGACATGATGGCTTTTCAGGAAAATTTTCTGACTCATTATAAACAATTTAAATATATCCGGCTGTTTGTGGTTTTGTTATTGCCGGCTGCATTGCTTTTCATGTTTTTGATTTTTCATGCGAAGGAGGGAGGCATGACGGGTAAATTGACCGGGTTCGGTATTTTCTTTATGGTTTTATCCGGTTTATGGATTGTTGTCATGTGGAAGCAATTCTTGAAAATGTCTTTGAAAAATACCCGGAAAATGATCTTGAAAAATGCGAAAAATAATCCGATTGTTCTCGGGGAAAGGGAAATGGTTTTTGACGAGAAAGGTATTTCCGTCAAAACATCGAAGTCGGAAACATGGACGGATTGGTCGGCTATATTTAAAGTTGAAAAGAATGTGGATTATTATTATTTGTATGTTACGAACATGAATGCATTTGTAGTGCCGATTCGGAAGATCGGGTATCGACCGGAAGAATTGGATGCTGTGTTGGAAAAGCATGTTGCAAACATAATCGGTGTTGAATAATCGGATACATAATAGAATCACTTTAACAGCACCTTAAACGTATTTGTATTTAAAAAGATGTAAAAAATAAAATCATGGCAAATTATTATTTGGATAACACAGATTTAAAACATCATCTCACACATCCGCTTATGAAACGGATTGTGGAGTTGAAAGAACGGAATTTCGAAGAAAAAGATAAATTTGATTATGCTCCGGTTGATTTTGAAGATGCAATGGACAGTTATGATAAAGTACTCGAAATTGTGGGGGAGATCAGCGGAGACATTGTTGCTCCCAATGCCGAAGATGTGGATCATGAAGGGCCGCAGGTTATAAATGGTCACGTGGAATATGCGTCGGGTACGAAAGTGAACTTGGATGCATTGGTAAAAGCCGGGTTAATGGGGATTACATTACCGCGCAAATACAACGGCTTAAATTTTCCTATTGTTCCGTATGTTATGGCTGCGGATATTGTAAGCCGTGCCGATGCCGGTTTTGTGAATATCTGGGGTTTGCAGGATTGTGCCGAAACGATCAATGAGTTTGCCGTTGAAGAGCAAAAGTCGCGGTATTTGCCTCGTGTTTCCGCCGGAGAAACCATGGCGATGGATTTGACCGAACCGGATGCGGGTTCGGATCTTCAGGCCGTGATGTTGAAGGCCTCTTACAGCGAGAAAGATAAATGCTGGCATTTGAACGGGGTTAAGCGTTTTATCACCAACGGAGACGGTCAGATTTCGTTGGTTTTGGCCCGTTCGGAAGATGGAACACGTGACGGTCGCGGGCTTTCCATGTTTATTTATGATAGAAACGACGGAGGGGTAACGGTTCGACGCATCGAAAATAAGATGGGGATTAAAGGTTCTCCGACGTGTGAATTGGTGTTCAAAAATGCAAAAGCCGAAATTTGCGGCGATCGCAAAATGGGGCTGATCAAATATGTGATGGCATTGATGAATGGCGCCCGCTTGGGAATTGCCGCTCAATCGGTGGGTATTTCCGAAGCCGCATATCGCGAAGGGCTGGCTTATGCGAAAGAACGGAGGCAATTCGGAAAAGCGATCATCGAATTTCCGGCAGTTTACGAAATGTTGGCATTGATGAAAGCGAAATTAGATGCTTCCCGTTCATTGCTTTATGAAACGTCTCGTTTTGTCGATATTTACAAAACATTGATGCATATTTCGGACGAACGTAAATTGGAACCGGAAGAGCGCAATGAAATGAAAAAATATCAAAGATTGGCTGATGCTTTCACGCCGATTGTAAAAGGAATATCCAGTGAATTTTGTAATCAGAATGCGTATGATTCGGTACAGATTCACGGTGGTTCCGGATTTATGAAAGATTATGCTTGTGAGCGTATTTATCGCGATGCACGGATTACTTCGATTTATGAGGGAACGACTCAGCTGCAAATTGTCGCTGCCATTCGTCATGTGACGACCGGCAATTATTTGAATCAAATTCGTGAATATGAGAAAGAACCCATCAATCCTGAATTATACAATCTCAGGAATAAATTGACAGTCATGACTGATTTGTATGAAAAGGCTGTCATAAAGGTTGTTGAAACAAAGGATAATGAATACATCGATTTTCATGCCCGCCGGATGGTTGAAATGGCTGCTCACATCATTATGGGGTATTTGCTGTTGAATGATGCGACACGTGCTTCTTCCTTCCGTCGTTCGGCAGAAGTTTACACTAACTTTGCTCAAAGCGAAGTGCGCAAGCATGCTCAATTTATCGAAACATTTGATGTGGAGAATTTGGCTGATTACAGGTCATATTAATCTGACAGATTGATAATTTATAATCCGACAATTTACAATCCGGGTTAACGGCGTAATATGAGCTATATTACAGCACCTTAAATAAGATCTTTAAAATTATTTTTTATCTCATTCGGTTGCTTTCCGGATTGTTTTGTTATTTTTGTGGGTATTAATAACGTTCCATGGAAAAAAAGAAACGGAAACATTTTTGGAGAAACATTAAAGTAAAATACAAATTAACTATCAGCGACGAAAGTCACTTGCAAGATGTTTTTTCGATTCGGTTGTCGAAACTTAGAGTTATTGTTGCGGGGGTCTGTTTGTTTTTGTTTCTTTTTTTCTTGGTCGGTGCTTTGATTTGGATTACTCCGGTTAAAAATTTTCTTCCCGGTTATTTGGATGCCGAATTTCGAAAAGATGTCGTGAATTATTCGCTGGTTGTTGATTCGTTATCGCAAATGGCCGAGGTTCAAGAAGCTTATGTGGATAATTTGAAGAGTATTTTACAGGGAGATGTAAAAGCCGATACAGTGAAATCGATTGATTCCGTCCAATATAATTTGGATTTTACCGAACTTCATCGAAGCAAAAGAGAAGAGGAATACCGGAAAGATTTTGAAGAAAAGGAAAAATACAATTTATCGTTATATCCCGAAAATCAAGTTTCCGGAGGGCCTAATTTCTTTCCTCCGGTAAAAGGGATCATCACGGCGAAGTTTAACAGCTTGGAATCACATTTCGGCGTTGATTTGGTTGCTGCTGAAAATCAACCGGTTGTAGCGGTTTCCGATGGAACGGTCATTTATTGCGGGTTTGATATGGATGTCGGATATGTCATTCAAATACAGCATAATAACGAGTTTATTTCCATTTATAAACATAATGCCCGATTGCTCAAAAAGATCGGCGATGCTGTAAAAGGAGGAGAGGCCATTGCTATTGTGGGTAATACAGGGAAAATTACCACAGGGGCGCATTTACATTTTGAGCTGTGCCACAAAGGCAGTTTTGTGGATCCTGAAGAATATATAGTTTTTTAATATATTTAAGGTGTTGTTATATTGTTGTTAAAATGTTTATTTTTGATATAGATTTTTCTGATACAATTTTTATACGATAATCATAAACCGAATTGATATGGAAGATAAATTAGTAACATTAGCCATTTATACTTTTGAGAAAGCCCAAATTCTCAAAACGATTCTTGAAAATGAAGGAATTGAAGTATATATTCATAATGTCAATTTGATTCAACCTGTTATTTCAGCGGGAGTGCGGGTTCGAATCAAAGAAAGTGATTTGCCTAAAGCGCTCAGTATTATTGAGAGTACACATTGGCTTGGCGCTGAAACAGACATCGAGAAAAAGGCGGAAGAGAAAAAGATTATTCTTATTCCGGTCGATTTTTCCGATTACTCGATGAAAGCTTGTTGTATCGGCTTTAGTTATGCTTCTGCCATTCGAGCCGAAGTGATCCTGTTGCATACCTTTTTTACTCCGTTGTACGCTACTTCGATGCCGTTTGGCGATACGGTGAGTCCGTTTCAGTTTGAGGATGAAGATCTATTTGTTTATGTGTCAAACAAAGCGAAAGGCGACATGGACGAATTTGTATCGACCATCGAGAAAAAAATGAACGACGGAGAATTGTCTCAAGCTAAGTTTTCTTATTATTTGGAAGAAGGGATTCCGGAAGAAGAAATCATCCGGTATTCCAAAGAATATAATCCGATTCTCATTGTAATGGGAACCCGCGGCAAAGATCAAAAAGATCTTGATTTGATCGGCAGTGTGACCGCTGAAGTGATCGAATCGTCGCGTGTGCCTGTTTTTGCCGTTCCCGAACACGCTTCGTTCGCTAAAATCGAAGAAATCAAGCATATTGCTTTTGTAACGACTTTCGACCAAAAAGATTTGGTTGTTTTTGATGCTTTGATGAAAGTAGTCCGTCGTTTCGGCTTTAAAGTGACATTTGTGCATGTCGAGGCGAAAGAAGACGTTTGGAATGAGGTGAAACTGGCCGGAATCCGGGAATATTTCAAAAAGCAATATCCCGCATTGAAAGCCGAGTATCATATTATCGACAGCGATGATACGCTTAATGGATTGGATGATTTCATCAAATCAGAACAGGTCGATATTTTGGCGTTGAGCAATCATAAGCGGAATATTTTCGCCCGTTTATTTAATCCGAGTATTGCACGTAAAATGTTATTCCATTCGGATACCCCGTTGTTGGTGTTGAAGGTTTGATGTTTAAGGTGCTTATTTAATGCTATGATATTTTATGCGGGTTATTAAAAGAATTTTTTACTTTTTTTATCAGTGGGCTGTATTTTTCCCGTTGTTTCTTTTGGCGACCCTGCTTACTGCTTTAATGACCATTGTGGGTTGTTTTGCGGGGAATTATAAGTTTTGGGGGTTTTATCCCGCTTCTTTATGGTGTCGATTCACTTGTCGGTTGGCATTGGCAAAAGTTAAAGTTGTCGGAAGAGAAAAGGTGGACAAAAATTCTTCGTATGTTTTTGTGGCCAATCATCAGGGTGCTTTCGATATTTTTCTGATTTACGGATATTTGGGGTGTAATTTTCGTTGGCTCATGAAAGAAAGCCTGCGGAAAATACCCCTTGTCGGAACCGCTTGTGCGTCGGCGGGTCATATTTTCATCGACAGAACGAGTGGGAGAGGAATTGTGATGTCTTTGCGACAGGCGAAAGAGAAGCTGAATGACGGTATTTCGACGGTTGTTTTCCCGGAAGGTTCGCGTACAAAAGACGGTAAAATGCATGAATTTAAAAAAGGAGCTTTTCAAATTGCTTTTGAATTGAAACGACCGATTGTTCCTCTGACCATCGACGGTTCTTTCGGCATCTTGAAAAGCGGTTCTTATTTGTTGAATCGCGGTAAGATGACGTTGACTATTCATGCTCCCGTTTCTACTCAAAATTTAACGTCGGAAGATATGCCCGGATTGATGAATGAGGTTTGGCATATCATTGCCGACCCCTTAAATAATTGAAACCGGATTTTAACCAATCGGCATGCCGCAGATACGCAATATGTTATAAATAACATCCCCCCCTTCGCGGAGATTACAGATCGGCGCGAACGGGGGGAAGTTGACAAGGTAGGTATTGCATCATTTTACCACTATTTTGTTTCTGACGGAACAAAAGTTATTCTTGACACGAATCAAAATGCAAAAATAACAGGGTTAATAACCACTCAATAATTCAATAATCAATAACTATTCCTCATTTAAACATATTCGTCTCCGTAATTGATTTGGGCGTCGATGACATATTGGCGTATGCGTTGTTCGTCTTCTTTTTTGCAGATCAACAGCACATTGTTTGATTCGGCGACGATATATCCGTCCAAATCTTGAATGACAGCCAGCTTTTCGCTGTTTGATAAGGTGACGATATTATTGCTGCTGCCATAATACATGGCGTTGCTTTTCAGAGTGGCGTTGTTGTTTTCGTCTTTTTCCGAAATGTCGTATAAAGCCCCCCATGTTCCCAAGTCAGACCAGCCTACGTCGGTGCAGAGGACATGCACATTCGGCGCTTTTTCCATAATGCCGTAATCGATCGAGATATTGGGAGAGGCCGAGAAATTTTCGTTGATGAACGCTTTTTCATCCGGTGTGTTGAAAATATTTTTACCCGCATCAAAAATAGACGCGACTTCGGGTAAATATAAATGAAATGCGTCGATGATTTGGTTCACGTTCCACAAGAAGATCCCCGAGTTCCAATAAAACTCGCCGCTTTCGTAAAAAACACGCGCCAGTTCGACATTGGGTTTTTCGGTAAACGTTTTTACTTTTTTGAAAATTACGTTGTCATTATTATCGGCTTGAATATAACCGTAAGCTGTTTCGGGGCGATTGGGTTTGATTCCCAATGTCAATAAGGTATTGTTGTTTTCGACAAAATCCAGTCCTGTTTTTACGGCCAATAAAAATTCGTTTTCCCTCAGAATCAAATGGTCGGAAGGGGCAACGACAATATTGGCATCAGGATTGACGGCTCGAATGTGGTACGATGCGAAGGCTATGCAAGGAGCCGTATTTCGTCGTTGAGGTTCGAGCAGAATTTGGTTTGAATTTAATTCCGGCAGTTGCTCACGAATCAGGTCGGTGTATAATTCGTTGGTGACAATGAAAATATTTTCTACGGGAATTATTTTACTGAAACGATCAAAAGTTTGTTGAAGAAGAGAACGTCCCGTACCGAAAAAATCAAGAAACTGTTTAGGCTTACTTACGCGGCTGAACGGCCAAAAACGGCTTCCGATTCCGCCTCCCATGATGACACAATAATTATTGTTTTCCATATGTTAAGATAATGAATGATATAATTTTTTTGCGAATATACTTGATAATTTGTACATGTAAAAAGTAAAAAGGCCGGAATCGACGGGTTTTAACAGTATTCTACTTTTTTACTTTTTATTTTATTCAGGGACAAATATAGTGAAGTTGCCGATAATTATCAAAATAAACCTCTCAATCTTACAAAAAGTTTATTATTTTGTAATGTGGAGATTGCAAAACAATGTTTTTTTGTCTATATTTGTCGCGTATTTTATTAAGGATACTTTAAGTGGAAGCATTTTTTAAGACACATAAATACCTTGTAGAACATGTTCAATCTCCGGTGGAACGTTATTTAATGAATGAAATTGACCGGAGTGATCGTTTAATCGGAATTAAAGGCAGCAGAGGAGTCGGTAAAACGACTTTTTTATTACAATACGCCAAGAATAATTTTGAAATCGGTGATCGTTCCTGTTTATATATCAATTTAAATAATTTTTATTTTACCAATTGCTCTATAGTCGATTTTGCCGATGATTTCAGGCATCGCGGCGGAAAGGTGTTGTTGATTGATCAAATATTTAAGTATCCCGAATGGTCTTCCGAATTGAGATACTGTTATGATCATTTCCATGATTTGCAAATTATATTTTCGGGATCTTCCGTCATGAGGTTGAAAGAAGAAAATCCCGAATTATCCGGCAGGGTCGAATCGTATAATTTGCGGGGATTTTCTTTCCGGGAATATTTGAACTTGACCGCCAAAAAGAAATTCAAGGCTTATTCGTTGGATGAAATATTGAACTCCCATGAAGAAATCGTGAACGATATTCTTTCGAAAACAAAGCCGTTGGCTTATTTTCCGGATTACTTGCATCACGGATATTATCCGTTTTTTCTGGAGAAAAGGAACTTTTCCGAAAATTTGCTGAAAACCATGAACATGATGTTGGAAGTGGATATTTTACTGATTCAGCAAATGGATTTGAAATGTTTGAACAAGATCAAAAAATTATTATACTTGTTATTGGTCAATGCGCCTTGTACTCCGAATATCAGTCAGTTGAGCAATGATATTTCCACCTCGCGGGCAACGGTGATGAATTATATAAAATATTTGAAAGATGCCCGTTTATTGAATATGTTGTATGACGACGGGGAAGAATTTCCCAAGAAGCCGGCGTTGGTATATATGCATAATACGAATTTGATGTACCCGGTGTCGGACGAAACCATTCAACGGAAAACATTGATCGAGACTTTTTTTTACAATATGTTGCACAAAGACCATCGCTTAAATAAGGGGAAGAAAAATGCATCTTTTCTAGTGGATAGAAAATATAATTTTACAATTGATGTCGATTTCCCGAAAAAAAATGATCCCGGAATGTATTATGTAGTCGATAAAATTTCCGGAAATGAAAAAAATGTGATTCCGGCTTGGTTATTCGGTTTTTTGTATTAAATGAATGAGCAAAAAAGAAAAAATAACGGTACAGGGAACGGCGATAACAATCATTTCAATAAAAAATGATGATTACATTTGCCTTACGGATATGGCAGGTTACAAAGACAGCTTGGAAGCACGTGTTGTAGTTTCCAATTGGATGAGTAATCATTATACCGTTGATTTTTTAGGAATTTGGGAACAAGTCAATAATCCCGGTTTTAACCGTATGGGATTCCATACGGTTAAAACCGGGGACGGAAGATTGGTGCTAACGCCGAAGCGTTGGGTTGAAATGACTAATGCCATAGGTATTTTTTCTAAATCAGGACGTTATGGAGGCGGTATTTTTGCTCATAAAGATATTGCATTTGAATTTGGAACATGGTTGTCGGCAGAATTTAAGTATTTTTTGATAAGAGAATTTCAACGTCTTAAAGAAGATGAACAAAAGAGCAAATCGCTCGAATGGAACTTACAACGCACTTTATCAAAAATAAATTATCGTATTCATACAGACGCGATTAAAGAGAAAATAATTCCCGATGTTGTTACCAAAGAACAAGCTTCTTTCATTTATGCCGATGAAGCTGATCTGTTGAATGTCGCATTATTTGGCAGAACGGCTGCACAATGGCGCAAAGAAAATTCAAATAAAAGCGGTAATATTCGCGATTATGCAACATTGGAGCAATTGGTTGTGTTGTCGAATATGGAAAGCATTAATGCTCTATTAATCAGGCAAGAACTGTCGCAAGGCGAACGATTGGTGCAACTCAACACAGTTGCAATTACTCAATTGCGGTCGTTGGTTGAGAACCGGAATTTGAAACGACTGAAATAATTAATATTAAATATCAGAAACAGTTAAAACTATGACAAAACAAAAAAAATTTCTAACTTGTGACGGAAATCAAGCGGCGGCGCACATTGCTTATATGTTCAGCGAAACGGCTTCGATTTATCCCATCACACCTTCTTCGACTATGGCCGAATATGTTGATGAATGGGCTGCCGGAGGAAGAAAAAACATCTTCGGTGAAACGGTGCGTGTGGATGAAATGCAATCGGAAGCCGGCGCTGCCGGCGCTATGCACGGGGCTTTACAAGCCGGTGCATTGAGTACTACGTTTACGGCTTCTCAAGGATTGTTGTTGATGATTCCCAACATGTATAAGGTTGCCGGTGAATTGCTTCCGGGCGTTTATCATGTTTCGGCGCGCGCCATAGCATCCCATGCTCTTTCCATTTTCGGCGACCACCAGGATGTGATGGCTGTTCGTCAAACCGGTTGTGCCATGTTGGCCACAGGTTCGGTTCAGGAAGTAATGGACTTGGCCGGTGTTGCGCATTTGTCTGCCATCAAATCCCGTGTTCCTTTTGTTCATTTCTTCGACGGGTTCCGTACTTCTCACGAAATTCAAAAGATCGAGATGTTGGAAAATGAAGATTTGGCTCCGCTCATTGATCAAAAAGCATTGGACGAGTTTCGTACTCGTGCATTGAATAACGATAATCCCGTTGCACGCGGTATGGCAGAAAATCCGGATATTTATTTCCAAGCCAGAGAGGCTTCCAATATTTACTACAATCAAGTGGTGGGCATTGTGGAAGAATATATTGATAAAATCAGTGAAATTGTCGGCAGAAAATACGGATTATTCGATTATTACGGCGCTCCGGATGCCGATCGCGTGATCATTGCCATGGGTTCCGTGACCGAAGCGATCAAAGAAACCATCGACTATTTAAATAAGAAAGGGGAGAAAACCGGATTGGTGTCGGTACACTTGTATCGTCCTTTCTCTGCCAAACATTTCTTGGCTGCTGTTCCGAAATCTGTGAAAAGAATTGCTGTTTTGGACAGAACCAAAGAACCGGGCGCTATCGGTGAACCGCTTTATCTGGATGTAAAGAATTGTCTTTACGGAAAAGAAAATGCGCCGGTTATTGTAGGCGGACGTTACGGGTTGTCTTCTAAAGATACGACTCCCGCTCAGATTACGGCCGTTTACGAAAATTTGTCGTTACCCGAACCTAAAAACGGCTTTACAATCGGGATTGTGGATGATGTTACCTTCACTTCTCTTCCGCAAAAAGAAGAATTGGCGTTCGAAGACGGTCCGTTTGAAGCTAAATTTTACGGATTGGGTGCTGACGGAACGGTAGGCGCCAATAAAAATTCCATTAAAATCATCGGCGACAACACCGATAAATATTCGCAAGCGTATTTTGCATACGACTCCAAAAAATCGGGAGGGTTTACTTGTTCTCACTTGCGTTTCGGCGACAAACCGATTCGCTCCACTTATCTGGTGAATACGCCTGATTTCGTGGCTTGTCATGTGCAGGCCTATTTGCGTTTGTATGATGTGACCAAAGGGTTGAAAAAAGGCGGAACATTCCTTTTGAATACCATTTGGGACAAGGAGGAAGTGAAAAAGCATCTTCCCGATAACGTGAAGAAATATTTGGCCGCCAACAACATCAATTTTTATATCATCAACGCTACGGGAATTGCTGAAGAAATCGGATTGGGCAGCAGAACCAATACGATCCTTCAATCGGCATTTTTCAAAATCACCGGTGTGATTCCTTATGATCTGGCGGTTGAACAAATGAAGAAATTCATCGTAAAATCGTATGGTAAAAAAGGCGAAGACATCATTAATATGAATTATGCTGCGGTAGATCGCGGCGGTGACGTGGTGAAAGTGGATGTTCCTGCCGAATGGGCAAACATTAAACTTGAAGGCGATAAAATAGATCATCATGTTCCTGAATTTATAGATAAAATTGTTCGTCCCGTAAATGCTCAGACCGGAGACGATCTTCCGGTTTCGGTGTTCAAAGGTCGTGAAGACGGAACATGGGAGCAAGGAACCACTGCTTATGAAAAACGCGGGGTTGCAAGTCATGTTCCCGTTTGGATTCCCGACAACTGCATCCAATGTAACCAATGTGCTTATGTTTGTCCTCATGCAGCCATTCGTCCGTTTGTACTGGATGCGGCCGAACAGACAAAAACTCCTGCGGAATTTACGACGTTGAAAGCGCAAGGAAAACAATTCGACGGCATGCGATTCCGTATTCAGGTGGATGTACTTGATTGTATGGGTTGCGGCAACTGTCCCGATGTTTGTCCGGGCAACAAAAGCGGCAAAGCGCTTGAAATGGTGCCCATCGAATCGCAATATTCCAATCAGGCCGGTTGGGATTTCTGCGTGAAAGAAGTGAAATCGAAACAACATTTGGTGGATGTTTCGTTGAATGTGAAAAATTCTCAGTTTGCGACTCCGCTGTTTGAGTTCTCCGGAGCATGTGCCGGTTGCGGTGAAACTCCGTATATCAAATTGATTTCCCAATTATTCGGCGATCATCAAATGATTGCGAATGCCACCGGATGTACGTCTATTTATTCAGGTTCTGCTCCTTCGACCCCGTATACCAAAAATGAAGAAGGTCGCGGCCCGGCATGGGCAAACTCTTTGTTTGAAGATAATGCCGAATACGGAATGGGAATGCATATTGCGGCGGTAAAAATGAGAGAAAGAATCGTCGAAAAAACAAAAGCTTTGATGGCTATTGAATGGACGCAGCAAAGAGTTAAAGATGCTGCTCAAGCGTGGCTCGACAATAAGAATGACGGCGGTGCAGCGGGTAGAAAAGCCGCTGACGAATACGTTGCTGCTCTTGAATGGGGTATTCAGTCGATTGACGATACAATAGGATGGTTAGAAAGTGCAGGCGGGGAATATGCCGAAAAACTTGCGGAAGCAAAAGCTAGGAAGGCGGCAGGAGCGACCTCTTGCGATTGTCCTGCTTGTACGTTGTGCAAGGAACTTTTGAAATTGAAACATTACTTTGTGAAACGTTCGCAATGGATTATCGGCGGCGACGGTTGGGCTTATGATATCGGTTTCGGCGGATTGGATCATGTGATCGCTTCGGGCGAAAACGTGAATATCTTGGTGGTGGATACGGAAGTATATTCCAATACCGGCGGTCAATCGTCCAAGTCTACTCCGATGGGCGCTGTTGCCAAATTTGCGGCTGCGGGTAAGAGGATTCGTAAGAAGGATCTTGGTATGATTGCGACGACCTACGGATATGTGTATGTGGCTCAAATTGCCATGGGTGCCAATCAAGCGCAGACGCTGAAAGCGATTCGCGAAGCCGAGGCGTATGACGGACCGTCTGTCATTATCGCTTATTCTCCGTGTATCAGTCACGGATTGAAGTTGGGAATGGGCAAATCGCAAGCGGAATCGCAAGCTGCCGTAGAATGCGGATACTGGCATTTATGGCGTTTCGACCCGAGATTGGAAGCCGAAGGCAAAAATCCGTTCCAATTGGATTCCAAAGAGCCGGATTGGAGTAAATTCCAAGGGTTCTTGAAAAACGAAGTTCGTTTTGCCACCTTGTTGAAACAGTGTCCGGAAGAGGCTGTGGAATTGTTTAAAGTAACCGAAGAAAATGCCAAGTGGCGTTTGGCCGGTTATAAGAGAATGGCTGAAATGAAATTTGGAAAAACGGTTGATTAAAATTAAGTTTTATAAATAAGAAAACTCCCAAGCTGATCGGCTCGGGAGTTTTTTATGGGAAAAATTTCCGTTGATGAAAATTCGCATTAAAATTGACTCTTATTTTTTTATGTTATTGATTGATTAAAATTCGGTCGTATTTTTTATCGATTGAATATTTAAGATGAAAAAGATTGAAAAAGGTAACGGGAAAAATTTGGGATTGTTAATCTTATATAGATTTAAAAATAAAAACCTTATTCTCTAAAACTCCCCTTAGCAGCTGATACAATGTAAATCAATCTCACCCTTATTTAAATACAATAAATGTCGATAAAATCCCCTGAAATAAAAATATTTTCTGTCTATCAGACAACATGTCCTTCCGAATAGAATAGCGGTCGAACAGCATGTCCGCCACGGCAGGCGATTTGTGGAAACGTTGCGTTATGTCGTATTCGTTCAAGTTTTTGAGTTTTTTTTTCATTATTCTTCCTTTTTTTCAAGTGATAGCGGATAAAACCATTTTTCTTCAACAACATTGTAGTAATTATCCCAATGATCGCCGTAAGTAT
>WRGA01000117.1 GCA_009787405.1 Candidatus Azobacteroides sp.
CTTGATTCGTTTTTCAATGTCGGAAAGAATAACAAAGGAAGAAATAGAGCCTGTATCAAACGACGAATTTATCGCTGAATGATTAACATAATCGCTCAATTTCATTGTCTTAGAATTGAAGCCTTTAATTTGACAAGTTTTTGTATTGTATTGATTATTATCCTTTTCAAACATTAAAATATTCACGTCCACCGTAGCTTCGTCAAACACTTTTACGCCTGCAAAGTCAATCAGTAAAGTCGGATTGGTTTGCTCGACAAAAAACTTTCGCGTTTTTTCGCCATAGCCTGCCCGCATCCATTTGTTGGACGTGATAAACGATAGAACCCCATTTTGTTTCAGCAACTTGTGTCCCAATTCGTAGAATAAGCAATAAATGTCGCCCGTACGCTCAAAAACCTGATAGTTCATTTGCTTATAAGCATCTGTAACACTGCCCATCGATTGCAACTGAATATACGGCGGATTCCCAATCACCGCATCAAATCCGATAAAATTACCGTCGTCGTCCAATACTTCGGGAAACTCGAAACGCCATTCAAAAGAATTTGTATACATTACATTGTTTTTCAATGCTTCTATTTTCTCTTCCAAAATTTTTATTTCCTCCGTGAGGTGAGCTACTTTTTTATGCCATTCTTCTATTTCACTTTCCGAGAAATTGAAAAGTTGCGGTTTTGTCAGTTCAAGGAGTTCGGATTGCACTTTGTTTCTTGCCTTCACAAGCGGATTGTCGCGCGAAACATAAACCTGAAAATCATTTTTGATCTCATTTATCAAGTCAATCGTTTCTCGTTTTTGCTTTTTTGTTTTTGCATTTTTGTAAGTATCTACGGCAATTTTATAAGTGTTGATGTTCCATTTGCTGTTTTTCAAAGTGGTTTTAATATCGCTATCTATTTTAAACCTACTAATCAAAGAATTACCGCATTTAATATTAATGTCAATATTCGGCAATGTTTCCAATTCATTCGTTTCCGAATGGTAATAAGTGTGTTTGAGCAATTCAATCCACAGGCGCAATTGGCAAATCTTAACCGAATTAGGATTAATATCCACACCAAAAAGACAATTTTCTATTATGGTTTGTTTTTCATGAAAAAGCGTTTTCTGTATGCGATGACTTTCGGCGTTTTTAGGGTTGTATACAAAAATATCGCTATCGGGATTTTTCACAATCAGTTCATCCTTTTCGATAGAAACAGAGTAATTCCACAATGATTTTCCGTTTTTGTCCATTAAAATACCCAATTCGGCTTTCAGGCGCAACATTTCGTTTAGAGCCGAAACAAGAAAATGTCCCGACCCGACAGCGGGGTCGCAAATGCGAACTTTATTGAAAATTTCGTTTGCTTTTTCAATACCGATTTGTGGTATCAGATTATGTAAATCGCTAATTGTTTGACTATTCCAACTTTTTACTTCATTGAATTTCTGAACAACGGCACGCGAAATCGTTTCGCGGCACATATACATCGTAATAAATGACGGCGTGAAAAACGAACCATCTTTATAGCCGTTTATTTTCTCAAAAATTAAACCCAAAACAGAAGCTGAAATGAGCGGTTTGTTTTCGTCTAAAATTTCTTCGCCGCCTTCGCTGCTGAAATCGTAGGCATCAAGAAATTTTAATAAATATTTCAATGGGCGCATTGTGTTCTGCACTTGCAATACTGACTTTGAATATAATTTTATTGAAATATTATCCTGCAAGCTGTCAATACAGATTGTTTTATCTTCAATGTCGGTCATTTCAAACAGCGAACTGTTGAGATAGGGAACATGCGCAAACTTGGACTTAATATTTTCTGTCCGCTCATTTTCCTTTCGCGCCAAAACATGAAAAAAGAGTGTATCCAAATCATTGTAATCACTCAATTTATCAGGCGAAAGAAAGGCATAATCTTTGTTTCCGTTATGATATTTCAAAATCTGCGATTCGAGCAGTTTCAAAAACAAAATTCGATTAATCCACGTAATTGCCAAGTTGAAAGTAATACTAAACAGTTGTTCATCTTTGGTTTTTCCGAATTGTTCAATATTCGATAAATTACTCAACTTATCTTTAATATCTATTCGCTCCATTGTATTTTCGATAATAGAGCCGAAATCACGTTCTTTTTCTTTTTTGCGGACAATCAATTTTCTGTTGTCCTGTGTTATTTCTTCCAAACCGAGAATGTGCAAAAGTTCGGCATAAAATTCCTTGTTCAGGTAGTTGTTGTCGTTTGCAAAAGGCAGTTTGAGTAAAAAATTAGGCGAAAGAAATTGATATAAAGAAATCAGTTGTTTATCGTCTTCTTTGTCGGTATTGCGAACAATTTTCTCGTAATCGCGAATGTCGAAATGTGTAAATTCTATTTTATCGGTATGTTTGTTAATGGCAGGTGCAGCAATTTCTTTATAGAAAGTATCGGTCTTTGTTGCTGCGGAAGTTTTGTTTTCAAATTCATTAAATTTCTTTTCTAATTTTGTGTCGCAGCCGAATGTGTCTTCAAAATTTCGCGCATCAAACACAAACCACTCATAAATATTTGTAACAATCAGATAGCGAAGTTCGAAATTCTTTCCTGTTTTCCGTTCCCGCAAATAATATAGCAACAATTCCTGAAATGATTTGACATTCAGATTATCGTGACTGACCATTTCGGTGGTATTCACGGGCTTTTTCACTTCAATCAGTACACCGACAGGCGTTTCGGGTGATTTGTCGTTATGAATCACCAAATCGGTTTTGTCTTTGGTGTTGATATAGTGTTTATCCTTGTAATAAACAGCATTAAGAAAATCCTTTATCAGATTTTTGTGAAATTCTTCGCTTTCTTTTTCATTGATTTTATCCAACAGGGAACGAAACTCTTTTTTGAAAAGTTCAATCTCTTTCCGATCCGGCTTTTGTTTCAGAAAAGCCGGATTCAATGCTTGTTTGATGGATTTTATGTTTGATACCATGGCGATTGATATTTCGTTGAAATGCTATCGAAAAAAGGTGGTAATATTTTTATTTAATGCCTCTGCCAACTGTTTGCCGATTTTATCCTGTTCGACAAGGACTGCTTTTTATGTGGTGATTTGCTTTATTCGGATTGTATTTTTTTGCATGTTATGCGAAGGTATTGATAATTCTTAAATTTTTACATGTTGTTTGAATTTTATCAGTAACCGCATCAAGAGTTGACAATTTTTTTGAGCTGATTGACTTCTAAAGCAGTTTTATACTGCTTTTTTTTCGAACTGAGTTTATCATTCGATCAAGTTGTCGTTGATTCGCTCCCGTATTTTTCCCCATGCATGGGTACCGAAAAGGCAACTTTCTTTCATGGTCGGATACATTTCTTTGAATCTCGACATCGGAATGGTGTAACTTAAAATATCGGCCTCGAAATATGGCCGTACTGACGGATCAAAAAATCCGATAAATGTTCTTTTGCCGTTTTTCCGGTTTTCGAGCACGGTTTGAGTGACGACCGTCGAACATCCTGATCCGAACAAAGTGGTGACCGCATCGTCCCGGTTATTGTCGAAAAACGCCCATGCGGTAAGTCCGGATAAAATGTCGGGTGTTGCCAAAAACAACAGGCCTTCGATGCCGTCGAAATTTTTTAGGTGATCGATACGGGCAAAATTCAGATATTTTTGCCCGGTTTTCGGCACTCCCAATTGTTTGATAAAATCGGTTACCATTTCGGGTGTTTGTTTGTATTTTTCTTTTAAAGAGACGAAATTCGGAATTCTTTCGGGCATGTCCGTAAATCCGGTGTAGAATTTTCCGCCTCCGCAACCGATTATATCGGCATCCAAGCTGATCGGTATGTCGTTTCTGACATTTTTCAGTCCTTTGAAAAAACATCCGTTTATTTTTTCAATCCGATTCACGGGAATGTCGGAATACCAAAAAACGATCGGTAATTCGGCCGATTCTCCGAATGCTTCTTTATACTTGTCGATGAATGCTTTTGTTTCCATTGTTTTACCGGTTTAAGAGAAGTGGTGGATATATAAGTCTTATTTCTAATTTGCTGTTACGCCTGCATTTCTAAAATTCAGAATTTATGAATTTTTTTCGCCGTAATTTCCGATTTTTTTTGCAATATCGGCTTTATTTTTTCAATTTCAGTTGAAATAACATCTTTTAACCTATCTATAAATCTCTTATTTATAGTATATTGTATTTTATTTATAAAATAATTGTAAAATTCAGTATAGATATTTGTAAATACATTAAATATGAGGTATATTTGCGTTGTCTAAAATTAGAAATCGCTATAAAGGTAGAGAATTTTATTTTAGTTTAAAGTTTTCATATCATGACATGCCGGGAAATATTATTATGCAGCGGGGAACGCAAAGAACTTCTGAAAATGATCCATGTCAGTTACCCGACAATCAATGCGGCGTTAAAGTCCAAAACGAAAACGATTCCGGCATTCAAAATTCATGAAGCCGTCCTTGAAAGAGGCGGCCGTGAAATGAAAGAGAATAACGATAGATGAATGAAAATAATTATAAATAACTGATTATTCATGCGGATAAGAGCTTTTTTGGAGGTAAGTAAACGACTTGCCGATTTACGGCAAACTCCCGAAATTATTTCCTTGTGCAAAAAAATAGCGGCCGTTGCATCGGATTGCAATCGGTTGAACTCGATTGACAAGGCAATTCGTAAAAAAATAAAGGAGTATGATTTGCTGATGAAAAAAATTGATGAACAATTACTCGAAATTGAGAAGGAATACATTTATCCTTGATTTTTATACTTTATATTACTTCCCCAAAAGATTTATTCACGAAGAATAAATCGTCTAAATCATGCTTTTGTGGCTGCAAAAATCCCTTTCATCGAGTTGAAAGGGATTTTTTGTTTTTAAACCGGTATTTATAAGGGTTCATACAAATTGTAATTGTAAGCAGGGTGTTTCTCAAATGCTTAATTTCTCCATTCTTCCTGCATCAAGCCGTAAAAAAATAAACAGCAGGATCGAAAATCCCCATAAAGAAGACCCCCCGTAACTGAAAAAAGGAAGCGGAATGCCGATTACGGGAGTGATTCCCAATACCATCCCGATGTTGATAAATACGTGAAACAAGAAAATACTTGCCACGGAATATCCGTAAACGCGGGCAAAAATCGTGCGCTGTCGTTCGGCCAGAACGATCAGCCGTAAAATCAAGACAAGAAACAACAACAAAATGAGAGACGAGCCGACAAAGCCTTGCTCTTCTCCGATCGTGCAAAAAATAAAATCGGTATCCTGTTCCGGAACATATTTCAATTTCGTTTGAGTTCCGTTTAAAAATCCTTTACCGGTGAATCCGCCGGAGCCGATGGCGATTTTTGACTGATTCACATTATATCCGGCGCCTTTAGGATCGTCTTCCATGCCCAAAGAAACTTTGATGCGTGTTTGCTGGTGGGGTTCCAACACGTTATCAAATACATAGTCGACCGAAAAAAGGAATACGACGGAAGCTGCCGAAAAGAAAATAATCAACAGGTAATGACCCGCTTTTTTTTGAATATACAACACTATCAAATAAACCGAGATTGCGGCAAGTATCAACAAAGCCATCTCTGCATAATCCACCAAAACATTTCTGAACAAGGGAATCAGAAAACCAATCAGGGATACGGTCAACGTACCGAAAAAGATATTCCGGAAAATCCGGAAATTCTGTTGATAATACAGGAGCATTCCCATAATGACCACCAAAACGACCAGTAAAACCAGAAATTCGCCGGCGGGAGTCGCTCCCCACCAAACCGTGTTCCCGAACTTAACTCCCAGCACGAAAAAGACAACCGCACAAAAAAGTGAAAACAAGATGATTCCGGGCATTCCTTCCCGAAAAAGGACAAGAAGGAAAGAAGTATACACCAGAGTCGATCCGGTTTCTTTTTGGAGTAGAATACACACCATGGGAAGCAGGATAATGCCGGCAACTTTGAAAATATTTTTCAACCGCCAAAAAACGAAATTATACGATCCGAACAAGCGGGCTAATGCCAATGCGGTGGCAAACTTGGCAAATTCGGCAGGCTGCAGGCTCACCGGTCCCAAAACCAACCAGGAACGGGATCCTTTTATTTCAGGAGCAATGGCTATCGTGACCATCAACAGCAAAATCATGACCACATAAACAGGATAAGCAAATGTTTCATACACCCGATCGTCAGTCATCAGCAGAATAAATGCAATGACAAAAGACAACCCGATCCAACCCAATTGTTTTCCCGAGCGTTCCGAGAAAGAAAAAATACTGGCATTATCGAAATTATAGCTTGCGGCATAGATGCTCAGCCATCCTTCCAACACTAAAATGGTGTAAATCAAAACGACCCACCAATCCACTTGTTTCCAAATACTACTTGTTCTTGACATTTACGGGTAATATGGTGGTATTCGTAATCCGGTCTTCCACGTACTTCCGGTTATCGGCGATCTTTCCTTTCAAATATTTCTCCATAACGAGCGAAGCGATCGGAACCGCATAAGTCGCTCCGAATCCGGCATTCTCGACAATAACGGCGATGGCAATTTTAGGATCGTCTTTCGGAGCAAATGTGATAAAAATGGAGTGATCTTTTCCGTGCGGGTTTTCGGCCGTTCCGGTCTTTCCGCACACGACAATTCCTTCAAGTTGCGCTCCCCGTGATGTTCCTCCTGTTACGGCATTCGCCATCCCTTCAACCACAGGCAGGTAATTTTCTTTGGCTATATGCGTATAACGCTTCTCTGTATAAATAGAATCGAGGGGCGTATCCTGAATTTTTCGCACGACATGAGGTGTATAAAAATATCCCCGGTTGGCAATCGTCGCCGCCAAATTACAAAGCTGCAACGGAGTGACTAAAATCTCTCCCTGACCGATGGCAATGGAAATGATGGTATGAGCATTCCACCCGTTTTCGCCGTAACGTTTGTCGTAAAATTTTCCGTTAGGAATCATCCCTCTTTTTTCATTCGGCAAATCAACCCCCAAAGGATATCCGAATCCCATATCCACCATGTGATTTTTCCATGCTTCAAATGCAGGATGAATATTCGGATACAAATCACGGTTGTTCAACATATTTCTTAATCCGAAACAAAAATAAGAATTACAAGAAGTGGCAATAGCAGGCACCAACGTCAAAGGAGAAGCATGCCCGTGACATGCAGGCCGTCCGCCCAACGGAGGATACCCGTGAGCGCAAGGAAAAGCAGATTGGGGTGTAATCGCTTTCTCTTGCAGGAAAGCCAAAGCCTGCGCAGTTTTAAATGTCGATCCCGGCGGATATTGCGCCATCAACGGACGACTGAACAGCGGTTTGTTGGGATCCTGTTCCAATATTTTATGATTAGCGCCCCGTTGTCGTCCGATCAAAAGAGAAGGATCATACGTGGGGCTCGATACCATGGCCAATAGTTGTCCCGTAGAAGGTTCGATGGCGACAATACTCCCCACTTTGTTTTTCATCAATTTTTCGCCGTATTCCTGCAATTCGATGTCAATACTCATCTCAATATTCTTCCCCGATACAGGAGCAATATCATGTTCCCCGTTTTCATAGCTTGCCATGATCCGGCCGTGAGCATCGCGCAATAAAATTTCGCACCCTTTCTCCCCGCGCAAATATTTTTCATACGATTTTTCGACTCCGGCAATTCCCGCATAATCTCCCTGAACATAATAATCATCTTTTTCGATGTCTGATTTAGACACTTCGCCGATATATCCCAACAAAAGAGCAGCCGACAAACGGGCATAATTTCGTTGAGAGCGGCTTCGGATGGAAAAACCGGGATAACGGTAAAGTTTTTCCTGCAATACTCCATATTCTTGAAGAGAAAGTTGCGTCAAAAAAACCTGAGGAGTATAAGAAGAATATCCGGGATTGATCTCCTTGTTTTTAATTTCGGCGATCCGGGCCAAGAAACGTTCTTTGGAAATCCCGATCGTATTGCAAAATCCCAACGTATCCAATCCCGTTACATCGCGCATGATCACCATAATATCGTAAGCCGGCTGATTATAAACGACTAATTTCCCGTTTCTGTCGTAAATCAATCCGCGCGAAGGATAAAGCGTTTTCTTAAAAAAAGCGTTACTGTCGGCAAAAGATTTGTAATCACTATTCACCACCTGCAAAAAAAACAGGCGGATCAAAAAAAGCAGAACCACGACACATGCAATTCCGCCCAAAACATATTTTCTATTGACAAATTGATACTTGTTTTTCATCGTTTCCTTTGATTACCGGTTAAACCTTCAGCGGCCCATATCAGTACAAATGTAAAAAGAGAACAGGCCGGGATTCTCAAGAGAAGAATCTGCCAATTAAACAGAGAAAAAGATTCCAACAACAACAAAGCGGCATGATGAATCAAAATCATAACCGCAATGTAGCGCAAAAACGGCTGGAGTCCGAACAGATACAAGGACGGCTCTCTGTTCTCGGCGACATCCAATGTTGCCAACGATTTGATCAGATAAGGACGAAGAAAAGCGGCCAAAACGCTTGCACCGGCATTAATACCGGGAGTATTGCAAAAAACATCGATAACAAAACCCAAGACAAATCCCAAAAAGAGAAGCAGGTTTCTGGAAATACCGACGGGAAGTTTTATTAAAAAATAAATATAAATAAAAGGGGTGGCATACCTCAAAAAATTTATTCCGTTCAATACAAATATCTGAAGTATTGTCAGACCGATAAACAGCAACCCGTATTTCAATAGATTATTTATCATTTGTCTTGAGAGGTTTGAGCTTCCAACGCTTTTTGTTCTAACCGGCTTTTATCTTTAATGACCAAAACATTTCCGAGTTTGGAGAAATCGACGGCAAGAAGAACTTTCACCGCATAAAAGTTATCGTCGTGTTGCTTGGTATGACTGTCCACCGTTCCGATGATAATCCCGTCGGGGAACACATCCGAGTAACCGCTCGTCACAATCGTGTCGCCGGCTGCAAAAGACGCATGCCTCGGCAATTCTTCCAACACGGCATATAGGGGATCTTTTCCGTCCCAAACCAACGATCCGAAATAATTATTTTTTTTCAATTTGGCGCTTAACCGGAACTTGGAGTTTAAAATCGGAATGACAATCGAATAATTTTCGGATACGTTGCTGATGACGCCCACCACTCCGTTTTGATCGATGACCCCCATTTCGGGTTGCAATCCGTCTTTAGAACCTTTATTCAAGGTGATGTAATTGTTTATTCTCGTAACGCTGTTGCTGATCACATGGACCGGTACGAATTCATATTTTTTGTTTTGAGGATTCGTGAATATCGCATCATTGACGGAATCCTTCATGTTATTTTCGATATATTGCTCAAGCATCAACACTTTCTGTTGCAGCATTCCGTTTTGTTCCAACAAATCTTCATTGATTGAACGCAAATTGAAATAACCCGAGAACCGGCTCATCGCAGTATAAAACTTTCCCGACACCTGATTGGCTGAGCTGATATAAATACTTTGCTGATACGGATTGAAAGTAAACACCAATGTCAGGCATACAATTTCAAGCACCACAAAAAACAGCCACGTATTATAACGAATCAAGAAGTTTATTAAATTTTGCATAAAACCGTTAAGGATAAATAAATACGTGTAATACCGGCATAAAAGCCTGACCGCTATTACTTTCATCGACAATCAACCATGTTCCGACCGGAAAACATGATCCGGACAAAAGAAAAAGGCAATCTTGCGATTACCTTATCAAGAATTGGAATTTATCAATATTTTTAAGAGCTATTCCCGTTCCCTTAGCCACAGCATGAAGGGGATCTTCCGCAACCCGGAAGGGTATTTTTATTTTGTCGGAAAGACGTTTATCCAATCCTCTTAACAAAGCTCCTCCTCCGGTAAGGAAAATTCCTTTTTTCACCAAATCGGCATACAATTCGGGAGGCGTTTGTTCCAACGCCGTTAAAACGGCAGCTTCGATCTTGGCGATCGATTTTTCGAGGCAATGGGCAATTTCCTGATAAGAAACGGGAATTTCCATCGGCAACGCGGTCATTTGATTAGGTCCGCGAACGATATAGTCTTCGGGACCTTCGGGCAAATTGGTCAACGCCGCACCCACATTGATCTTGATTAATTCGGCGGTGCGTTCGCCCACTTTCACATTATGCTGACGACGCATATATTCCATGATGTCGTCCGTCAAATCATCGCCCGCTATTTTTATCGATTTATTGGAAACAATTCCGCCCAACGAAATGACGGCGATTTCGGTCGTACCTCCGCCGATATCCACAATCATGTTTCCTTCCGGAAGTTCCACGTCGATTCCGATCCCTATAGCCGCAGCCATCGGTTCATAAATCATATACACATCGCGTCCTCCGGCATGTTCGGCAGAGTCCCTCACCGCACGAATTTCGACTTCGGTGCTTCCCGAAGGGATGCAAACCACCATGCGCAAGGAAGGCGTAAAAATACTTTTCTTGGTGGCAGCCATCCGGATCATTCCGCGAATCATCTGTTCGGCAGCATAGAAATCGGCAATCACACCGTCCCGGAGAGGACGAATCGTCCGGATATTCTCATGCGTTTTTCCCTGCATCTGTTGCGCTCTTTCTCCTACTGCGATTAATTTATCGCTGCGTCTGTCAAGTGCAACGACAGAAGGTTGATCCACTACGATTTTTCCGTTTTGTATGATAATGGTATTCGCCGTACCAAGGTCAATTGCCAACTCTTGTGAAAAAGAAAACAGTCCCATATTCCTTTCTTCTTTATTATTTTATCATTAATGTTTAAAATGACGGATACCGGTCATCACCATTGCAACTCCGTTTTTGTTGCAATATTCTACGGACAAGTTGTCTTTGATGGAACCTCCGGGCTGAATGACCGCCGTTATTCCCGCTTGATGTGCGATTTCCACACAATCGGGGAACGGGAAGTACGCATCGGAAGCCATCACGGCGCCGTTTAAATCAAAACCGGACGATTTTGCTTTTTCAACAGCCTGCTTCAACGCATCAACTCTCGATGTCTGCCCTATTCCGCTTGCCAGAAGCTGTTTGTTTTTTGCCAGCACAATGGCATTCGATTTACTGTGTTTTACAATTTTATTCGCAAACAACAAATCTTCGATCTCTTTCCGGCCAGGCGCTTCGGTGGTAACAACTTTCAAATTTTCTTCTCTTTCAACGTTCAAATCTTTATCCTGACTCAAAACACCGTTCAACAAAGAACGAAATTGTTTTTGCGGAAAATCCTGTTTTTTCCGGATCAGAATAATACGATTTTTTTTCCGGGTCAAAATCTCAAGCGCATCGACCTCGTAATCGGGAGCAATGATCACTTCAAAAAACAATTTGTCGATTTCTTCGGCAGTCGCCTTATCCACGATGCCGTTTGTTACAAGAATGCCTCCGAATGCCGAAACAGGATCGCCTGCAAGAGCATCATTCCAAGCATCCTGCAAAACAGGCCTTGAAGCCAGTCCACAAGCATTGTTATGTTTAAGAACGGCAAATGTCAAATCTTCGTAATCATTGATCAGAGCAATAGCGGCATCGATATCCAATAAATTATTGTATGAAATTTCTTTTCCTTGAAGCTGTTCGAACATTTCGTCGAAATTACCGTAGAAAATTCCTTTTTGATGAGGATTTTCTCCGTATCTTAAAATTTTGGCATTATCGAAAGCCGAACGGAAGTAATTTCCTTCTCCCGCATCAAAGTAATTGAAGATGGCGGAATCGTATCCCGAAGACACGGCAAAAGCTTCTTTGGCAAACCATTTACGATCTTCAAGAGAAGTCTGCGCTCCTTTTTCCTCCAGCAGATTCATCAATGCCTTATATTGGTTTTGAGAAGCTGCGATGACAACATCTTTGAAGTTTTTGGCGGCTGCACGAATCAACGATATTCCGCCGATATCTATTTTTTCGATGACTTCTTTTTCGTCGGCATCGGAAGCGACGGTTTCTTCGAAGGGATACAAATCAACGATGACTAAATCTATTTCGGGAATTTCATATTGTTCGATTTGATGCAGATCATTTTCCAAATCCCGCCGGCACAATATTCCTCCGAAAACTTTCGGATGCAGCGTTTTAACTCTTCCGCCTAAAATAGAAGGATACCCCGTAAGGTCTTCCACCTTTCTGCAAGGCATTCCCAATGATTCAATAAATTCATGGGTGCCTCCCGTGGAAATAAATTCGACCCCTTCTTTAGAAAGCTTCAACAGGATTTCATCCAAACCTGTTTTGTGATAAACAGAAATAAGCGCAGTTTTTATCCTTTTATTTTCAAACATTCAGTATCGTGGTTATCAATTAAAAAGCGCAAAGTTAAAACAAATTCCAAAAACAAGTACCTTCTTTCCGGAATAAAAAAGCATGATTTTATCAAAAAATATATAAATAAGCATGCCGCAAAAAATAATTTATATTTTAAACACCAAGTCACCAAGACGGAAGGGCGTGAAGTTTAAAATCTTTGTGACTTGGTGTCTTTGCATCTTCGCGTTTAAAACAGCATAAATTAAATTCTGCCGGGTACTTATTTACCAAATGTAACGGGAAATCAGTTGAGGCTTCGCTTTTTTATTCTTTCCTATTTCTTTCCGAAAACAATATGATAAAAAAGCAGGTTTTCCTGATTGGTAAAATGTACCCCGATTCTCCATTTTCCGAAAAAAACGGGATATTCGGCGGCTTTTCCCGATAATTTTAACGGAGAATTGTGTCCTGCGTGCGCAATCATTTCCAAGTTTCCCAATATGGCAATATGACACGGATCGCTCAAGTTTTCCGTCAAATTTGAAAATTCCGATGACTGTTTTTTCCCGATGCTGCTCAAATAATTCACCAAAACATATTCATCAGGCGACACCACCAAATAATCTTCCGAGAACGAAAGGTAATATTGCGGACTTTCCGGGAAAAAAGCAGATCCGACCACATCACTTAACAAGTTGAAATTACGCAAAGTAAAGACCAACACCAACCGGCGGGTTCCTTCAACCGTCAACTGCCTGACGGAATAATAGTACCCGGGCACACCGGAAAATAGATAATTACGCAATTTTTTTTCAAAATCAGCTGTCCGGTTCATTTTCAGGCAATAAACTTTCGAGATCTTATTGTCTGACGAATCTTTAATATAAATGGTATGAAATTCATTTCCCGCAAACCGTAAGAATAAACTGTCGGGACTGAGGCTGTCTTTTCTGAGATAGGTAAAATTTTTCTTTTCCGAATCGGAGGTCATCGACCGGGCAGTTTTTAAATCGACTCCGTAGCTTTTCACGAAAACAACGCCGGGAGGAAACAGATGCGGTTGGAACAATGAAACGGGTGCAATCGAAGGAATCAATGCGGTAAAATCGGAAGAATCATCATCCGGTTTATAATAACCCGAAAACCAGATTTCATTGTCCATAAACGTAATGTCCGAGCTTGTCCATCCTTTAACCACGGGAGAGGTGACAGTCGTGTCTTTAACGACCATATCTTTTTCCATCATATGATAAAATAATGTGGCAAGCGTTTTTTTTCCGGCCGTTTTGGAAATCTGCACAAATTTCGCGTCGTTTTGAACGGAAGTTCCGTTTTTCCGGCACAGAATAACTTTTTCGATCAGTTTGCCGTTGAAACTCCCGATAAAAATATTGTCTTTAAACGTACAGGAAAAAAAACGGTTATCCGCCAAAGTATAGTGCAAGATTTCCGCTCCTTCAAATTTCTGGACAATCGGAGGAAACGGAGGAAAAATTTCATTTTCCAGGGCATCTTTCCACAGAGAAACTTCGTTCGAACGTAATTTGGTATAATAAATTTCGCCTTCATGGTGGAAAGAAACCATAATTCGTCCTTTTCCCCACGGAAAAAACTTATTTCCGTTGTCTTCTATCGGGGTAATGCTGCGATTTAATGTTTTCTCCCATGCAAAAAGCTTTTGATTGGCGGAATCGACCGGAACGTTTTTTTGAAGCAGAAAAGAAAACCGGTCGTATTCATTGATTTGAAGGATCGATTTTGCATCACCCGGAACCAATGACAGTATATCTTCCCGCGATGTTTTCTCATCTTGCCTTAAGACCGTGTAAAAATATATACCGGCAATTAATGCAAAAACGGCGAAAATAATCCAAACAATTAATCTGTAATATACCTTCATTATTCAGTTCTCTGTGGCAAAAATACGTTGTGTTTTGATTTTCTTCACTATATTTGTTGAAATTAAATCACCAAAGAAAAAGCAAAAATACAATTTATTACCTATTATTATGTTTATTTTATTTAAAAAAGAATTAACAATTTTATCATCCTCCATTCAAGGGCCGGCTATACCGGTGGTTTACTTATTGATATCGGGTTTGTTTTTGTGGGTATTTCCCGGTTCTTTCAATATTCCCGGACAAGGCTACTCCGATTTAACAGGCTTATTTACAGTCAGTCCCGTATTATTTTTGATTTTAATCCCGGCATTATGCATGCGATCTTTTGCCGAAGAAAAAAAAACGGGCACGGAAGAATTGCTTTTTATCCGGCCGGTCACTGTGGGACAAATCGTCTTTTCAAAATTTTTGGCAGTATCGAGCATCATCCTGTTCAGTCTTTTACTCACGGGAATTTATTGGATTTCGATCGGCTTTTTGGGCAGTCCGCTTTGGAACATCGACTCCGGCGCCGCAATCGGAGGATATGCGGCATTGATATTGACGGCGTTGTTGTTTGTTTCCGTCGGTGAATTTGCATCATCGCTCACCGGCAATCAAATCATCGCATTCGTGGCGGGAATTTTTTTTTGCACGCTGTTTTATTGGGGGTTCGAACTTTTTTCCTCCATACTTCCCGGATCCGAATGGCAACTGCTGATCCGGAATATCGGCGTTTTACCTCATTATCAAACATTATGCCGCGGAATCGTCGATTCCCGCGATGTCATTTATTTCATCGTCTGGATATTGTTCTTTTCGGCATTGACCATCCGGATACACCAACGCACAAGATAAGACCGATATGAATAAAAAACATACCTTTATATATCGATGCATCGGATTGGCAGCTGCTTGTTGTTTGTCGGGATTATTCCATTTTCGGGCGGATCTGACCGGCGATAAAGAATATACGTTGTCGGATTATACCAAAAATCTGCTGAAAGGTTTGAATGAAGATGTCCGGGTGATTATTTATTTAGACGGTTCGCTTGACAGCGATTACCTCCGGTTGAAAAAAGCGACCCGGGAAATATTGGACGAATTTAACGGTTATTCTCCGAAAAAAATAACTCCGGTTTTTTATAATCCGAATAATGCCGGAAACGACGAAAAAAGAAACCGGCAACGATTGCAATTGCTGAAGCGGGGAATGAAAGATGAGATATTGGTCGAAACCGACAATGAAGGACGGATGATCCAAAAATCGGTATTTCCGTGGGCTGACATCATCATCAAAAACGACACGGCATCGGTCTGCCTGTTGTCGGACAATACCGGCAAATCCAAACAAGAACGGATCAATGCTTCCATCGAAGATTTGGAATATCAATTAACCGACGCCCTGACGGAATTAACGGAGAAAGATTTCCCGGAGATTGCCTTTCTGGAAGGTCATGACGAATTACCCGAAGTGTACGTTTATGATGCCGTCGAGACTTTGAGCCGACATTATACCGTTTTTCGGGGCAGCATTGCCGATATCGACGAAATTCCGCCGTACAAAGTGCTTATCATTGCCGGCCCGACCAAAAAGTTTTCGGAAAAGGAAAAATACCTGCTCGACCGGTACATTGTTTCGGGCGGAAACGTTCTTTTTCTGATGGGGGGAGTCGTTGTATCATACGAAGATCTCTGGAAAAAGGGGCAATCGGCAAGCATGATCAATGATGTAAATTTGGATGATTTATTTTTCCGGTATGGATTCCGCATCAACCCGGTACTGATTCAGGATTTGCAATGTGCTTATATTCCTTTGAAAGTAGGGAACGACGAGACAACCTTTCACCCGGCGCCGTGGTATTACGCCCCGTTGCTTCATCCGTCGGAAAACCATCCGATCACCGGAAATATGGCGCCGGTCAAAGCCGAATTTGTCAGTTCGATCGACTTTACGGGAAATGACACCGGAATCAAAAAGCAACTATTGCTGACAAGTTCCGGACGATCGCATATCGTTTCCATTCCCGAAACGATCACTCCGGATGCTCCCCAAGTGAAAGAAACATCCGACTATTTCAACCGGAAAAACATTCCTGCGGCTGCACTGCTGGAAGGCCGGTTCCCGTCGGCATTCAGCAACCGCATGCCGCCGGAAGGAGTCAAACCGGCTCCGAAACCGGCACCCGGAAACGGCAAAATTATCGTTGCGGCATCGGCCAACATCATTCGAAACGAAATTCAATGGACGGGAAATAAAGGTACGGCATTACCGTTGGGGTATGACAGTTACATGGACCGGCAATTCGGAAACCGCGATTTTATCGTAAATTCGGTGAATTATCTGGCTGGAAAAGAATCGCAAATGCTGTTACGGAGTAAACACAATACGTTGAGGCTGTTGGATAAAACAAAAATAAACTCCGGGAAAAAGTTTTGGATATTGATCAACATCGGAGTTCCTCTTGTGTTGGTAATCATCCCGGTAATCGGATTTCAATATCTGAGGAAAAGAAAATACGGAACAATACGGTAAATATGTGGCATAAACTGTTTTTTTGACGTATTTACCCGTAAAAATTACCACGTTATTTTTACACGTTACTAAAATATAAATCCTCCCGAAAAACTCATGGCATTCATCCGTCCTTTCATAATCATCTCTCCGAAAGGATTTTCGCTGCCGGACGACGAGGTGTAGGTTATTCCGTTGAGGTAGTTTTTTAATCCGAATTCGTACCGGAAATCAAAAAATAATTTCGAAATGCTTACTCCGAAACCGCAGACCAAAGAAGGATAATGCGGTTTAAAATCATAGTTCAACGGATAAGTATTATGGTCGACATTAAAAACTTTTTTGGCGACAATAATTTTGGATATTTTGGGGCCGGCATAAAGATTAAATCCGTAAGGCGGTACTTTAATAATATGATACCCGAACAATACCGGAATTCCCATCGAATTAAATTCCCAAGACAAATCTACGGTATTATTGTTTTCCGATTCGTCCGTAAAATTAAACTCGAGCGAACCGCGGGTGTAATAATACCCGGCTTCGGTTTGAAGATACATTTTATTCAGATTGACCCGCATAAACAAGCTGCCGGTCAATCCGACTTTATAAATATTCTCGGGATGCTTGATTTCCTTTCCGTCCATCGAAAAATCATTGATGAGGCAAATCCCGGAATTAAATCCGCCTTTCAGTCCCCAATCGATTCGTTTATTCGAATCCTGGGCAAAAACCGATATTCCGACAAAAAACAATGCTATTACCGGCCAATAATCCTTCATTTTTTATTGCTTTTTTTGCACAGACCATCCGAATTTACCGATATGTTCTCCCATCCCGTAATAATTCCCGTGAGCATACACCAACAAATCGACCTCTTCCATTTTGAACCGGCCGGTTTCCCGATCGATATATGTTTCATCAGCCAAAACGTTCACCACGTCGGCAATAAACATGTCGTGCGAACCTAAGCTGATGATTTCCTTCACTTTACATTCGATACATAACGGAGATTCTTCGATGACAGGCGCCCGGACAATACTTGCCTTGCCGATGGTCAGTCCCGTTTCTTCAAACTTATTGTATTTCCTGCCGGAACGAACGCCGACCCAATCGGTTTCACGCGCCATCTTTCGGGTGGTAAGGTTGATCACGAATTCCATATTTTTTTTCAAAATGGCATAAGAATATCTTTCGGGCCTCACCGAAATGTAACACATCGGCGGGTCGCTGCATATCGTTCCTACCCACGCGATGGTCAACACATTATATTCGTTTTCGTTACTTCCGCAACTCACCATTACGGCGGGTAGGGGATATATCATTGTTCCGGGTTTCCAATCTTGCTTCATAAAAGTTAAGAGTTAAGAATTAAGAGTTAAGAGTTTCGTAATTTTTAATTTTAAAGTATTTCAATGTCTTCTTTTTCCACTACACGTTCGCAGTAATGGCATTTAACGGCGACGTTTTTTTTATCGGTCACATGAAACCGTGTTTCCATCGGTTCGTTGTTGGAAATGCAGTTCGGATTGGCGCATTTCACGGTGTTTACCAAAAGATCAGGTAAAGTTACCTGTTTTTTTTCAATGACTTCGTAATTCTGAATGATGTTCAATCTCACATTCGGCGCAATCAATGAAATGCGGTTGATTTCATATTCTTCGAAAAATTTGTCGGAAATTTTTATGATGCCTTTTTTCCCGATCCGTTCACTGTCCAAATTATTTCCGATCGTAATCCTCGACGTGGAGGTATGAAGATGCAGCAACGAAACCACTTTGAATAATTGTTCGGACGGAATATGATCGATCACCGTTCCGTTTTCCAACGCCACAACTTGCAGTTCTTTTTTTATTTCAGCCATAAAATATCCGATTTTACGATTTACGATTTATAATTTTCATGTTCTTTTATTTTATTCAGTCAATATCCAACGCCGTGCAAATAATGGCTTCCCGGGTATAAAGTCCGTTTTTGGCCTGTTGAAAATAATAGGCTTTCGGGTTGTCGTCGACGTCATAAGAAATTTCATTGACGCGGGGAAGCGGATGCAACACGCGCAAATTCGGTTTTGAATTTTCAAGCATTTTATTACGCAACGTGTAAACATTTTTCACTTTTTCATACTCCATCAGGTCGGTAAAACGTTCCTTTTGCACCCGTGTCATGTATAAAATGTCGCTCAAATTGATCACATCTTCCAAAAACTCGGAATATTCATGATACTCGATGCCGGAAGATTCACAGAATGTTTTGTAAGCATGCGGGATTTCCAATTCCTTGGGTGCAATAAAATGAAACACCGGATTGAAATGCGACATCGCCATCAACAAGGAATGGACCGTTCGTCCGTATTTCAAATCGCCCACCATGGTGATCTGCAAATTATTCAGGGTACCCTGCGTTTTGTAGATGGAATACAAATCGAGCATGGTTTGGGAAGGATGTTGGTTGCTTCCGTCGCCGGCATTGATGACGGGAACCGACGATACTTCCGATGCAAACCGTGCCGCGCCTTCAAAATGATGCCTCATGACAATCAGATCGGCATAATTGCTGACCATCATGATGGTATCTTTCAGTGTTTCCCCTTTTACCGAACTGGAGGTGGAAGCATCCGAAAAGCCGATCACTCGCCCGCCCAACCGATTCACCGCCGTTTCGAAACTCAATCGCGTGCGGGTTGACGGTTCGAAAAATAATGTCGCAACGACTTTTCCCTCCAAAACCCGTTGGTTCGGATTGTTTTCAAACGTTTCGATTTTCTTCAATAGTTGTAAAATCTCATCTTTCGAATAATCTGTGATAGATACCAAGCTTTTATTTTTCATGTGTCTGTTTTTGTCTTGATCCGCTGTTACGGATTTGATGGATAAAGGTAAAAATAAAAATTTTATTTCCGTAATGGTTGTAAGAATTTTTTTCGATTTATATTTGTACCGATCGCTTCAAGCCTAAAAATAAACACAATGCATAAAATACGGTTATTACTTGTTCTTTCGACAAGTTGGCTTTTTTTCGTTTCCGGTCGTGCGGAACAGTATCCGAAGCGCGAGTTTAGGGGTGTTTGGGTACAAACGGTGAATCAAACGATATACAAAAACATGACCCCGGCTCAAATGCGCGGTTACTTTTTGTATATGCTCGATTGTTTTCAGCGGGCGAATTTCAATGCCGTTATTTTCCAAATTCGTCCGCAGGCGGATGCTTTTTATCCTTCTTCTCTCGAACCGTGGAGCCGTTTTTTGACCGGTACGCAAGGAAAAGCGCCCGACCCGTATTGGGATCCGTTGGATTTTTTGATCAAGGAATGTCACAAACGAGGCATGGAATTTCATACCTGGCTGAATCCGTACCGGGTAACGGTCAGCGCAAACGAACAATTAGCCTCGTCGCATATTTATTATACTCATCCCGAATGGTTTGTCAAATATGACGGAAAAATCTATTTTGATCCCGGAATCCCCGCCTGTCGCCGTTTCATTTGCGATGTGGTGAGAGATATTGTCACTCGTTATGATGTGGATGCCATTCACATGGACGATTATTTTTACCCGTATCCCGTAGCGGGACAGTCTTTTCCCGATGGAAACAGCTTCAGGACTTACGGCGCCCGACAAGGATTTTATCCGAATGATTTGGGCGACTGGAGGCGGAATAATGTCAATGTGTTGATTCGGGAAATCAAAGAAACGATTATCGACACCGATAAAATCTGGGTACGGTTCGGAATCAGTCCGTTCGGTATCTACCGGAACAAAAAAAGCACTCCCGACGGTTCGGGAAGCGATACCGGCGGGTTACAGAATTACGATGATTTGTATGCCGATGTTTTGTTGTGGTCCCGGAGCGGGTGGATCGATTACCTGATGCCGCAGATTTACTGGGAAATCGGGTATAAGACAGCCGATTATCAAACATTGATCAATTGGTGGAGCCGTTATGTGCAAAACGGACAATTGTATATCGGACAGGATATTGAACGAAGCATCAAAGCAAAGGATCTGAGCGATTCCCGAAAAAACCAGTTGACGAAAAAAATGGAATTGGAACGAAATCTTCCGAATGTCGACGGCAATTGTTTTTGGTACGGAAGCAATATTATTGACAATTACGGCGGAATCACCGACAGTCTGACCAATCATTATCATAAATATCCGGCGCTGATTCCGCCGACCTCCCATGTCAATAAAAAGAAATTGCCCGACAAACCCCAAAGGATAGGCGTAGAAACTACTCCGGCCGGAATCAAACTGTATTGGGAAAGCAAAAATAAAAAAGAATATTTGGATAACCCCGCATATTACTGTATTTACGAGTTCGGCAAAAAAGAAAAAGTCGATTTGAACGATGCAAGCAAGATCGTAATAGTCACCTGCTCCACCGGGGTTATTTTTCCGTATGATTATGAAAAAGGAAAACGAAAGTTTGTCGTAACGTCGATAGACCGATTGCACAACGAGAGCAAAAAAGGAAAATCGAAAAATATTAAGTTTTGAATCTCCTTTTTGTAACTTTTACCGATGTAAAATCAGGAAAGTTCCGTTTTTTCCGGTTATTTTTGTACCGCATGTTTTTACATGATATTCCCGAAAATTGATAATTGCAGACAAAACGAATCCGTTGTCAATTGTCAAACAATGTTTACCATCCGGCAATTATCAACTGTCGATTATGAAAAAGAATTATTTGTTGTTTTCTTTTACTTTTACCTTGATTGTCATACTTATTTTGTTCGTGGGTTATTTTTTCACTCCTGTTACAATTGCCGGATTTACAATCAAAAAATGGGATATTTTATCGGATATCAGGCCGGAAAAAGAAATCTCCGCCGTTTCCGGAAACGAACAAAAAACATTGCCGGAAGCAACAGAGGAACCTTGTCCGCAAAATATCACCTGTATTGAAGAATTTACCTCCGATGATTCGGCCATGAAGCATTTTTATGAAATACTCGACAGTATTTCCCGGCTTGACCGGCCTGTAAGAATCGGCTTTTTCGGAGATTCTTTCATCGAAGGAGATATTTTGACCTGCGACATTCGGGAACAACTGCAAAAAATGTACGGCGGATGCGGTGTCGGCTATGTTCCGATCACTTCGGCAACCGCGGGATTCAGAAGAACTGTGGTGCACGGATTTCAAAATTTTGAAACGGTGTCGCTGCTTAATTCTAACTTCGATTTGGGAATCGCAGGATTCCGATTCAAAGCGAAAGAAGGCGCCTACGTTTTTTACAGAGGGGTCGATAAACCCCGGTTAAATTATTTTCAAACGGTACGGCTGTTATATCAAGGCGGGAAATACATCTTTTCCTCTTACAGCATCAATAATCAGAAAGGAATTGTCCCGTTGTCGCCGGACACAAGTCCGGGTATTCATTGCATTAATATCCGGAACGATTCTATTCGAAGCATTGCGTTTTCATTTTCACCCGGAATGGTCGTTTATGGTGTTTATTTGGATTGCGACAAGGGAATCGCCGTCGATAATTTTTCGATGAGAGGACATTCGGGATTGAATCTGAGGAACATTTCCGAATCGAATCTGCGTCAAACGGACGATTTGTTGCCTTACGATTTGATCGTGCTGCAATACGGATTGAATACCGCCGGCACAAATACCGTCAACTACGAAGGATATAAAAAAGAAATGTCGGCGAATGTCGCCCATATCAAAAAATCCTTTCCCGAAGCGAGCATTATTTTGATGGGGGTGGGAGATCGGAGTACCCGCAAAGAAGGAGAATATGTCACCATGCCGGGAATTTTGAATTTGATTCCCGTGCAACAGAAAATCGCCGAGGGGTCTCAAATCGCTTTTTGGAATACGTGTAATGCCATGGGCGGAGAAAACAGCATGCCCCGTTTTGTTGCCGCACAACCGCCGTTGGCTGCCAAAGATTATACCCATTTGTCTTTCGACGGCGGAAAAGTCATCGCCACTCAATTTGTCAATGCGTTGATTTACGGGAAAAAACAATATGACAAGAAGAAAGCGCACAGTACACGAAACGTGCCGGAAAACAAATAAACGGGATATGACGGCATTTGTTTTAATAAGAAGAGTTGCAGGAAGATTTATTGTTTCAAGCATTGATTAATGGATATAAGTTCTGTCTTTCACATAGATGCGGATAAACTTTTCGAAGTTTTGACTTACAGTCGACAGGCTCCTCTCATTTTCAGCAGCGGATTGTTTCTGTTTCTGTTTTTGTTTTTCAGCCTCGGATATTATTTTTTACGGAATACCGCCGTTTTTCGCTGCTTTTATACGATTTTGTTTTCCTGTTATTTTTATTACAAAACAAGCGGATGGTTTGTTTTCCTTTTGCTGCTCGTTTCCGCTTCGGATTACCTGCTGGCTTACAGGATTCATACTTCGAAAGTCCGGTCGGAGCGGTTGACTACGCTGATCATCAGTATTGTCATCAATTTGGGATTGTTATGTTATTTCAAATATACCGATTTTTTCCGCCAAATGATTGCCGATCTGACCGATCAACCGTTTCACCCGTTAAATATTTTTCTTCCGGTGGGAATTTCCTTTTTCACTTTTCAATCGCTCAGTTATACCATCGATATTTACCGCAAGCAATTGCGCCCGTTGAGAAATTTGTATGATTATACTTTTTTCGTGACTTTTTTCCCGCAATTGGTCGCTGGGCCGATTGTTCGCGCAAGAGATTTCATCCCGCAGATGCAGGAAAAGATTTTTATTTCAAAAGAAATGTTCGGAACGGGTATATTCCTCATTATGGCGGGATTATTCAAAAAAGCCGTTATTTCTGATTATATCAGCGTTAATTTCGTGGAGCGGATTTTTGACGAACCGACGTTGTATTCCGGACTTGAAAATTTGTTCGGTGTTTACGGATATGCATTGCAGATTTATTGCGATTTTTCGGGATATTCCGATATGGCGATCGGATTGGCGTTGCTGCTCGGATTTAAATTCAAGATGAATTTCGATTCGCCGTACAAATCGGCGACCGTCACCGAATTTTGGAGGCGTTGGCACATTTCTTTATCCGCCTGGTTGCGGGATTATCTTTACATTCCTTTGGGCGGAAACCGGAAAGGAAAAGTCAGGATGTATATCAATTTATTTCTGACCATGCTTTTGGGCGGATTATGGCACGGCGCTTCTCTGCAATTTTTATTTTGGGGCACTTTTCACAGCCTTGCGCTGATCATCCATAAAATTTACCGGACGATCGTTCCGAAGGCTCAAAATCTCGGACAAAACATGCACCCCGCCGTCCGGATTCTCGGAATTTTGTTTACCTTCCATCTCGTATGTTTCGGGTGGGTTTTCTTCCGGGCCGAAACGTTTCACAAGGCAATCGAGATGCTGACGCATATTTGGTCGAACTTTCATCCCGAATTACTGATCGATTTTATTGTCGGATATAAATACGTTTGCCTGTTGATGCTGCTCGGATTTGTTTTGCATTTTGTTCCCAAGCGCATCGAAAACAAAGTCCGCACGCTGATGATAAAAACCCCGGTATGGGCTCAAGCGTTACTCATGGCACTTTTGATTATTTTCGTGATGCAGATTAAATCGTCGGAAGTGCAGCCGTTCATTTATTTTCAGTTTTGAAATCGGATGCGGTTGTTGTCCGGGAATATGAAAAATCATTGATATAATGATTATCTTTGTCGCCATTCAAAACAAAGATAGACTTTAAATTCTGCCGATATAAGTACCCGGAAGAACCGGTTTTTACGACATACTCTTAATAAACTCTGATGAATAAAGATTTTTGGAAGAAAATATTGCCTTACGTCGTTTGCGTGGCAATTTTTGCGGTGATTTCCGTCGGGTATTTCACGCCCGATATTTTTGAGGGAAAAGTGCTGTTTCAACACGATACAAGGCAGGGAATTGCCAATGGCGAAGAGATCGGAGATTTTTATAAGAAAACGGGAGAACATTCCCGATGGACAAATGCTCTTTTCAGCGGAATGCCCACTTTCCAAATTGCTCCCGGATACGAATCTTCCTCGCTGTTTCGGAAAATAGAAAAATTATATCGCTTGTTTCTGCCTTCTCCGGCATTCCTTATTTTCATCATGCTGCTGGGATTTTTTATCCTGTTGAAGGCTCTCGATATTCGAACGTCGTTAGCCGCGTTGGGGGCTGTTCTTTATGCTTTTTCCTCTTATTTTTTCATTATTATTTCGGCCGGTCATATCTGGAAGTTTACCACATTGGCTTACATTCCGCCCACCATCGGGGGAATTATCCTAATTTATAAAGGACGGTATTGGTCGGGAGGAATTGTGACGGCGTTGTTTGCGGCGTTGCAAATTTCGTCGAATCACATGCAAATGTCTTATTATTTCGGATTTGTGGTGTTCGCCTTTCTGACAGTATTTTTTATTGATGCCTTCAAGAAAAAAGAATGGTCGAAGTTTATCAGATCAACGGCTGTATTGATGGCTGCCGGAACCGTTGCTGTATGCATCAATATTTCCAATCTGTATCAAACTTACGAATACAGCAAGCAGACCATCCGCGGAAAATCGGAATTGACGCATAATATCAAAAATCAGACATCAAGCGGATTGGAACGCGATTATATCGTTCAGTGGAGTTACGGCATCGGAGAAACATGGAGTTTGTTGATTCCGAATGTGAAAGGAGGAGCTTCCGGCGCTTTGGGATATTCTCCCGATAAAAATACGGGGGAATGGAAACGGGACAAGTTTAAAAATAAAGAGGCCTTTGACAAAATCAATTCGAATTATCGGGAAACCATCGCCCAACAAAGTTCGTACTGGGGTGACCAACCCGGAACTTCGGGCCCCGTTTATATCGGCGCTTTTGTGTTTGCGTTGTTTGTTTTGGGGCTGTTTATCGTCAAAGGAAATATAAAATGGGCATTGCTTATCCTGACGGTTTTATCGATATTATTGTCATGGGGAAAGAATTTCATGCCGTTTACCGATTTCTTCCTCGACTATCTCCCTATGTACAATAAATTCAGGGCGGTATCTTCCACGCTGGTGATTGCGGAATTTACGATCCCGTTGCTTGCAATCTTGGCCTTGAAAGAAATGATAGAGCATCCGGCTGTCTTCAAAGAAAAGAAAAAACTGTTTTGGACCGGCATCGGAATGGTCGTCGGAATCACTTTTTTATTTGCTTTGTTTCCCGACGCATTTTTTGATTTCCTCAGTACAAAGGAAAAAGAAGCTTTTCTGCCTCAGGCCAAAGCCGATCCGCAAGCCGCAATTATTATTCAAGGATTGCAGGATGTCAGAATAAGCATATTCCGTTCCGACGCATGGAGAAGTTTTTTGATCATTCTCATCGGATCGGCATTTTTACTTGCATTTGCCTCTAAAAAAATTTCGGCGACTGCTTTGGTGGTTTGTTTGGCGGTATTATGCTTTTTCGACATGGCTTCCGTCAATAAACGTTATTTGAGCGGCAATAATTTTGTTGTCCGGAAAGAAACGAAGGAACCTTACCCTGAAACGGATGCCGATAAAATCATTTTGCAGGATCCGACGCTTTATTATCGTGTTTTGAACGGCTCTGTCGATTCGTTCAACGATGCGGGCACTTCGTATCGTCATAAATCGATCGGAGGATATCATGCCGCAAAACTTCGCCGCTATCAGGATTTGATCGAGCATCAACTGACAAAAGAAATCACCCGGAATATTTATGCGGGATTAAAAGGCGCTCAAACGCCGGATGATGTAATGCCGTTTTTAGCCGAATGCAACAATCTGAATATGTTGAACATGCGTTATTTTATTTACAATCCGGGACAACCGCCGTTGAAAAATCCCTATGCTTGCGGAAACGCTTGGTTTGTCGATGAAATCAAGCAGGTGAACAACGCCGATGAAGAAATGGCTGCATTAGACAATTTCAATCCGTTGAAAACAGTGATTGTGGACAAACGTTTTGCCGCTGATTTGCCGAAAATGCCGATCACGCCCAAAGACAGTTTATCCTCGATTGTTTTGACGGCTTATGCTCCCAATAAATTGACGTTTAAGACACAAACTTCAAAAAACGAATTGGCCGTATTTTCGGATATTTATTATCCCGGATGGAAAGCCGTGATCGACGGAAAAGAAGTTCCGATCGTTCGGGCCGACTATGTCTTGAGGGCGCTTCCGGTTCCTTCGGGAAATCATACCGTCGAATTTACGTTTGACCCCCAATCGGTACATACTACGGAAGCCATAGCCTACACGGCCATTATTTTGCTGCTGCTCGGAAGTATCGGATTCATCGGATTCAAAGTCTATAAGTATGTTGGAAAATAATCACGATCAACAGTTAATTTCAGGAGCGTTTGGAGTTCCCGTTTTTCGAAAAGGAAGAAAGCGCCGCATTTCAAGCTGCCGTTGAAATGAATCGGGAGATCGATATAAACAACATTTTGAAAAGGATCGTGCCGCCGTTGTTTTTTGTCTCTTCCGACGCGGGCGCGGTAGGTATCGGTAAAAAGATTGACGGCATAATGAAAGTTATGATGGATCGAAATCAATAAATCAATGCCTTCTTTAATATCCAGCGTGATGTTATAAATGACCGAGGCTCCCGTTAATTGTTCTTTCACGAATTTATTAAAAAACAAATCTCTCACCAAAGACGGATAAGTACGAAAAACACGCGCTTTCAGTCCGAGAAGAATATCCCTGCCGAATCGTTTTTCCCGGAAAAAATCCGCATGATCCGCGACATAATTTTCAAAAAAATGCTCTTGAGTCGGAATCCGATGATTTTGGATGATCTCCTTATAAAAAGTAACCGCAAATACCGGAAATTCGATGTGCCATTCCACATCCGGATGTTTTTCGACCGGAAACGAAAGGGTATAATTTGAAATGATCGTTTTGATTTCTTCCGAGGTCAAAGGGATCATTTCCAATAAATCGGGATAATTTTTCGGGTTGAATAATTTCATGGGTCAAAAATCATTATCCGACAAAAATACGGGATAACCCTCAAAAAAAAATCATTCGGACAATTCAATGATTGAACTGTAAATACCTGTTTTTAAACATGCCGATTAAAAATACTTCGGTATATTAATACGTCAATCGGATACCGGCCTGAAGGTTGAAATTGAACGGGGAATTTTTCCGAATGGTTTTGACTTCACTGCCGTCATCAAAATAATATACGATTCCGGGCTCCAGGAATATTCCGAAATGATCGATCAACCGGTAATTAATACCGATATTGCCGAACACCGACCATTGTAATTCGGGAATATGCGGCGAGTCCGATTTTCCGTCGTCAAATGTTTCTTCGGCATACACACATTTTTCCGGCATTCCGCCTGCCGAGAGATAAATCGAAAGATTTTGCGTATGGTAGAAAGAATAAACGCCTTTTACGGACCATCCGATATAATTCAACCGGACATCTTTCTTGATGGGAATCATATTCGACGACCCTATCGTTGTTTCGGTCGAAGAAAGAAAAGTGTAAACCAATCCGCTCTCCAAAGCCCATTTTTCATTGAGATGTTTTCTTACGGAAATTCCCACTGAAACCGGAAACCGGTAAGTGACGTTTTCGGACATGATATTGTTTTTATCCGTGAATTTAGCTGGAGCATAAATATCCGCAACCGAATACGACAAACGTTCCCGCGCATCAGCGGAACCGGAAGAAATCGCTCCCGAATTTCCTACGGCAAGCGCAAACGATAAATTTTGTTTTTTCCCGGCCGGCGAAACCGGAGGCGGATTGTATGTTTTAACCGGTTCCAGCGACTGATCGCTTTTTTCCGGAGCGGACTCTTTTTGATGTGCTTCTTTATTTTCTCCGGCGTTTTGCTTCTTCTCTGTTGTATGTTCCGGATCAGTTGTCGGCGTTGTTTCGGCAATATTGTCGGTGATATTTACCGCAGGAAGCATTTGTTTTTCCGAACCGGTATTTTTTTTCGTCTCCGATTTTTCCGGGTGGCGTGTCTTTGCCGTTGCATCAGGCGTTTGCGCGGTTTCTTTTGCAATATTTTGAGGAATGTCCGTTTTTTCAACAATGGATTTGATCGGATCCATTGAAATAACATTTTTTACAATCGGCCTGTCCGCAGCCGGTTTATGAAAGACCACAAACAATCCCGACCCGATAAGCAACGCAATTCCTGCCGCCGCGGCAATCATCCGTGCTCGAAGCGGGATTATCCGGCGGGAAGGAATTTTCACGAGATCTTCTTCGATTTTATCCCATGTATCTTGATTCACGGGATAATCATAATCTTTTAACCTTATGCGGAAAATATCGGTCAATATGTCATTTTTATCCTTCATTCAATTTGATATAATCGTTGATTTTTTTGGCTAAGATGAGTTTGGCCCGGGCAAGTTGCGACCTTGAGGAGCTTTCGTTGATTCCCAGAATTTTTCCGATTTCTTTATGAGACATTTCTTCAAAAGTATAAAGATTGAATACCGTGCGGTAACCGGCCGGAAGTTCTGATATGAAATTCATTAAAACGGCATCGGGAATCCTGTCCGTTTCTTTTTCATCTTCGATCATTTCGACCTGAAGTCTCTCGTCCAATGCAACAACATTTTTCCGGGCATTACTTTTCCGTAAATATTCGAGAGCCGTATTGGTGAATATTTTGCTCATCCATGCACAAAGAGAATTTTCTCCTTTATATTGAAACGAATGTATCGACTCGAAAACTTTGATGAATCCGTCATGCAAAAGGTCTTGAGATATTTCCGCATCTGCCGTATAACGAAAACAAATCCCCATCATTCGTTGTGCATAAAGTTCATAAAGCTTTTTTCGCGCCGTATTATCTCCATTTTTGCAGGCATCGACGAGCTTTATTTCATTCATGGGTCAATGCATATCAATTCTTACATAAAGATAACAAATTTCGGCATTTAATTGCCGGAAATTTGTATCATTTTATGCATCGATTTATCATGTATGCTTGAAAATTACGGTTTTTCTATTTTTCCGATGAATAAAATGACCCTTGTGCTTTTTTCGCGAATGGCGAAAATAAACGGTCTGTCGACAATATAATTCACGGTGACCGGATCGGGTTTAATGCTTGTAGTAACCACTTCGACAGCAGTAACCGCAGCAGCCTCGGTTCCTTCTTCGTTGACTTCCACAAATGTTTTATGAATGACTTGCGAGATCGATACCGGCATTGTGCTGATCCCCGAAAAATCGGCAAGATCCGTAAACGGGATTCTCATTCCCATATCGGGCAAAATATATTCATGCAATTTATATTCGCATTCCGTTTTAAACTTCGGAAGCCTTAAATTGACATTCGCAAGGCGCATCCCTGAGAGAGCGGTATTCCAGTTGTCGTTGTTCAGATTTGACATTACTTCGTCGATTGTTTTCCCTTCATGCGGAAGCATGGTTATCATGCTGAATGCCTTGTTCCCGTAAGGCAACTCCAAATAATCCGCATCTTCACCGGAAAAATAATTGAAATCAGAGTTTTGGTTCATCATCGGCACTTTCAAAACATGATCTCCGGCATAAAAATCATTATCGGAAGTGGCATTTTTGTCAAATTTCGAACACCATATTCCTTTAAAATAGACGGCATTGATCAAATACATAATGGCATCGCCGGGAATGTTATTCAGAATCTCGGGAATTTTGTTTTGGGTATTTTCAGCGCACCAATTATTGATTTGTTTAACCGTATTCGGATGGTTGAAATCGACTTCTTTTATTTCCGCATTGAAATTGATTTTGTTGATTTGCAGAAAATCTTGTTTGACGGGAAAACCCGATCTGTTCCAAATCGAATTCGCAATGGCGATTTTAGTGGACGGATCCACGCTAAGCAACGCTTCCCGTAACGTTTTGCAATAATCGTTGATCTCGTCGGATGAAAATCCTGAAATGTGCAAAGCGTTTTCGATTTCCGTGCGGGTTTCACCATACGCTCCGTTCAAGACCATGCTGAGGCACATGCTTACACTGAGAGGGGAAACGAACACATTCGATTCTGTGTCAAATCGGTATGCCGTTTTGAAAAGATCAAAAGCAAAATCATTGTCCTGAACCACTTTTTGTTCCATGCCGGCTCTCAGCGAAATCGGCTTTGCATCGGGAATTACGAGATTTTCGTCACTGTCGGAACACGCTCCGAATAATAAAACGAAACCACACCATAAAGTCAAGGTCGTCAGCAGATTTTTCATTTTTACGATTTTTTATGATAAGTAAATGTTATTTCAAATTACCGGATGTCAAAAAAATGAATATCAGAGTATTTTGACAAATCGAAGGCGAATCCCTATCCGAAACGCCTTCAATTCTGTCAAGAGTTTATTGTAAATAATTGATAGGGTTTTATTGATCAGACTTCAACGGCCAGGAAAGCGGATAATTTTTAAATGATGCATACACGTCTTCACCGTTTCTCGTACCTGTTTTATATCTCATATACAAAAGCACTTCGTTGTCGGAAACTCTTATTTTCGGTATCGCGTCCGTCATGTCAATGGCAAACCGGGTGGTAATGGTTGTCAAATCTCCGGTCGGTGTATTTATTTTTTTGTTTTTGAGATATAGAATCGGAATATTCTTTTCGCCGGCTAACGAATCGGTGTTGCAAATCAGTTCGTAATCATACGTTTGATTTTCGGACGCTTTGTGGGTAAATTCAAAAAATAACACCTTTCCGATATACCGGTTGTATAATACGGCGGAAACGATCGAGTCATTGTAAGTATCGGTCAGCTCTCCTTCTTTTACGATTACCGCCTTACCGCCGATTGCTTTATACGTGAAATTCGTGGCGGTTATGTCGCCGGCTTTGGACTGATTGTTGTAGTCGATGACAGCGTTTATCCATAAATAATCGCCGTCATGAATTGTATCGCCCAATGCTGCAACAGAAAATTCTCCGAAAGCGGTTTCAATTTTCGGCTGATTTCCTGCATATCGGGCAATGGCAGGTTCTCCTTGAAGATACAGAACAGGTTCTTTATCTTTCAAACAACTTGTAAAAACGATGAATGACGCACAAATGAATGTAATTTTAAACAATCGTTTCATATTCAGGAAATTTAGAATTTGGATTAAAGGTCTATTTTATGCATAAGAGGTGCATTTTCACATTGATAAAAATGCAATGATTCGAAAAACGCTGCATGGCGACCTTCTGATTTAACGTTTTTTAGAGAATATATTCCGGATTTGTTTGTCTTGCCATTTCGAGAGGAATAAAATCGCACAGATTGTGCCGATTAACGCACAAAATATATCCGAAATAATGATTTCAAAAAATTGTAGGGTACTTGCCGGTTTTATTTGTCTTTGGCGTTATATTCCGGCTGCCCGACAAATTAAACGATTTGCGGTGATAAGGTGTAATCCCGGCTTCTGAAATGGATTGCCGGTGTTTTGAGGTCGGATAACCTTTATTTTTGTCCCAATCATAGAAAGGATATTCCCGGTGCAAATTGCACATGTAATCGTCCCGGCAGGTTTTGGCCAAAACCGATGCCGCCGCGATCGACAAGTATTTCCCGTCTCCTTTCACCACACAGGTATACGGTATCTGCCGGTAAGGCTTGAATCTGTTCCCGTCGATCAGCAAATGTTCCGGTTGTATCGTCAATTGATCGATAGCCCGATGCATCGCCAGAAAAGAAGCGTTCAGAATATTGATTTCATCGATTTCTTCGGGAGAAACAATTCCCACGGCAAAACTCAACGCCTGTTGTTCGATGACAGCCCGGAGCCGGTAACGGGTTTTTTCCGAAAGCTGTTTGGAATCATTCAATTCTTCGCAAACAAAATCGGGCGGTAAAATAACGGCTCCCGCAAAAACGGCTCCGGCCAGGCATCCTCTTCCGGCTTCGTCGCAACCGGCTTCAATGGTGTCCGGATTTAAAAAGGGACTGAGTATTAATTTTTTTCCCATAAGACGTTGTCTGAAAACAAGGTCTTGTATGTTACATTTCCGTTTTCGTCAATCGACGATGCATACTTCAAATCATAGGTGATTTGGTCGCGATTTTTCAGGATTCCTTCCCGGTCGATAAAATCATTTAAATTTACGGCTATCGGGGAGGTTGTTGATTGATTGGCTCCGGAACCGGAGGTCGTTATTTTTGCCTTGAGATAAAATGTGAATTTGTTGTTTTCTGTTTCCGCCGGCAAATAAATCAACTCAAAATCTGTTACTTGATCCGCTTGATCCGAAATACCGGGAAAGAGGAACCACGTATTTTCGATTCGGTCTGTAGCATTTTGTTGATCGGCGGAAAATGATATCGGGAGAATATAATCGTCTTTTTCTGTATCCTTTTCTGAAATGCCATACTCCGGTAGCCAATTAAATCCTTGAAAACTTCCTGTGATATATTGTGTAGAAGATTGGTTGTAATCATTGTACAAAAAAGAAACATAAACAGGAGTTCCTGCCGGATCGGTCAATTTATCCAACTGGCTCGAATAAAGCAAATTCGGATAGGATTGAATTGATACAGTCTGCACCACCGGTTTTCCGCCGTAATATTGGATGAGGGCCGGGCCGGAATAAGAGCTTGTGAACGTATCGCCGTCGTCTTCGTTATTAAGACAAGAGGTAAAGACCGGGGAAAATAAAATAACGGAGAAAAATGAGAATGCGCTAAACTTGAATGCTTTCATATTTTTTTGATTAAAATTGGGTTTATAATGAGTGAAAATGCATGAAAAAAAATTACAAAACTTCTTAGAAATTGTTTAAAATTTAAACCGGCGTCAATATAAAATTTAAACAACCTCTTAAGGTTTTAAAATTTATTCCCGGCCTTCGCCCGCATAACGGCTGACTCAAAAGCAAAAGTAACAATATATTCCGGACTTCATGCTACAATTGCCGAATTTCGGAAAAATTACATTAAGTAAAGTCGGTTATTTTTGATTTTCAATCCCGGAATGTTGTGCAGAAAGATGATTTTCGATTTTTTCTTCGAAAGGTTCTATTTCTTCCGGTTGTATGATTAATCCGGATTCCTCGACTTGTTCCCGGGAGATGATTTCCTCAATGAAATTTTTGTCGGAATTGACTTTTTTCAATGCGATTTGCGCCGCGTTTTGTTGTGATTCTTTTTTGGAATACCCGATACCGATTCCTGCCGAAAGGCCTCCGATCATGATACGGGTTTGAAAAATCGGATTATGATCGTTGTCCGTAAATGATTCGATCAGTTCAAACTCGATGTTTATTTTTCGTTTTTGGCTCCATTCGATCAATCTTGACTTGAAATTCACTTCTTTTTTGGCTACGGATTCGATATTCAGGAAACGATCCAGAATTTTTTTCTCGATGAATTTCTTGCATTTTTTGTAGCCTTTATCCAGATAAATGGCCCCGATCAATGCTTCCAGCGCATTGCCGTAAATGTAGTTGTTGTGTGTGGTTGATTTTAAAGAGGAAATGATCAGCTTATCCAATCCCATTTCCAATGCGATTTTATTGAGACTTTCGCGTTGAACGATCTTGGATCGTGTATTGGTCAAAAAACCTTCCCTTTTCTTTTTGAAATGATGAAAAAGAATATCCGCAACAATGGCATCCAAAATGGCATCCCCCAAAAATTCCAGCCGTTCGTTATTCTTGTTGCCTTTGTCGTTTTTTACGAAAAAAGATTTATGAAGCAAAGCTTCCTCGTACAACTTAATATCGCCGGGATAAAATCCGAGGATTTTATAAAATGAAAAATAAGATTTTTGAGAAGATTTTCCCAAAAATCTTATTTTATTATGTAAATGTGTAAACACGACTTACCCTTTATACTTTTTCACAATCACACCGGCATTGTGGCCTCCGAATCCGAATGTGTTGGACAAAGCGGCATTAACGGTACGTTTTTGCGCTTTATTGAAAGTAAAATTCAAATTGTAATCGACTTCCGGATCTTTATCTCCTTCTTCAAAATTAATGGTGGGAGGAACAATGTCATTCAGCACCGAAAGTGTCGAAAACAATGCCTCAATAGCTCCGGCTGCACCCAGCAAATGACCGGTCATTGATTTGGTCGAACTGATGTTCAATGCGTAAGCCTGTTCGCCGAAGACCGCTTTGATCGCTTTCATTTCGGAAACATCTCCCACCGGGGTTGATGTTCCGTGCACATTAATATAATCAATGTCTTCGGGGTGCATGTTTGCATCTTCCAATGCATTTTTCATCACCAAAATCGCGCCCAACCCATCCGGATGCGAGGCGGTCAGGTGGTAAGCGTCGGCAGACATACCTGTCCCCGCCACTTCGGCATAGATTTTTGCACCGCGTGCCTTGGCATGTTCTAATTCTTCCAATATCAAACAAGCGCTTCCTTCGCCCATCACAAAGCCGTCTCTGCTTTTGCTGAACGGCCGCGATGCTCCCTTGGGATTGTCATTGCGGGTGGACAACGCATGCATGGCATTGAATCCGCCCACGCCCGAAGGACAAACTGCTGCTTCGGCTCCTCCGGCTACAATAGCCGTTGCTTTTCCCAACCGGATCAGGTCGAATGCAATTCCCAGCGCGTGCGTCGATGAAGCACATGCCGAAACGGCGCTCATGTTCGGGCCGTGTAATCCGTATACCATTGAAATGTGTCCGGCTGCGATGTCCGCAATCATTTTGGGAATAAAAAACGGATTGAAGCGGGGACCGGCCTCAATATTGGTATAATAGGCGCTTACTTCTTCTTCGAATGTTTTGATGCCGCCGATTCCCGCCGAGAAAATAACACCGATTTTGTCGAGATTTTCTTTTTCAAGATCCAATCCCGAGTCTGTGATGCCTTCCATGGCAGAAGCCAATGCGAATTGCGCATAACGATCGTACTTACGGATTTCTTTGCGATCGAGAAATTTCGACGGATCGAAATTTTTTACTTCACAGGCAAATTGTGTTTTGAATTTTGAAGCATCAAACAAAGTAATAGGGCCGGCGCCACTTACTCCGGCAAGTGCATTTTTCCATGTTTCTTCAACATTTGCACCCAGCGGAGTAACTGCCCCTAACCCTGTTACTGCGACTCTTTTTAATTCCATAAATTGAAAAAATCGAATTTACTTAACGTTCGCTTCGATATAAGAGATGGCATCGCCTACAGTAGCAATTTTCTCGGCCTGATCATCAGGAATTTGGATACCGAATTCTTTTTCAAAATCCATAATCATTTCCACGGTATCCAGTGAATCTGCTCCCAAGTCGTTAGTAAAGCTCGCTGTAGGAGTAACTTCTGACTCTTCTACACCCAATTTATCTACAATGATCGCTTTTACTTTTGATGCAATTTCGGACATAATTTTAAATTTTTGAATTAGTAATGAATTAGTTTCTTTATTTTTGCGTTGCAAAGGAACAAATTTTTTCCGAATAATTGCAACCTTTGCTGTATAAATTAATTAAAACATGCACGTTTCCCGACTTTTTGTGCATAAATGACTTGGGAATATGAAAAAAAGAATTGCCGTTTTGGCTTCAGGTTCCGGCTCAAATGCCGAGAACATTGCAAATTACTTTTCGAATCATGAACTCATTGAAGTTTCTTTGTTTATTTCGAATAAAAAAGATGCTTTTATTCACCGGCGCGCCGAGAAATTGAACATCCCTTGTTATTATTTCCCGACGAAGCAATTTAATGAGACCGACGATGTTTCGGGACTTTTAAAAAAAGAACGGATTGATCTCATCGTTCTTGCCGGATTTTTGTTGAAAATACCCGAAAATATGTTGCGTGCATTTCCGGATGCCATCATTAATATCCATCCGGCATTATTGCCTAAATTCGGCGGCAAGGGAATGTACGGAGACCATGTGCACCGCGCCGTTGTCGCTGCCGGAGAAGAACAGTCCGGCATTACCGTACATTATGTCAATGAAAATTATGATGAAGGAAAAATCATTTTTCAGGCAACCTGCGAAATCTTGCCCGGCGATACTCCCGAAGACGTGGCCCGAAAAGTTCACGCTTTGGAATATAAACATTTTCCGTGCGTGATAGAAAAAGTTTTGAACGCTTGACCATTCATTAAACATTATATTGATTAAATAATAACGGTATTGTTAATCTTATATAGATTTAAAATAAAAACCTTATCTTCTAAAAACCCCTTTAGTAGCTTAGCAGCCGATACCATGCAACCCGGTCTCACCCTTATTTAAATACAATAAATGTTGATAAAATCCCCTGAAATAAGCGGATAAGGGCAGAGATCAGATGGATTTACCGGGCTGCTGAGGGAATTACAAAAACAAGAGTTGTCTATATCTATTTTAACAATGCCCTGATAACGATGCTGATTATCAATTTGTTTAATATCTAAAAATTGCTTATTCTATATAAACTTAATCGTCGACAATTTTCAGCGGTCAACCGGTGAAGTTTTTTCAACAGGGAGCATCCGGTTATTTTTGATCTTTAAATTCCTCAAAATCAATGTATTCTCCCTCATTTTTTTCGATAATTTTCTTTCGTCTTTTTTTTCCGGGACTTTTTCTGAACGTGGATTCTGTTTCTTCTCCCGGAAACGGTCGGGTATACTCATCTTTTGATGCGCCGAACAGATTCTTGAGCACTTTTGCTCCGAAATAAGGGAGCAGGAAAAACAGGAAAAAAAATACAAAGAATATGAATAATATAAAGGACATGGTTTCTTATTTGAAATTTGGCGTTTATTTGCGGGATAGACGACTGTTGATCACCGACATGATGATGTATGCGACAATCCCGAATGCTACTCCTTCGAAACGGAATATCAGAATAAACAGAATCGTTAGAATAACCAACAGGTATTGTGGAAAGTTTTCCTTCCATGAAAAATTTTTAAGTTTCAAAGAAAACATGGGAATTTCGGAAACAAGCAGAAAAGAAAAGAGTAATATCAGACCGATGATAATAAGGGGGAGGTATAATCCGGCCGACAGGTATTTTTCCATTCCGAACAACAACCCTGCCCAAAACAAAGCATTTGCGGGGACAGGCAATCCGAGGAAAGAGGTCGTTTGCCTTTCGTCGATGTTGAATTTGGCCAATCTCAATGCCGAAAAAACCGGAATCAGAAATGCGATGCAGGGAATGATCTTGATCAACAGGGAACCGACGATCTCTTCTTCTTGAAACAGCGATAATTGCAAAAACGTAAAAGCTGCGATACCCGGCGCCATTCCGAACGTAATGACATCTGCCAGACTGTCTAATTCTTTTCCTGTGGGAGAATACGCTTTAAGCAGTCGTGCCGCAAGTCCGTCAAAAAAATCGAACCCGGCTCCGGCTACAATCCAAACGGCACTATATGTAAAATCTCCTTTAAATGCGGCAATACAGGCCAAACATCCGCAGAAAAGGTTTAAGCATGTGATCGTGTTGGGAATGTGCTTCTTCAAAATTAAGAATTGATGTTTTGTTTTTTATTTTAGTTTGGCGATGATGGTATGGCAACCGGTAACTTTTTGATACATGGTTACCATTACTTCGGTATTTACCGGTAAATAGAGGTCTACGCGGGAACCGAATTTAATGAATCCCAAATGTTCTTCGATGTCGCATTTTTTTCCCCGCTTGGCATACGTTACGATTCGTCTTGCCATGGCTCCGGCAATTTGACGCAATAAAATGCGGGTGCCGTTTCCGGTTTCCAATACTACGGTCGAACGTTCGTTTTCAGTACTTGATTTCGGTAAATAGGCGGCTTGAAAACGACCTTTGTGGTGTTTTACGTGAACGACTTTCCCATCGATCGGATACCAGTTGGCATGAACATTCAGTATAGACATGAAGATGGAAACCAACAGGCGTTTTTCTTGAAAATATTCATTTTCGGTCACTTCTTCTATGGCTACGATTTTTCCGTCTGCCGGCGCTACGACCAAATTATCGGTGTTTCCTTCATTAAAATGCCTTCGGGGGCTTCGAAAGAAATTTACGATCAATAAATATAAAATGATCGAGATGACCAAAATGGTCACCTGACATATTCTGAAGGGTACGAAAGCATGAACACTACCGTTAAGCAACAGCAAAAACAAGAACAAATAAATGAGTATGTTTACCCCTTCCCGATGGATCTTATATTTTCTGATCTTTCTTAATTTACTCATTTCCTTTCTGTAAAAGTATTAGTTGAGGGTTAAATCAGATACAAAGGTACACGTTTTTATGAATAGTAAACATATTTTTAAATTTAAGTTATACGTTATGAGATTTTACTTTGCACGTTATAACTTTTTAATGATGTCCATTCCTTTTCGAATGGCTTGCTCATTCATCGGAATCAGATGGTGATGCCGTTCGGGAAGTGATTTTTTCAATCCTTTGACAACATTTTCCAATGTAACGATCGGACGAACTTTCAGCAACCCGCCCAATATGATCATGTTAAACGTTTTGTCGTTTTTCATCTCGGTGGCGGCGTCCATTGCATTGATTTGGTACACATTTATGTCTTTGCGTTTCGGAGGATGATTGATTCCGTAGCCGTCGAAAATCAGCGTTCCTCCCGGTTTTACGGCCGATTCGAATTTATCCAAAGAAGGTTGATTCAGAATAATGGCGGTATCGTATTGGTTTAATATCGGCGAACTGATCGGTCCGTCGTTTAATATCACCGTAACATTGGCTGTTCCGCCTCTTTGTTCGGGCCCGTAAGAAGGCATCCAACTGACTTCTTTTCCTTCCATCAATCCGGAGTAAGCCAAAATCTTCCCCATCGAAAGCACTCCTTGTCCGCCGAATCCGGCAATGATTATTTCTTCTTTCATAAATATTTATTATTCGTAGTTAAGGAGTTAACCACTTAAAAATTAAACATTTTTCAAATCCCCGATCGGATACATGGGGAACATGTTTTGTTCCATCCATTTGTTGGAGGCCTCCGGAGTCATTTTCCATCCCGAAGCGCATGTCGAAACAAATTCCACAATGGATGTTCCTTTGCCTGCCATGGAATTTTCGAAAGCCAGACGAAGTTTCTTTTTCGCTTTTTTGATGGCCGGCGCCGTGTGAACGCTTTGCCGTGTGACCAGACAGGTTCCTTCCAATTGCGCCAATAAATCCGATATTTTCAACGGATAACCATTGAGTTGCTCATTCCGTCCGAAAGGACATGTGGAGGTTTTCATATTTATCAGCGTAGTCGGGGCCATTTGTCCGCCGGTCATTCCGTAGATCGCATTGTTGATGAAAATGATGACGATGTTTTCTCCGCGATTGCAGGCATGAATGGTTTCGGCCGTACCGATTGCCGCCAAGTCTCCGTCTCCCTGATAAGTGAATACGACTTTGTCGGGATTCAGCCTTTTGATGCCTGTCGCAACAGCAGGAGCGCGTCCGTGTGCGGCTTCCTGCCAATCGATGTCCAGATAATTATAAGCAAAAACGGCGCACCCGACCGGTGCGACACCGATTGTTTTTTCTTCGATCCCCAATTCGTCAATGACTTCCGCAATCAGTTTGTGTACCACGCCATGACTGCATCCGGGGCAGTAATGCATGTGGTTGTCGTTCATCAAACGAGGTTTTTGATAAACTATATTTTCGGGTTTTATGATATCTGTAACATTCATACTTTTTAAATTCTTAATTTCGTCTTTAACGCTTCGAGCACTTCATTCGGGTCGGGAACGATTCCGCCCAAACGTCCGAAATGTTCTACGGGAATTTTTCCGTTCACCGCTAATTTTACATCTTCCACCATTTGTCCGGCATTGAGTTCCACCGAAATCATACCTTTCACTTTATCCGCATACCGGTTGAGTATTTTGCTCGGGAAAGGCCATAACGTGATCGGACGGAACAGTCCGATTTTGAGGCCCTGTTCATGGGCGAGTTCCACCGTCTTTTGACAGATGCGCGCACAAGACCCGAAAGCAACAATCAAATAATCAACATCTTCGCATCCTATTTCTTCGTAACGGACTTCTGTATCTTCAATATGTTTGTATTTATTTTGCAGTTCGATGTTGATTTGCTCCATAACGGCAGAATCCAATTCCAACGTCGTAATCACGTTTCTTTTTCTGCCGGCGGGTTTTCCTGATGATGCCCAAGGAGATTCTTTCCGGATTTGTTCTTCCGTCAGTCGCGGACGATGAGGCGGTAAAACAACTTTTTCCATCATTTGGCCGATCACTCCGTCGGTGAGAATCATGGCCGGTGTACGATGTTTAAATGCCAAATCGAATCCGAGCCCCACAAAATCAGCCATTTCCTGTACCGATGCGGGCGCAAGCGTAATCAACCTGTAATCGCCGTGTCCTCCGCCTTTTACGGTTTGAAAGTAATCGGCCTGACTCGGTTGAATGGTTCCCAATCCGGGACCTCCGCGCATGACATTGACGAGCAGACACGGCAATTGTCCTGCCGCAATATAAGAAATGCCTTCTTGTTTCAGACTTATTCCCGGGCTGGAAGATGAAGTCATCACCCTTTTTCCGCAACCGGCTCCTCCGTAAACCATATTGATTGCCGCAACTTCACTTTCCGCCTGTAAAACCACCATGCCGGTTGTTGTCCACGGATGAAGTTCCATCAATGTTTCCATGATTTCCGATTGAGGGGTGATCGGATATCCGAAGTATCCGTCGGCGCCGTAACGAACCGCCGCATGTGCGATCGCTTCGTTGCCTTTCATCAATTCCACCTCTTCCGTCATTATTGTGTTTCCTTCGTTTTTATTCATCTGTCTTCACTTTGTAAACCGTAATACATCCTTCGGGACATACATACCCGCAGTTTGCACATCCGATGCATTCATCGGGATTTTGCATGTATGAATAGTGATATCCGCGATTATTGACTTCTTTATGCAAGCTTAAAACTTTTGTCGGGCAGGCTACTACACACAGATCACATCCTTTGCATCGTTCGGTGTTTACGACCACTGCCCCTTTGATTTTCGCCATAAAATTTAAAATTTAAATCGGCTGCAAAGTTACCTAATTATTGCGTAACTTTTTACAGCATGCAGTATTAAAATCGTACCGGTCGTGATGGTGGGATACCGGTTACGTCTGTGGCAATATTTCGATCCAATATCCGTCGGGATCGTTGATAAAATACAGGCCCATCGATTCGTTTTCATAGCAGACACATCCCATTTCTTGATGAAATTTGCGGACATCCTCGTAATCACCGGAAACTCTTACGCAAAGATGCATTTCATTGTCGCCCAAGTTATATGGTTCTTCCCGGTCGCGCAACCAGGTGAGTTCCAATGAAAAATCGGACGACCGGTCGGTAAGATAAACAAGGATGAATGATCCGTCTTCCGCCTTTTTTTGGCGGGCGACTTCAAAACCGAGCGCTTTTTGGTAAAACGCGATGCTTTTTTCCAAATCTGATACATTGAAATTGTAATGGTCGAATTTAGCTTTTATATCCATGATGGTTGTATTTGGGGTTTTATAATTCTCAGGTGTAAAGGTAAGTAAATTTTTTATTGAAAGTATTGTTGTAAATTAATAAGAAAATGATAATCTTTGCATAGGAGTTATCCGTTAATTTTTTTTGCCTATGGAATATAAAGCGTAGATAATACGCGCATTTTAAAATATTGAAAAAAGCATTAGCTTTTATTCTTGAATTCGAAACTTAGACAATTTCTGAATGACGCAAGGGTAAGTGTTGGTGCTCACGCTGTTTATCGGCGTGGGCTTACTTATTTGCGTCAAAGGTAGTCTAAGACCTCGAATTCAAATACAGATAGAGTCCCACGCTTTTTTTATGCGCGTATATGAACTTTTTCGGGGCAAGAATATGGAGGTCGTCGAAAATCCTGTATAAAGAGTAGGCGCAAATTTTTAATTTCATTTTTTATGTTTCATAATATTAAGAAAAGAAAGTACTACGGTACAATGGAGGCAGAGACCATTCAAAACGCGGCGGGTCCGAAAAGCCGGATGAGTAGGGATAATATCAATATAAAATTATAGATATGTTTATATATACACTGATTTGGTTGGTAATTATCTATTTCGTATACATGCGATTTAGAGCAGCCTTTTGGTTAATTGTGCAAATATATATAGCAACATTCTTGCTTTTTTTTATATTTGGGGCGTTTTTACCACTACTCTTATTCTCTAAATCATCAGGATCATCAGGAATAATATGGCTAATAATTATTTTTATTGTAAGTTTACTATTGCTGCTATGTTATTTTTATAAAAAATTCAAGAAGATTATTCCAACACTGATAGCAAGTGATTATAGCTCTCGCACAGAGGAGCAGCAACAAGTTATTCGTTATTTTCTCTATAATGGCAGCATTTTGTCTAAAGAAGAAATGAAAGATGAAGAATACGACGCATTATTAAAAAGTTATCTTGATAAAACTGATTTCAAACAAAGAGCATTGAACAAATTTGACTTGGATGAATCTGAATTTACAGAAGTTAACCCTGTTAAATTAGAGAATTATTATTTTGAAGAGAAGGATTCTTTTTCTAAAAAAGGGAAGGATGGCAAAGTGCGTAGTTCTGCCTATCAAATATCGTGGGTATTTGGTACAAATGATAAATTCTATATTTATAGAAATACAATCCATTTGGATCAAGATGTTAGAAAAGAAACAGCGAATGAATATTATTGGAAAGATATTGATCGTTTCTTTATCTCAAATGAGACAAAGAAAATATGGTTATATGATATTCCCGCTTTGATAATTTCGCAATTTTCCAATAAAACATCTCAAATAATAGGATCATCAATAAATTATGATGTTACTTTATTTTCAATGTCAGTTCATGATGAAAAGATAGAATGTTTCATAGATGAAACCAATGATTCTCAGGAACGTACTATTCGAGGTTTGAAAACTAAACTTGACGAAAAGAAAAAAGGATAATATACCACAAACAGAAAAAACGACTTTCCAAGTTTATGAGAACTTGGAAAGTCTAATTCTATTCTTTTAAAATTTCAATTATGGTATCAACAACACTTCTCTCGAGCAACGAAAGCGTCGGTTTGGGAATAATAGAAATAGTATCCGTTCCCAGCATAAAAATTTTGTCGGATAAGTATTCAGATTCGCAGGCAATGACTGTTGACTATAAAAAGGAAATGAGTAATTTGTTATCGCAGGTTTATCAGTATTATAAAATGCTGAATAATACAACAGGAATGAACAATGATATTTCGCTGGAAATACTTTGGACAACCCGGTCGGTTGCCAATCAACCATACAAGGCAAATATACGGCTGTTTCTATTAGTGCGGGCTATCGGCAGCGATAATAGTTCGGTTGAAAAGAATGTAACTGCCGTTTTGCAAATCTGCAAAACAATGCTGGATTTGCAAAAATACGAATACAAGACCGTTTCGTATGATGAACTGTTTCCTGTTATTCAAGGTATTGAAGAACAATCCGTCTGCGCAATCGTAAAAGAGGAGAGATTGGAAAATTTGCAAAACCAAATATTGCCTTTTTGTTACTCTTTTGACCAAATCCCGGTTAGCGAAACAGATATGAGCAAACTTGTTAATACGTTAATCAATTATCCTGATTGTGCGGTATCGTTTCAACTGATACCTACCGCATACAGTTCCGCCGAAGCGCAGGAAATTGGCAACATTACACTAATGCTTGATAATCTATTTAAGGGAATTGCGGAACAAGGAGTTGGCAATATCAGTTTTGCAGCGGCAGAAAAACCTTCATTTACATATAAATATTACCAACAGAACAAAACTAATGCACTTTTCAATTTCAATATTTTGGTTTACGGAAAACAGGAAGCCGTTCAAAATATATCAAGCAGCGTTTACGGACAGTTGAATGCGGGACTCAAATTTATCAATTTGTCTGCTGAGGAAGTAAACAAAAACAATAATTTTTATCCCTTGCCTTGGGCTGTCAATGAATTGCAACAAAGCGTGGAACGAGAACAATTTTGGAATAGCGGGCAAATCTCAGCTAACAATTATAAACTTCCTTACATAATCACATTTGAGGAGGCAGCCGAATTTTTCCGTCTTCCATTCGGCAATGACCATATTTCGGCGGGATTGGTCGTAAACGAATCGGGCAAAACAAGTAAAACCTACGCTAAGGATATTATCAATGTCAGCGACATTGAGGTGGGACGGCTCAAATCTTCGTCAAATGACGACCGTATCGGTTTTTCATTAAAAGATTTAGCCAAGCACATGCTGGTGGTTGGAACGCCCGGTTCCGGAAAGACTACTTTTTCTGTGAGTTTACTTGACAGACTGTGGAAAAAGCATAAAATCCCGTTCCTCGTTATTGAGCCTGCGAAAAACGAATACCGCGCATTAGTGCAGAGTATTCCCGATTTACAGGTATTTACACCCGGCAAAAACTTTATTTCGCCCTTTGTGTTCAATCCCTTTGTGCCACCTAAAAACGTTAAACTTGAAACCTATAAATCAACGTTGAAGACTGCGTTTGCGGCAGCGGTATCTATGTCCACGCCTTTGGATAAGATATTTGAAGAATCTATTAACAACTGTTATTCGGATTTCCGATGGCTCGACAATTATACAGTTGCCGACAAGGGTAATATTTTTAATATAACAGATTTTATTAAATGTTTTCAACAGACATTCGACGAAATAGGCTATACGGGTGATGCCCGAAACATTGGACGCGCAGGTATTGTACGTTTAAACAGTTTGGTCAATCTCTTTGATAATTATTTTTCAATTCCTATCGAAGATTTATTGCAAAAACCCACTATAATTGAACTTGCAGCAATTGAAAACAGTGACCAGAAAGCGTTAATAATTTCTCTATTGCTGTTATCCATACTTGCTTATGTCAATGCAAATTATGTGGGAGAAGGTGGATTGAAAAATGTAATTTTGCTTGAAGAAGCGCATGTACTTTTGGATGCCGATACTAATGCCGGAGAAGGCGAAGCAAATCCAAGCGCCATAGCGCAGGGACTTGTGAAAAGAATGTTGGCGGAAATTCGCTCGTATGGCGTTGGGCTAATTATTGCCGACCAGTCGCCCCGCAAAGTAACCTTAGATGTAATTGCGTTAACGGATATGAAATTAGCTTTCCGTCTGGTGGAAGCAACCGATAAACAAATTCTTGCAGACAGTACGAATATGTCGGAAATGCAAATACAACGCTTGGCAAAACTGAAGCCCGGCGAAGCGTTTTTCTTTTTCAACAAATTGGACGAACCGGAAGAAGTAGTAACACCTGATTATCGTTTGGAAAACAAAATCAGCATTTCGCTTAAAGATGAAGATATTGCAAAATTATCAACATATTGGAACAGCAAACAGGAAAAACTGAGACCTTATCCCGAATGTCAATATGTAGCTTGTTGTACAAAAACTTGCGACTATCAACGCCGTATTTTAGCGCGTGAAATAGCGAGACGGTTGTTCAATCGGTATTTTAAGCCAACAACAGAAAGTTTCGAGCCACTAAAAGAATTATTGAGTAAAATCAGTAATTTGGTTATGGATGAATTAAACGATGAACCGTTTACTCTCGAATTACTGCTTTGCGTGAAAGTTCACCTTTGGAGGCGTATAAAATTTGGAACACGAATACCTGTACGCAATATACAGATACAAAATTCATTAGAAAAACAATATTTAATTAATAAAATATAGTATATGAAAAATTTAGAAATGAATGATATACAAGAGGATTCAACCTCTTTATCAAAATCAGAAACTCAAAAAAATAGAACGGAATGTGAGGATTCCATTCCAGAAGATGTTGTAAATAGTGTAAAGAAAGGAATAGGGATAGGAGGGACTGTGACAAAAAATTTTATGAGTATGATTGAAAAAGCGGCGAACACTCAATTTGGAAAATAAAAGTTGAAGAAATTATTTATTAAAATATTAATATTTAAAACGATTAAAAATGGAAGATACAGATTTTGACGGAGGAGACATTGGTGGAGGCGACTCCGGGGGTAGTGATTTATTCGGCGGAGATACCGGTGATGGAGATACTTTTGACGATAGCGGTAACGATATGCCAAGTGACGATATTTCTGAAGATACAGATAATGACTTTACAGTTGAAAATGACGAAAATACAACTGACATAGATACGCCCTCTGAAACTATATCCAATTTGGAGAATCAGGACTACGACGTAAATATGGAAGTAACATACCCTGACTCTGATTTTCAAAATACTTCTTCTTCAGATACAGATACTGTTGAATCTGAAGATTTAGACGATGATGGTTTGGAAGATAACAACGATGCTGCTCAAAATGCAGAAGGCGATGATAGTGGCGAAAACCCTGAAGATGAAGAAAGTGATAGCGATATTGATACTAATGACGAAAATGGCGAAGAGAATGACATTCCCGAAGATACTGATAACGGAACAAAAGACAATTTTGAAATTGGCGGACACCAAAATATGACTGCTGAAGAAGTTGAACAATATCAAAAAGACGGCAACGACGCATTTAACGATTCGCTTCCGGAAGATTATAAATCGAGCGAAGACAGTCAGCCAAGCGATGAGTACAGGCAATTGGTGGACGATAATTATGCCGATATGGAAAATCAGATAGATGAATCATATAAAGCAGAAGGCTGGGATGAAAGTATGCAGGTACAAGATGACGATTGGAGTAAGGAAAGAGAATATGATGATGAGTCGAATGAAGAAGGCAGTGTTGAAAATTCTACTGATGACAATGAAGAAAAACCGTCAGTTCGAGAAACTTTGAACGATTTTGATAATTCGGAAGAACCTAAAGGTGCTGACTTTGAAGACCCGCCTGTTTATAACAGAACAAGATAGTAATAACTTAAAACAATAAATAATTATGAGCGAATACGATGATTTAAGTGATAGTGCAGAAGTTTTTGAGCCTAATTCCGAAGGATTTCACGAAGAAACAGAGCCAATAGAGCCGACTTCCGATATAATCCCGGAAGATACTCAAAGTTATAATTTTGAAGGGGTTTCTGATTCAGAACAAGCAGAGGCAGAAGAATTTATGAAAGAAAATCCTGATTTGTTTTCAAATTCAGATGAAGTAAAAACTCCAACAAGTGATGGTGACGAGGGTGTTTTGCATAATCCCGATTCTGAAAGCATTACTGTGGGCAAATTAGACCCCGATAAAAACGAAACAGGTAAGAGTTATATAGAAACAGGCAAGGAAACAGGTTCTTCCTATTACGATAATGAAAATTATCCAGAAATACAGAAGGAAAATCCGAATATCGAGAATAAAGATATGTACGAAGAAAGTGGAAATAAAGAAACTATTGAAAATGCCCTTGATAAAGGTCAAGAAATTCAAATGCCAACGAAACCTGAAGAAGTAACAGGAACAACCGAACAAGAGTATAAATCAATTCAAAATCAAACGGGTGTTGATGTTGATGAATTAAAAAAATTAGAATTGGAAGAAGATAATATGCGCCACCTTCGCGACTATAAATCTTATTCCGATGAACAACCATTGGACAAACTCGAAGACGAAGAATGGAATTAAAATAGTAACAACAAAATAAATTAAAAAATTATGTCAATTTGGAAAAACGAAAATGAATCAGCCTACGCCGATGGCAAAAAACATTGGGCTGACGTCATTAAAAACAGCGGAGACGGTAACCTATTAATATGGAGACAGCCGGAAGAAGATTTTAACACCAACTCCACACTCATAGTAATGCCGGGCGAGGAGGCAATTTTTATCAAAGGCGGTACAATAGAACAAACCTTTGAAAACGGCACTTACAAACTTTCGACGGAGAATTATCCGTTTATCAGCCGTTTACGGAATGCATTTACAGGCGGAGTTAGCACTTTCAACTGTGTGGTCTATTTTGTGCGGAAAGCGCACAGTATGGAAATTCTGTGGGGAACGGATTCAGCAATTCAGGTGCGGGACAAATTTTTGGGAATTGCTACAAAATTGAAAGCAAGAGGAGCGTATAAGGTACAGGTAGGTAATCCTGTTGTATTTCTTGAAAAGTTAGTAGGCAACAATGTCCCTTTTCAAATGCAAGACGAACTTACACTGTTTTTCAGAAATGAATTTCAGAGTAAAATCAAGTCCAGTATTGCAAGAGCCGCCAACGAAACCACACAGGAACTTCTTGGTATTGACGCCCGCTTGGACGAATTTTCCGATTCAATAAGTCCTTTTATTGGAGAAATACTTGCCGATTACGGATTAAAACTTGTAAAATTTACAGTTGCTGCTGTTGATATAGATGATGATGAATTAAGAAGACGTTACGATGAAATTGGTATGGATGCCATTGAAAAAATGAGAATTGCACAAGCCGATAAATCAGTGATGGGTATTTTGGGGGAAGATTGGGGCCGCCAGCAAGCTGCTAATATATTGGGTGATTTAGCAAACAATCAAGGCGCGGGTGGCGTTGCTGCCACAGGTGCAGGGTTAGGAATGGGTGTAGCAGCCGGTGGTGTTTTTAGCGGAATGGCTCAACAGTTATTCAATCCAATAAATCCGCAACCGCAGCAACCCATACAACCACAACCTTCGCGTTTTACACAGAAAGAAGACCCTGTGGCTAAAATCAAACAATTAAAAGAAATGTTTGATTTTGGAGCAATTTCACAAGAAGAATTTGACATAGTAAAACAGGAAATATTAAACAAAATGAAATCTTAAAAAACAGTATAATATGAAACGAATTAATATTTTATGGCTTTTGTTGGATTCATTATTTCTGATAGTATTCAATCTATTGTTTTTTATGTTTGGCGATGACGGAGAGTCCAAAACTTCCGTATGGATTTGTTATGGCTTTATTCACTTTGCCTATTTTGCGCTGGTTCTTACACCTTTTTTAGTACGCAAAGGCAGTGCCGAAACAAATTATCGCCGACCGCTTTATACCGTTACAACTTCTTATTTTTTGGTGGAGTTGCTTGTCGGTGTTACGCTTATTTTGATTGCGCCTGAAACGGTCAAAGTTACTATCGTCATACAGGTAGTTTTGGCAACCATGTTTTTGGGTTGGTTGTTGGCGCATTTGATTGTCAATGAGCATACGACAGATAATGTCGAGCGGCGAGAAGCGGAATTACAATATGTTAAAAGGTCTTCCGCAAAATTACAGTCCATTTTGCAACAGATAACTGACCATGCTGTTGCCAAAAAAGTGGAACGGGTTTACGATTTGATGCGCAGTAGTCCTGTACGGTCTAATACCGATGTTCGCTCATTGGAACAGCAGGTAATTAGCGAAATAGAACAGCTCGGAAATATTGTCAGTCAAAATGAAACAGAGCAAATTGTTTCGATAACAGACAAAATATACCAACTTGCAAACGAAAGGAATAGACAATTAAAAATCAGTAACAGATAAAAATATGGCATATAAATTAGAAGGATTACATTGTCCAAATTGTGGTGGAACTCAGTTTTCTCCAGACTTAAAAAAGTGTTTATTTTGTGGTGGAGCAGTAGTATTAACAAGTTACAGTGATTTTTCTTCAATTGATATAAAAAAATACGAAGATTCATACCGTAAACAATTGGTAGAAAATCCAAATAATGATGCATTGAACATGTCGCTTGCCATGTGTTATCTAAAAAAGAAATTGTATGACAAAGCAATGCCATTTTTTGAAAAAGCGATAGATGATACTTTTGGGAATCCCGAAACATTATTTTTCGCATCTGTTTGTTTGTTAAAAGGGGAAAAAGCATTTCTTGCTAATCGCGAAAAACAAATTAACCCTATCATTGCTTATCTTAACAATGCCATACAGGAAGACCCTAAAGGTATTTATCATTATTTTTTGGCTTATATCAAATATGACTATTTTGAACGTAAATATCTTAATATCAAGCCAAATTGGGAAGAAACATTACAAACTGCTATTCAGGCAGGGTTGCCGTCGGCGGATGTTGCTCAGCTTTTTGAGGTGTTGCAGGTTGAAATTCCTGAGTGCTTGAGAGTATGAAAAAAAGATAAAGTAAGGTTGCTATTTCGAGCATTTGAATAAAGGAAGCAAATTTTTTGAATATACATAATATGCCGATGCCAAAACAGAATATTATCCTGCTTTGGAATATAGCGATGTTCCGGAAGACAATAATTTGAGCAAAAAATCGACGATGCCGGCGCTGCTCTTGACAGCAAATATGCCGCCGATAATTATTACAATGCAGGGAAATAGGAAATACATTGAGGCAAAGCAGGAGTATGAAAAATTACTAAACCCCAATGATGATTATCTTGTAGAACGTATTGCAGCCTCTGACATTCGGATTCCAAGGTTGCCGCGCATCATTCGTGTGAAAGTAACCGATGCCAATGGAAATAATATGTCAGATGTCGCATTTTCAACAGATGAATACAAAGTAGATAAAAACGACTGTTGCATTCACATTTCCCTAAAATTCAACGTATCGTTTTGTAAACAATTATATAGTAAAAGATTGACCTTTGCATGTGATTTTTCCGAACCGGCATCCTTTGGATTCGGCGTAAGGTTCGAATGCATTTCCCTCATCATAGTTTTCGCCGAAATGCATGGGCAGAAATAACCCGGCGTTTATGCGGTCGATAAATTGCCGCGGGCCTTTCATATAATCTTTGCCCAGCCGGTTGTCGACCGGAAACATCGCCACGTCGAAATGTTTTTCTTCCCGGTGCAGGTCGTCCAATTCTTTCAGAAAAAACAGTTCCGCTTCTTTTGCATATTCCGGGGACGCTTCTTCGTTCCAATGCCAATTGTTCAAATCTCCCGCATGGAAAATTTTTTTGCCGCCGGCTTCAATCGAAAACGAAATTCCGGCATCGGTCGAGCCGAATGCTTTTACGGTTATCGACTCATCGCTGAAGACATCGTATTTTTTCAAAAAAACGGCGTCGGATGATTTTGCTTTTCCTTCTTCCCGAATATCCGACGAAAAAATAAATTGAATATCGGGATGTATTTCTTTCCATTTCAATATTTCCGGATTAAAATGGTCGGAATGTACATGGGATGACAGTACATACAATTTTTCCGGCCGGTGAAGGATTTGATCATGAATCATCCCCGTATCGGATGTCTTTCCGGAATCCTTGAAATAGTCGATGATCATCGAAAAATCACCGGTTTCGATGACAAAACAGCTGTGATAAATATAATTAATCTTCATTTTCATTTAATCTCAATTTAATTTTCATAAAATTAATATTTGAATCGTTTGCCCTTATAGATCGGAGTATCCTCTTTTCGTTTGACGGTTCTGAATATATCATTTTTATCGGAAGGCCGCAGATAATCGAACCACACGAAACTTTTCAGGTAAAGATCTGCCGGCTTGACCAGCTCGACCGGCGTGAGAGAACCTTGCGGAGCGGGGTAAATAATCATCCTGTCGATTTTTTTGTCAGTCAAAAAAATATCCATGAACCCACTCAACGTCCGGTTCAATCCGATCAGGCTTTTGTCGTTTTCTTCCGGATAATAAATCGATTCGGCATTGCCGTCAACCGTTATTTTATACACCTCCCTTCCCCTGAAATACACTTTCATGTCCATGCCGGTAAGTTGGTCGAAATGTTGCAACGAGTCTTTTTGAGACGCCGCGAAAGCAAATTCTTTGATATGGGCAAAATTAGGCGTGCTGTCACTCATGTACACCAAAATGGTATCGCCGTAAATCTGATACGCTTCATTCCACATTACCGGGTCTTTATACATGCGGAGCACCGAATCTTTCGTATTATATTGCATCGAATCGCAAACACCTTGAAAATCGGTACGGTAAAATCGGACATGATAATAAGCTTTCAACATCTTGAAGGTTGAATCGGACAATGTTTTCAGCGTGTCAGCGTGCAGATATAAACTGTCTTTTCCCGAATATTCGATTGCCAACGCTTTTTTGGTCACAAACGAATATTGAGTCTGTTCGTTGTGATAGCCGTATTCTCCCCGTAAAATGATTTTTTGGACACTATCGTTCATTTCGATATTTCCGAACACTTCGCCGATCCCGTTTTTCCGGTCATATTTTAACGTATCTCCGGTCAGGGTTTGGGTTTTTGTCACCACTTTCGAACGATCCAGTAATTCGGATTGGTCGGTACGTGTGTTGTACCAGCCTCTGGTACAATAAATAACGCTGCTGTCGGTGACGATGGTGGAAGGTCCCAAAATATCGGCGATTCCCGTTGCGGTGTTGTAACGAAGCGTATCGGAATAAAGCGTGAACTTGGGGTTGGTCAACCGGACATCGTAATTGAAAATCGCAATTTTGGTTCCGGGATTGTATTGTCCGTAAACGGAACTCAATTCGTTTTCTTGATCGATGATGACTCCGCCGTCAAAATAATACCCGATATTCGCTATACGGTCATAATTAAGGCTGTCGGTGAACAACGTGACCCCTTTGTTTTCCATTCTTACATTTTCCCGTAACCGGGCCAGATTCCGATTGCCGTCGTAATACAACACATTGCCGTAAGTAAACAAGGTGTCGGCCTGATTCATTTCCACATTTCCGAAAGCATCCAGAGAATTGGTCTTGTCGTAGAAATAGGCGCTGTCGCAATCCATGGTCGTGCTTCCGTGACGAAAACGGACATTTCCCAGCAAAACCTGAATGTCGGGATTCAGTATTTTATTGAAAATCAACGAATCGGCTTGTTCCAAATGAACTCTGTTTTTATCTTGTGCCGGATTGGCCGGAGGCTGGAGTTTTTGCGCGAGCGAGCCGATAACGATCAGGCACAAAATCCCGATAAGCGTAATTTTGTGCCTGATTTGACCTGATATATTTTTTCCGGTACCCATTTTATTGTTTCAGCCAACCGGGATATTTAAAGTCGCAATTGCTCCAACTCGGATCAATTCTGACATATGTCGTTTTTTGTTTTTCCCGGATCCAATTATCAATGACATCTTGCATCTTGGCCGATCTCACAATGTCCCTTAATTCCTGATAATCAGCGGCTACATTGGCTTTGTGACCCGGATACCGCGCTTTGAGTTTTACCAGCATACAAATCGTTTTTTGTTTCCGGTCTGTGATGGCGACGGCATTGGATATATCGCCCGGTTTCATGGTATCGACCACTTTAGCGATTTCCTGCGGCAATTGTTGCATTTCGAAACGGGATGTTCCGGTTTCGGGATTGGCCATTAAACCGTTGTTGTTTCGGGATTCTTTGTCTTGAGACAAATACAGGGCTGCCTCTTCGAATGTAAATTTTCCGTTTTTGATGTCTCCGGCGATGGAATCCAGCTTATTCAATGCCGAAGTGATCGCTTTCGACTCGATTTTCGGCTTCAGCAGGATGTGACGGACATTCACCCGGTCTCCCCGGCGTTCGATCAGTTGAATGATGTGGAATCCGTATTCTGTTTCCACGATTTGGGAAACTTTTTTCGGATCGGACAGCGAAAATGCAACATTCGCAAATTCCGAAACCAATTGTGCTTTTCCCATAAATCCTAATTCTCCTCCTCTGCTTGCGGATTCGGTATCTTCGGAATACAACCGCGCCAAAGTCGAAAATTCGGCTTCACCGTTGTTGACCCGATCCGTAAATTCACGCAAACGAGCTTTTACAGCATCGATTTCCTGAAATGTAGCCTTCGGTTCATTGGTAATGACCTGCACTTCCACTTGAGTGGGAATGAAAGGAATACTGTCGGACGAAAGTTTACTGTAATATTTTCTTACTTCGACCGGTGTGATTTTGATTTCTCCTATAATTTTCCGTTGCATGGCTTGTACGGTCAGTTGGTCGCGGACAATATCTCTCATGGATTCCCGGATTTTTACGCCCGGCTTGCGGAAGTATTCTTCCATTTTCTCTTTCGATCCGATTTGTGAGATAAAGTAATCGATTCGGGCATCGACCTGCTGGGTTACTTCGGCATCGGTGACGTCGACACTGTCTATTTTTGCCTGATTCAGGAATAATTTCTGAACTGCAATGTTTTCGGGAATGACGCAATAGGGATCTCCTTCGATTTTTTCGCCTCTGTACAATGCTTCCATGCGCTGTTCCTCCACTTCGGACTTTAATATCGCCTGGTCTCCGACTACCCAGATCACTTCGTCGATGACATTATCCTGTGCGTTTGTCGCAAGAGCAAACATCAGCAGTTGCAACAAGAAAAACGGTTTACGAATGAATTTAAACATTTGTCTTTATCGGTTAAACTTCCGGTTTACAATACCCGGCATTTCTTTAATAATAAATTTTCACTTTATCGGATTTCACGGCTTCTTCATACAAATCGTTTTCGATTTTTTTGATGAAAGCGGTTCTTTTCTCATTTCTCAACATGTCGATGATTTTGGCTTTTGCAAATTCATACGGTTGCTTGTCTCCGGGCATAAGACATTCTTTAATGTTCAAATAATAATAGAACGAACTGTCTTGCGCTTCCACGAATGTGTTGTTTTTCAGGAAATCGGGCGAAGCAAAACCATTGGCGGCATACGCCAGATTTTCCGTCAATTTGCCCAACGGCTCCCAACGATCATAGAAATATTCGTAAATGGAAGCATTTTGAATACAATATTTTTCGATGTTTTCGATGTTTCCCGAGCCGGGATTTTGCGTTTCTTTTTTGCACCATTCTTTCAAATCATCGAGCTTTGCGGCATTTAACGGAACTTTTAATATAAATCCTTTGATAATGGTTTCTGTCAATAAAAAATCTTTTTCGTTCTGTTGATAATAAGATTTGATTTCTTCTTCGGATATATTTTTGTTCAGTCTTTCTTCCACAAGTTTGTTCTCGTAAGTATGCAAAATCAATGATTTCCGATATTCTTCCACCATTTGGTCGATGTCTTTGCTGTTTCCGATGTTTCGTTGAGCTTGTTGAAACATCAATTCGTCATTGATCCACATTCTGATGTAATGTTCCGCAAATTGAAGGCTGTCTTCTTTGCTCAATCCTTTGGGAATTATTTCATCCAGTTTTTCTTTGCGCAATACCTGATCTCCGATCACCACCAAAGGTCTGTTCACATTTTCTTCATTGTTGCAGGAAAAAAAACAAAGAACAAAAATTACGGGCAATAAGTAAACTTTCGAAATCATGATGAAATAAATATACCGAAATGGAATTACGGTTAATAAAAACCGTTTTTTGATTTTAAGCGGCTAAAGTACGACAATATTTGCAAGTTGCGGCATTTGTTAATACTTTTTAGTGATATGAATGTCTTATTTTCCTAACAGACGTTTTAATTCGGCTATTTCTTTATCTTTTTCCGAGAGAGCTTTGTCTTTCTCCGAAAGGGCTTTATCTTTTTCCAAAAGTGCTTTTGTCTGGTTGGCGATAATGCGCTCGTTTATCCGGAAGGCTTCCACATAATCGTCTTCGGCGGTCATTGTGTTTTTCATCTCCTCGCTTTGCGATGCCTTTTGCAGCCGGCGTATGACCGGACGGTATTCTTCCGGGAAATCTTCCTCCGAAACATTCAGAATATGATGATCGGACGTGCGGTTGCTCTGGTCGAATATCCCCAACAGTTTCTCGAGATCATTCCTCCTATGCTTCGGAAGTTCGGGTATCTGAATGATCCATGAACGGTGGTGAAGCCCTTCGATAAACTCGTTTTTCCCGCTTTCCACTTCCGTATTCGTCGTCCGGTCTTTTGTCCGGTGATTGACTTCCAACAGAGGAATGCCTTTGATGCCTAATCCCCGGCCGAGGAAGAATATGCAGTATATTTGCAGGGCTTTCCGTTTTCCGAAGGAATCCTCGTAACTGTTTGACGGATTTTGGTATTGTCCGCCCAAATAACGTCTGAAACGCATGATGTCGGTGGGAAGCATTGCTTTCTGCACTTCGATGATTACGCTCCGGCAGCCGTTTTCGGTTTCTATTTTTGCCAGAAAATCCAGATGATAGACCGTGTAGCTCTGTTTGTTGTGGTCAATGGTCAAAACATGTTCCTGCGGCGAAAAGTCCAATTCAATGATTTTTTCATCGATGATGGCCGAGATGAATTTTTTCGCAACCTTGTTGTCTTCCATCATGTATTTGAATACCACATCGTAAAGAGGATTTGCTATATACATAATTTTTTGCGTTTGGGATCATAAATGAGGTAACTGACTTCAGCTTCTTCTGTCTCTGCCAAGAAAAATCATGATATAATAAAATAAAGTTGCCAATGAAGACAAGGCTGCAATCACATAAGTATAAGCCGCCCACTTCAAGGCATCTTTAGCCGGAGGATAGGTATTCGCATCCGTAATCCCGGCTCTGTTCAACCACGCCAAAGCTCTGCTGCTGGCATTAATTTCAACAGGCAATGTAATAAAGCTGAATAACGTCGTCATGGCAAACAAAATGATCCCGGCAAGCAATAATCCCGGGAACCGGTTTACCATAACAATCCCCGCAAGTAACACCCATTGCATCCATTGGGAGGCAAAATTAACCACCGGCACCAATTTCGAACGCATGGTCAAAAAACTGTAAGCCGTGGCGTGTTGTACAGCATGTCCGCATTCATGTGCGGCAACAGCCGCGGAAGCGACACTGTTTCCGTAATATACGTCACGGCTCAGATTAACCGTTTTTTTGGCGGGATTATAATGATCGGTCAGCTGACCTTCCACTGATTCCACGACAACATTGTTGATTCCGTTATCCCGCAACATTTTTTCAGCTACATCTTTTCCCGTCATTCCGCTCCTCAACGGGATTTGGGAATATTTATTAAATCGGTTTTTCAATCCTGACTGGATAAACCAACTGATTAAAGCGAATATTCCGAAAATTACATAAATAGACATGAAGTTAAGAGTTAAGAGTTAAAAAATTAAATAAATTGTCCGGATTATCCGTTTATTTATTTTCGCGTAAAATAGTTTGTTCTCTGTCGGGCCCGACGGAAACAATTTTAATCGGAACATTCAGTTCTTTTTCCAGAAAATCGAGGTATGCATTAAATTTTTCCGGAAATTCGTTTTCCTTTTGCATTTTTGTCATGTCGGTTTTCCAACCCGGCAATTCGGTAAAAACAGGGTTTACCTCATCATTCAATTCATGCGGGAAATAATCGATTTTCCTCCCGTCGATTTCATACGCCACACAAGCTTTGATATATTCAAACGAATCCAATACATCGCTTTTCATCATGATCAATTGAGTGACGCCGTTTATCATAATCGAATATTTCAATGCGACAAGATCGATCCAGCCGCAACGACGGGGACGACCGGTCACCGAACCAAATTCGACACCCAAATTTCTCATCTTCTCTCCGTTTTCGTCAAAAAGTTCGGTCGGAAAAGGGCCGCTGCCCACACGGGTACAATACGCTTTGAAAATTCCGAAAACCTCTCCGATTCTGCGGGGAGCAACCCCTAACCCCGTACAAGCACCCGCACAAATAGTATTCGAAGAGGTCACAAACGGGTAAGAACCGAAATCGATGTCTAACAATGTTCCTTGCGCTCCTTCGGCCAACACCGAAATTCCTTCGTTTACTTTTTCATTGATAAAATGTTCACTGTCTATAAAGGTATAGGTCTTTAATTTTTCGATTCCTTCAAACCACTCTTTTTCGATCGATTTCAAGTCATATTTAAAATGATAAAGACGTAATATTTCTTCATGACGAGCAACCACAGCTTTATATTTAATTTCGAAATCGGAAAGAATATCCCCGACTCTCAGGCCATTCCGACTTATTTTGTCGGTGTAGGCGGGACCGATTCCCTTACCTGTCGTTCCGATTTTGGACGAACCTTTGCGAAATTCGGAACAAGCATCCAACAACCGATGAGTCGGTAAAATAAGATGTGCTTTTTTCGAAATCAACAATCTTCCTTTCAAATTATGCCCGGAAGATTCCAAAGCTTCCACTTCTTCTTTGAAAAGCGCGGGATCCAACACAACCCCGTTGCCAATGATATTTATCTTATCGCCCTGAAAAATACCGGAAGGAATAGAGCGGAGCACATATTTTTTACCGTTGAACTCCAGAGTATGTCCGGCATTCGGTCCACCCTGAAAACGGGTGATCACATCATATTTCGGCGTCAAAACATCAACCACCTTGCCTTTACCTTCGTCTCCCCATTGCAACCCTAAAAGAACGTCTACTTTCATTTCCTGATTTCTTTATTATTTTTTATTTTTTTATTTTTCGTCGAAGAACATTTATTGCAAACACCATACATATATAAACTGTAATGAACCGGTTTGAATCTCGATATTTTCTTGTTTTCGATCAACCGGCTGATATCATTGTCTTTGATTTCACGCACCGCTCCGCATTCCGTACAAATCAAATGGTGATGATTATCGTTGTTGTAACTTTTTTCATAATAAGAAATATTTTTTCCGAATTGATGTTTGAGCACCAACCGGCAATCCAACAACAATTCGATGGTATTATAAATGGTTGCCCTGCTCACACGAAAATCCCCTGAACTCATCGATTCGTACAATGCTTCCAGATCAAAATGTCCGTCGAAAGAATAGATGTGTTCGAGAATTGCGTAACGCTCCGGAGTTCTCCGGTGTCCGTGCAATGCCAAATATTCCGTAAATTTTTCTTTTACGATCTCTTTTATTTTCTCGTTGTCCATAAAATTTGACCGATTGCCAAACCCGACAAAGTTACGTTTTTTTAATGATAACTCAAAACAATTTTCCGGATGTATGATGCTGCACGCACGGTAATAAGGCTCAACCCGCCGGCATCACCCCTGCCGAACCCACAAATCCGGATCGATAACCGGTTCGTACATCCGGGCATACAAATGTAAAAAAAACAAAAAATATTGATTTTGCAATGTGGAGATTAGTTTTTTTTGATAAAAATGTAATCCGGATATTGCATTTTTACTATTTTTGTGGGGTTAAAATAGAAATTGATGAACAGAGAAAAGGAAATAGGCATGGATTTAATTCAAAGCATCATCGAACGGGCGAAAGCAAACAAACAGCGCATTGTTTTACCCGAAGGAACGGAAGAACGGACATTAAAAGCCGCAGATCGGGTGCTTGCCGATGAAGTGGCGGAAATCATTTTGATCGGAAACCCTTCCGAAATTTCGGGGATGGCAGACAGATTCGGATTAAAACATATTTCCGAAGCTGAAATCATCGATCCTCTTCACCACAATAAAAAAGAAATTTACAGCGATTTACTTTTCAACCTCCGGAAAGAGAAAGGATTGACCTTCGAAAATGCGTGCAAATTAATCGAGGATCCTTTGTTTTTGGGATGTTTGATGATTAAAAACGGAAATGCCGACGGAGAAGTTGCGGGAGCCCGGAATACAACGGGCAACGTTTTGCGTCCGGCTTTTCAAATCATCAAAACATTGCCCGGCATCAGTGTCGTATCCGGGGCATTCATCATGTTTCTTCCCGATAAAACTTATGGTGAAAACGGTATCATGGTATTTGCCGATTGTGCCGTTTTACCCGATCCCACGGCGCAAGAGTTGGCTCACATTGCGGTGGCAACGGGAAAAACCACTCGCGACATTGCCGGATTTGAACCGCGCATAGCCATGTTGAGTTTTTCGACTAAAGGAAGCGCTTCACATAAAATGGTGGACAAAGTCGTTGAAGCCACCCGATTGGCAAAAGAATTGGATCCGTCTCTCAATATCGACGGAGAACTGCAGGCTGATGCCGCCATCGTGCCTTTGATAGGCCAAAGTAAAGCTCCCGGAAGCAAAATAGCCGGACATGCCAATGTATTGGTGTTTCCCTCATTGGAAACAGGAAACATCGCCTATAAACTGGTTCAACGCTTAGCCGGTGCCGAAGCCGTAGGCCCTGTTTTGCAGGGAATCGCCGCCCCGGTCAATGATTTGTCGCGCGGATGTTCAATCGACGATATTTACAAAATGGTCGCCATCACGGCCAACCAGGCAATCGGCAATAAAACCGACAAGTTAAAAGCTGATTTGAATTTCACCACAATATCGTGATAAACTTTTAACTTTTAGATTTAACTTCAACTCTTAACTTTTAACTCTTAACTCTTAACTCTTAACTCTCAACCGTATATGTCGGAAATTATTGAACCTATTGAAGGATTCGGCCTCAGCATAAAGCTGCAGGAGAAGAAATTATTTTCAAAAATCGGAGTTGTCGGATGCGGCAGAGACGGGCAAAATATTGTCGGACTGACGGCTTCGGCAGGATTGGAAGTTGTTTTTGTCGAAATTTCGAATGACAAAATTCAACTCGCGTTAGACAACATCAGCAAAAATCTTGACACCAAAGTCGAAAACTGGGGGTTGACAGCTTCCGAAAAACGTTCCATCATGTCGAAAATCACCGGATCTTTGAATTATGAAGATCTGAAAGGTTGCGATTTCGTGATCGAATGCATCCGTTACGACGACCATACGGGAGAACGCAACAAAATGATGAGAAAAGAAGTGTTTATGAATCTGGAACGCATTCTCGCACCCGATGCCGTGATTGCCACCAATGCCTCCACCATCATCATCACCGAACTGGCTTCTGACCTCGAACATAAAGAACGTTGCATCAGCCTTCATTTTCTGGTCACCCAACCGGAAGCTAAAATCCTCGAAATCGTAAAAGGATTGTATACATCCGATGAAGTGTTTGAAAAAATGAAGTTGTTCGCCAAATTGATTAAACACGATTATATATCCGTACAAGAAAGCAACGGACTGGTCAGCTTGCGTTTGTTTGTGACCATGCTGAATGAAGCCTGCCAAATGCTGATGGAGAATGTCGCATCACTCGAAGACATCGACAAATTGTTGCAGGTCGGTTACGGATACCGGCTGGGTGTATTCCGTTCGGCCGACATATTAGGCATTGAAAAAATGGTTCCTTTGATGAATAACATGTTCGACGAATACGGCGACAAAAAATACAAACCTTCTCCCTTGTTGTTACGGTTGTTCAGAGCCAAACATTTTGGAGTGAGAACGCGAAAGGGATTTTATTTATACGATGAAAACGGGAAATTAACCGGCCCGGCTGCCTTAGCTTAATTTTACAATCGGACAATTTACAATTTACAACACATGAACATATTGGTACTCAATTGCGGAAGTTCTTCCGTTAAATATAAATTATTTAACATGGAAGAAAGAAAAGTAATGGCTCAAGGCGGAGTGGAAAAAGTCGGATTGAAAGGTTCTTTTCTTAAACTGACGCTTGACGACGGGCAAAAAGTTATTCTGGAAGGTGAAATTCTCGAGCATCAAACGGCAATAGAATATATTCTGGGCGTCTTGATCAGTAAAAAATACGGCTGTATCAATTCGTTGGATGAAATCAATGCCGTCGGACACCGCGTGGTACACGGAGGCGAAAAATTTAATGCCAGCGTACTGATCACCGAAAGCGTATTGCATAAAATCGAAGAATGCATCGAGATCGCACCTTTGCACAATCCGCCGAATTTAAGCGGAATTAACGCCATTTCGGAATTGATGCCGAAAGTACCGCAAGTGGCCGTTTTCGATACGGCATTCCATCAAACAATGCCCGATTACGCCTACATGTACGGCATTCCGTATTCTCTGTATGAAAAATATGCCATTCGTCGTTACGGATTTCACGGAACAAGTCATCGATATGTTTCCCGCCGCGTGTGTGAAATATTGAATGTACCGTTCGAATCGCAACGCATCATTACCTGCCATATCGGCAACGGAGCTTCTGTCGCCGCCATCAAAAACGGGAAATCGGTCGACACGAGCATGGGATTCACGCCTGTGGAAGGTTTGTTGATGGGAACCCGCAGCGGCGACATCGATGCCGGCGTCATTTCTTTTTTGATGGATAAAGAAATGATCGGTTCTGCCGGAATTTCGACCTTGTTGAACAAACATAGCGGGATTTTGGGCGTATCGGGCGTATCATCGGATATGCGCGAATTGACTGCCGCCATGGAAAAAGGAAACGAAAGAGCTGTTTTGGCAATTAAAATGTACAATTACCGGATCAAAAAATATATCGGGGCATACGCCGCAGCATTGAATGGGGTTGACATCATCGTATTTACGGGAGGAGTCGGAGAAAACAACATGTCGATGCGGTCCGAAGCATGCCGCGGATTGCAATTCATGGGCATCGAACTGGACGAAAGCATCAACAGTCGCACCCGTAGTGAAGAAATCGTAATCAGCGCTTCCGGTTCCAAAACGAAAATTGTGGTGGTTCCCACCGACGAAGAATACATGATCGCATCGGATACGATGACGATTTTAAAAAATTAAACCCTTTCCGGATTGGGAAATTATGAAACGGTTTATTTATTTGATTAATCATTGTGTTTAAGAAAAAGAGCCGATAATGAGATTCGTTATCGGCTTTGATTTTTCCCCGGTTCACCCGTAAAAGTTTGTGGATGTCTTGTCTTCCGGCTACCACAAAAATACCCTTTAAAAAAAACAATAAACAAAAAATGATTTTTATTGTAATGGGAACATTAATAAGATAAAAACCTTATTTCCTGAAAGGCCCCTCTCTCTTAACAGCAGAAAATAACATTACCATCTCCCGCCTATTCCCTTATTTTCAGTCTTTTAATAAGGGAATAGGCGGGAGACTGAAAAGACAGCTGAAGCTACTAAAGATATTTTTAGGGAATAAGGGTTTTCTTGGATATATAAAATCTTTGCGGCTTTGTGTCTCTGCATCTTCGCGTTTAAAATAATTTAAATTAAATTTTACCGGGTACTTATATTATATTATACGCAAATATTTTAGGCGCATACTTAAGAAAAACAAAACGAACCCCCTTTCTCCGGAATACAGTCCTAAATTAGACAGAAAACCGCCATTGATCATCAAAGTATCAGAGATACGCTGAAGTCTGCAATGAACAGATTGTTCGTTTTTTTTCATAATTTTTTTGTTTTTCTATTCATTTCACTTCAACCTTGCTTTTTCTTCTGCTGCACCGGTTTCGACTTTCTTATCGCTTACTTTTTTGCCGGATTGGAAATTGTAGCTCAAGGAAGCGCCAATCGTTCTGGCATTATACCATCCCTTCA